>JAUIDW010000324.1 GCA_030428395.1 bacterium | reverse complement strand
ACGTGCGCGCCGGGCGCGCGGCGCGGGCCGTCGAGACCTGCCTGCGCCGGGCCGGCCGGCCGATCCTGATCAGCTCCCTCGCCGTCGCCGCGGGCTTCGCGGCCTTCGCGGCGGCGCCCTTCCGCCCAACCGTCCGGTTCGGGGTGCTCGTCGCCGCGACCTCCGTGCTCGCGCTGGTCTGCGACCTGCTCGTCCTCCCGGCCCTGCTCTCCCTGCGCTCCCGATGCTCCTGACCGACGCGACCGTCGAGCGCCTGCAGCGCTGCCTGCAGGCCCACTTCCACCCCCGCACGGGCTCGCCGTACTGGCTCGAGCGCCAGCGCGAGCTGGGCCTGGACGTCCGGCGCGACGTGCGCACCCCGGAGGACCTCGCGCTCCTCGGCGCCCTCGACCGCCGCGCCTGGTCGGAGCGCCCGCTCGAGGAGCTCGTCCCGCGCGCGGCCTGGGACCTGCGCGCGGAGCTCGTCCTGTCGGAGACCGGCGGCACCACGGACCGTCCCGTGCGCTGCGCGTTCGCGCCCGAGGACCTGCTCGCCTGCTTCGGCGAGCCGTTCCTCGCCGCGGCGCGGGCGCGCGGCTTCCCCGCCGGCGGGCGCTGGCTCTACGTCGGGCCCTCCGGACCCCACGTGATGGGGAAGGCGGCCGCGCTGTTCGCGCGGCTGCTCGGGTCGCTCGAGCCGTTCGCCGTCGACTTCGACCCGCGCTGGGCGCGGGCCCAGGTCCCCGGCTCGCTGGGCGAGCGCGTGTACCTCGAGCACGTCCTCGACCAGGCGCTCGACGTGCTCGCCCGCGAGCGCGCCGACGTGCTGTTCACGACGCCCCCCGTGGCCCTGGCCCTCGGCGAGGCGCTCGACGCCCCGGCGCGCGGCGCGCTGCGCGGGATCCACCTCGGCGGGATGGCGCTCGCGCCCGAGGCGTACCGGGCCCTGCGCGCGGCGTTCCCCGCGGCCGTGGTGCTCCCCGGCTACGGCAACTCCGCGTTCGGAGTGCTGATGGAGGCCGCCGATCCCCGCGGCGCCGCGGGCCCGTGGCACCTGGACTACCTCGCGCGCCCCGGCGGGCCGCTGGTGCGCGTCGTCGAGGAGACCGACGGGGACGTGCGGCTGGACCGCGACGCGGCCGACGGCGCCGTGGGACGCGTCGTGATGTCGCGGTTCGACGACGTGTTCTTCCTCCCCAACTCGGTCGAGCGCGACCGCGCCGAGGCCCTCCCGGCGAGCCCGGAGCTCGCGGCGCGCGGCTGGTGCGCGCGGGGCGTGCGCGACCCCCGGCCGGTCGTCGCCGCCGAGCGCGAAGGGGGGCTGTACTGATGGCGGCCGTCCTCGACCTGCGCCGGCCCCCGCGCCGCCCGGGCGAGCGCCTGGACCTGGCCGTGACCGTCCCGGAACCCGCCGCGGCGGCCGGGGACGCGCGCGCGGCCGTGCTGTTCGGGCCGCACCCGCTGCTGGGCGGCGACCTCGAGAACAACGTCCTGCGCGCGCTGGCGGACGCCTGCGCCGCCCGCGGTCTCGTGGCGGTCCGCTTCGACTACCGCGGGGTCGGCGCCAGCGAGGGCGGGGGGCTCCCGCGCTACGAGCTGTGGGCCGCGGCGGAGCGCAGCGGGGACTTCGACGCCGCCCTCGAGGACGGGGCCGAGGCCCTGCGGCGCGCGGCGCGGCTCGCGCGGCCCGCCCTGCTCGTCGGCTACAGCTTCGGCGCCTGGGTGGCGCTCGCCTGCGCCGCGCGCGCGGAGCTCGACCTGCCGCTCGGCCTGGTCGCGCCGCCGCTGGGACGCCTGGACTTCTCCGCCCTGGCGGGGCACCGCGGGGCGGCGTCGCTCGTGCTGGCCGGCCGGGACGCGCTCGACCCGCCGCCGCCGGCGGCGGAGGTGCGCGCGCGCTTCCCGCGGGCCCGCGTCGCGGTGCGCAGCGACGACGACCACTTCTTCCGCGGGAGCGAGGCCGAGCTCGCCCGCGAGGTCCTCGCGAGCCTGGAGGTGGCGTCGTGAGCGCGCGGCCCGAGCGCCTCCGCGTCGAGGGGATCGCCCCCGGCAGCGTCCGCGTCGGCGGGCGCGCACCGGCGTCGTCCGACCCCCTGATCCTCGCCGGACCCTGCGCGATCGAGAGCGAGGAGCAGGCCCTGCGGATCGCGCGGCGCGTGGCCGCGAGCGGAGCGACGGGCTTCCGCGGCGGAGCGTTCAAGCCCCGCACGTCGCCCTACGACTTCCAGGGGCTGGGCGAGGAGGGCCTGGCGATCCTCGCGCGCGTGCGGCGCGAGACGGGCCTCCTGATCTGCACCGAGGCGCTCGACGGGGAGCACCTCGACGCCGTCGCGCGCGTCGCCGACGTGGTCCAGATCGGGTCGCGCAACATGGACAACCCGAGCCTGCTGGCGCGCGCCGGCCGCTGCGGGCGACCGGTCCTGCTGAAGCGCGGCTTCGCGGCCACGCTCGACGAGCTGCTCCTCGCCGCGGAGTACGTGGTCGCGAACGGCAACCCGCGCGTGCTGCTGTGCGAGCGGGGGATCCGCACGTTCTGCGATCACAGCCGCGCCACCCTGGACCTCCACGCCGTGCTGCGGCTGCGCGCGCGCACGGGCCTGCCGGTGCTCGTCGACCCGAGCCACGCGGCGGGGCTCCGCGCCGATGTGCTGCCCCTGGCGCGCGCGGCCGCGGCCGTCGGGGCCGACGGCGTCCTGGTGGAGGTCCACGACCGCCCGGAGGAGGCGCTCTGCGACGGCCCGCAGGCGATCTCGCCCGACGAGCTGGACCAGCTCGTGGGGGACGTCCGCGCGCTCGGCGGGGCCCGCCCCCTGGGGAGGTGCGCGTCGTGAGCGCACGCCGTCCGCTCCTGGCGGTCGCCCTCGCCGCGCTGCTCGCCGCGGGGGCGTGCCACCCGTACGCGTATCTGACCGAGTCCGGGCCCCGCGGCGCGACGTCCCTGGACTGCGGGCACTGCCACGTCGAGGTGTACGCGGAGTGGAGCGCGTCCACGCACGCCGCGAGCTGGGACAACGCGGCCTTCGTCGCGGCGACGTCCGGCCACCGCTTCGACCGCTGCCTCGGTTGCCACGCGCCGGCGAGCGTGTTCGCCGAGGGCGTCCCCGCGGTGCGAGCGGACCGCCGAGAGGAGGGCGTGCACTGCGTCGCCTGCCACCTCGACCACGGGGTCCTGGCGGGGCCGGTGCCGTCGACGGCGCTGATCGACCCGCACCCCGTCGCCGCCGAGCGGGCGATCTACGGGACGGCCGAGCTGTGCGGCAAGTGCCACGAGGGCACCTACCGCGAGTGGCTCGACGCGGAGGGCGAGGAGACCTGCCAGGAGTGCCACATGCCGGCCGTCACGCGCAAGGTCACGCAGGCCGAGGGCGTGCTCAGCCGGGTCCTCGTCTCGTTCGAGGACGAGGTCGTCGGCCGGCGCCACAGCTTCCACCTCGACGCGGTCGCCGACTTCGAAGGCGCGGTCGAGGCCCGGCTCGTGGCGGTCGAGCGCCGCGACGACGGCATGACGTGCGAGGTCGAGGTGACCGCGCTCGTGCCGCACTCCGTCCCGACCGGAGACTTCGGCTTCCGCCGCGTCCTGCTCTCGCTCGAGGGCCTGGACGCCGGCGGGGACCGCGTGGGGGGGAGCGAGTGGGAGCTGTACAAGGAGCTGGGGACCGCGCTGGCTCCGGGCGCGCCGCGCCGCTTCGCGGTCCCCCTGCCGGCGGAGGCGCGGACGCTGCGCCTGGCGCTGTCGCGCTCGAAGCGCGACGGCGACGCGCGCGGCGTCCACGCGCAGGAGTGGTCCCTCGACACCGGAGGCGACATCCCGTGAAGACGACGCGCGAACGACTGGTGAGGTTCACCGCCACGGAGCGGTGGTTCCACTGGGCCCAGGGCCTGCCGTACCTCGCGCTGCTGGCGAGCGGCGGCCTGCTGTTGCTCCAGCGGCTGGTCGGCGCCGAGCTGGTCTCGGCCCGCACGCTGGGGGACGTGCACCGGATCGCGGGCGTCGCGCTGCCGGTCGCGATGCTGCTCGCGTTCCTGGCGGGCGACCGGCGCCGGCTGCTGCGCAACCTGGGGCTGGCGCTGCGCTGGGGGCTCGCGGACCTCCGCTGGCTGCTGCTCTATCCGCTCAACGCGCTGTTCCCGGGCGTCCGCCCCCCGGCGGCGGCGAAGTTCAACTCGGGCCAGAAGGTCAACCTGCTGGCCCACGCCGTGCTGGTCCCGACCTTCGTGGTCTCGGGCGCGGCCATGTGGGTGTCGCGCGGCTCGCTGCTCGCGTGGTACGTCCACATCGCGGCCTTCACCGTGGCCGTGCCGCTGATCGTCGGCCACCTCTACCTCGCGGTGTTCAACGCCTCGACGCGCAAGGGCCTCTCCGGCGTGTTCAGCGGACGGGTCGACGCTCGCTGGGCGCGCGAGCACTACCCGCTGGAGTACGGAGGGGAGGGAGACGACGCCCCGTGAGCCGGCTGAGCGCCCTCGTCGCCGTGCTGGTGGCGGCGCTCGCCGCGGCCTTCCTCGGGTGGCCCGACGTGGCCGCGGACGCCCACCTGATGAGCTCCGCGCGCGACACGGGCCGCGAGCTGCGCCGCATCGCGGGGGAGCTGCGACGCCACCCCGAGGCCGTGGCGCAGCCCGCGCCCCTCGCCGCCGCCCACGCCTGCCTGCCCGAGCTCCAGGACTGCGCGGGCTGCCACACCTGGACCCACGGCGTCTCCGACGACAAGTGCCTGCGCTGCCACGACGAGATCGCCGCGCGCCGCGCCGACCGGGCGGGCTTCCACGGCCGCCTCGAGGGTGCCTGCGCGACCTGCCACGCCGACCACGACCGGTCCATCGTCGACCTGGACCGCGAGGCCTTCGACCACGACCGCGCGCTGTTCCCGCTGGAGGGGAGCCACGCGGACGTGGAGTGCGCGCGCTGCCACGAGGTCGCGGCGCGCTGCCCCGACGCCGGCCGCCGCCTGCAGTACGTGGGCCTCGCGCACGCGGCCTGCGCCGACTGCCACGAGGATCCCCACGCCGGGCAGTTCGAGGGCACGGCCTGCGAGGCGTGCCACGACGCGCGCGGCTTCGAGGAGGACGCGCTGCTCTTCCGCCACGCCGCGCTGGCGAGCTTCGCGCTCGAGGGGCGCCACCGCGACGTGGCCTGCGCGGAGTGCCACCGACCCGGGGGCGCCGATGCGCTCACGGTGTTCCGCGGCCTCGCCGGCACGTGCCGGGACTGCCACGAGGACCCCCACGCGGGCTCGACGACCTCCCCGGACTGCGCGAGCTGCCACTCGTCCGCGGGCTGGAGCGGGGACGACCTGCGCTTCGACCACGACGCGGTCGGGCGGTTCGCGCTCGACGCGACCCACCGCGCCCTCGCCTGCGACGCGTGCCACGCGGGGGACGGGTCCTTCGCGCCGCTCCCGCGCGACTGCGCGGGGTGCCACCAGGACTACGCGGGCTTCCTGGCCGGCTCGTGGAGCGGCGCGGAGCTCGACGGCGGCGCGGCGCCCAGCCCGCACGCCGGCCGGGTCGCGTGCGTCGACTGCCACGACACCGGCGTGGCGCGCCAGGACGCCAGCTCCCACGCGGAGCGCTGCGCCCGCTGCCACCACGCGCGCTACGCCGGCCTCTTCCTCGACCGGGGGGCCCACCTGCGGGCCCTCGAGCTGACCGCGCGCGAGCGCGCCGGACCGGAGCTCCGCGCCGAGCTCGCCCGCCTGCTGCGGGTCGGCAGCCACAACTACGTGGAAGCGGAGCGGCGGCTGCGCGCGCTGGCGGAGCGCTGAGGCCGGCGCGCCGCCGGACGCGGGCGGGCTCAGCGCCCGGCGGCGGCGGCGCGGCGCAGCAGGTCGGCGACGACCGGCGAGCCGGGCGCGAGCTCCGCCAGGCGGGCGGCGGCGGCGCGCACCTCGTCCCACTCACCGCGGCCGGCGTGCAGCTCGGCGCGGGCGTGGACGATCTGGGGGTCGCGCGGGTCGAGGCGCTCGGCGGCGGCCAGCTCGACCAGGGCGTCCTCCTCGCGGCCGGCCTCGCGCAGGGCGAGGGCGAGGTTGTAGCGGGCGCGGGCGCGGCCGGGCAGGCCGCGGACCGCCCGGCGCAGCCAGTCGACGGCCTCGTCGAAGCGCCCCATCTCCGCCACCAGCAGCCCGAGCGAGTAGCAGGCCTCGCCGTCGCCGGGGCGGCGCTCGAGGACGGCCAGGAGCTGCGCCTCGGCCTCCTCGTTGCGGCCCTGCATGTTGTAGAGGTTGGCCAGGTTGAAGCGCGCCGGCGCGAAGCCGGGGTCGAGCTCGAGCGCCTCGAGGTAG
>JAUIDW010000323.1 GCA_030428395.1 bacterium | reverse complement strand
GCGGGGGCGTTGGGCGCGGAGGCGTGCGGCGCGGGGGTCGGAGGCGCGGGCCGGCGAGCTCCGCGGGGCGGAGATGGTAGGCGCGTCGCGCCGACGCCGCGAGCGCCGCGGCCCGGGAGCTTGCGCCTTGCCGCCGCCGCGCCCGGCTCCCACAGTGGCCCCATGCGACAGCGACCCACCCCCGACGGCGCGATCCCGACCCGGCGCGCGGCCTCCCTCCTCCTGGCGCTGGGCGCCCTCGCCGCCGCGGGCTGCCGGGCGCCCGGCGCGGAGGTGCCGCCGCTGGGCTCGACGCGCCACGCGGCGGTCGCCGTGGACACCGACGGCGGCCGGCGCGAGCTGACGTTCCTCGCCGGGCGCGTGGACGACGAGGAGGCGGAGGTCCTCGCGCGCCTGGCGCCGAACGTCCGCCTGCTGCGCGGGCTGTCGGAGGAGGAGGCGCTGGCCCGCGCGGGCGAGCTCGACGGCGTGGACGCGCGCTACGCGACCCCGGAGCTGCTCGCCGCCGCGCCGCGCCTGCGCTGGGTGCAGGCGTTCAGCGCGGGCGTGGACCGGGTCCTGGCGGTGCCCGAGCTGCGGGCGCGCGACGAGGTCCTGCTGACGAACATGCAGGGCATGCACGGGCCCACGATCGGGGACCACGTCTTCGCCATGCTGCTGCAGCTCACGCGCGGCCTCGACGCCTACGGCGCGCGCCAGGCGGAGGGCCGCTGGGACCGCTCGTCGCCGCCGCGGGCGCCGACGGCGCTGGCGGGACGGCGGCTGCTGGTCGTGGGGCTCGGCGGCATCGGCACCGAGGTGGCGCGCCGCGGCGACGCCTTCGGCATGGACGTGTGGGCCATCGACCGCACCCCGCGCCCCGGCCCCGCCTTCGTCGACCGCACCGGGACGCCCGCCGACCTCGACGCCTGGCTGGCGCAGTCGGACGTCGTCGTGCTGTGCGTCCCGCTGACCGAGGAGACGCGCGGGATGATGTCGCGCGAGCGCCTCCTCGCCACCCGGCCCGGGGCGTTCCTGGTCAACATCGCGCGGGGTCCGGTGGTCGACACCGACGGGCTGGTGGAGGCCCTGGAGGCCGGCCACCTGGGCGGCGCCTGCCTGGACGTGACCGACCCCGAACCGCTGCCGGAGGGGCACCCGCTCTGGTCCGCGCCCAACGTGGTGATCACCCCGCACGTGGCCGGCTGGTCGGAGTCGACCGGCGAGCGGGTGCGCGACCTGTTCCGCGAGAACCTGCGGCGCTTCGGCGCGGGCGAGCCGCTCCTGAACGTCGTCGACAAGGCCGCGGGGTACTGACCGCGCTCCCCGGAGGGCGAGGGGAAAAAGGAGGGAGGGGCTTGTGCGGACCGCGCCGCGCCTCTAGCTTCCGGCCGTCGGGCCACCGCGCCCGGCGCGCCATGTTCACGCGCACCTCGAAAGCCAAGAAGATCAAGCTGTGCCCCCGCGGGGTCGGCTGAGGCTTTCGTAGACACCGAAACACGAAGCCGCCGGCCCCTCGGGGGGCCGGCGGCTTCGCTCGTTCCAGGGGAATCGAGCGCACGCCGTCGGTCCGCCGTGGGTCCGGCTCCGGACGAAAGGAGCCCGGAACCATGATCGCCTGCACCGAATGCACCTCGAGCCTGGACCTGCCCGCCGACGCCGTCGAGGGCGAGGTCGTCGCCTGCGCCGACTGCGGCGTCGAGCTCGAGGTCGTCTCCACCTCGCCGCTCGCGCTCGCCCTCGCCCCCGAGGTCGACGAGGACTGGGGGGAGTAGCCCGTGGAGCCCGTCCCCGTCGCGTTCCTCGCGTCGCGCGTGCGGCCCGAGGAGAAGCTGCTGCTGGAGGCCTACGCGCGCCGCGGCGTCGCGGTGCGCCGGCTCGACGAGCGGCGCTTGGCGCTGCCGCTCGACGGCAGCCCCCCGCCGCCCGAGCTGGACGGCGTCGCCGTCGTCCACGACCGCTCCGTGGCCTTCGGCGCCGCGGTGCACGCGCTCGAGGTCCTGGAGGGCCTCGGGATCCGCTGCGTCAACCCCGCCGCGGTCGTGCGCGCCTGCGGCGACAAGGTCCGCACGAGCGCCCGCCTGGCGCGCGCGGGGATCCCGCAGCCGCCCACGCGCCTGGCCTTCTCGACCGAGGAGGCGCTGCGCGTGCTCGACGAGGAGCTGGGCTACCCGGCCGTGCTGAAGCCGGCGGTCGGCTCGTGGGGGCGCCTGGTGGCGCGCCTGAACGACCGCCACGCCGCGGAGGCCGTGCTCGAGGACCGCGAGGTGCTCGGCAACTGGACGCACCGCTCGCTGTACCTGCAGCGGTTCGTGCGCAAGCCGGGCCGCGACGTGCGCGCCTTCGTGATCGGCGGGGAGACCGTCGCCGCCATCTACCGCGAGAGCGAGCACTGGGTCACCAACACCGCGCGCGGGGCGCGGACGCGGCGCTGCCCGGTCGACGGGACCGCGGGAGGCGTGGGCGACCTCGCGGCGCGCGCGGCCCGGGCCGTGGGCGGCGAGGTGGTCGCCGTCGACCTGGTCGAGGACGTCGACGGGAGCCTGCTGGTGCTCGAGGTGAACCACTCGATGGAGTTCCGCAACAGCATCGAGCCCACCGGGGTCGACCTGCCGGGTCTCCTCGTCGACTTCGTCCTGGCGGTGGCGCGCGAGCGCGGCCCCGCGGACGCCCGCCGGACGCCGGCCGTCGCCGGGGCGGGGACGCCGTGACGCGCGTCGCGGTCGCCGGCGCGTCCGGCTACGTGGGGGGCGAGCTGCTGCGGCTGCTCCTCGACCACCCCGAGGCCGACGTCGTCCAGGCGACGTCCGAGCGCCTGGCGGGCCAGCCGCTGCACCGCGCGCACCCGCACCTGCGCGGCGTGGACGGACCGCGCTTCACGCGCCTCGAGGAGCTCGAGCCGTGCGACGTGCTGTTCCTGGCCCTGCCGCACGGGTCCGCGGCGCGGTCGATCGACCGCTACGCCGACCTGGCGGAGCGCGTCGTGGACTGCTCGGCGGACTTCCGGCTGCGCGACCCCGACGCCTACGCGCGCTGGTACGGCGAGCCGCACCCGGCGCCGGCGTGGCTGGAGCGCTTCGCCTACGGGCTGCCGGAGCTGGGCCGCGAGCGGCTCGCGGGCGCGCGCTGGATCAGCGGCGTGGGCTGCAACGCCACCGCCGTGAACCTCGCGCTGCTGCCGCTGGCGCGCAGCGGGCTGCTGAACCGCGCCGGGACGGTCGTGGCCGAGGTCAAGGTCGGCTCGAGCGAGGGCGGCGCCTCCGCCGGCGCCGGCAGCCACCACCCGGTGCGCAGCGCCGTGGTGCGCTCCTACGCGCCCGTCGGCCACCGCCACGCCGCGGAGGTCGCCCAGGCCTTCCCGGAGGTGGACCTGCACCTGTCGATCACGGCGGTCGAACTCGTGCGCGGAGCGCTGGCGACGTGCCACGTGCTGCTGGACCCGGACGAGCCGGCGCCCGACGAGCGCGAGGTCCTGCGCGCGTACCACCGCGCGGTGGCCGACGAGCCCTTCGTCGACGTCGTGCACGAGCGCGCCGGCGCGTACCGGCACCCCGAGCCGAAGCTGCTCTGGGGCACGAACCGCGCGGACGTCGGGTTCGCGCTGGACCCGGGCGGGCGGCGCCTCGTGGCGCTGTGCGCGCTCGACAACCTGGGCAAGGGCGCCGCGGGCAGCGCGGTGCAGTGCCTGAACCTGTCCATGGGCTGGGACGAGACCGCCGGTCTCGCGGCCCGCGGGCTCCACCCGGTCGGCTGAGGGAGGCGAGAGCGATGCTGGTCGTGAAGGTCGGAGGGGCGCGGGGCATCCCGCACGCGCCGTTGCTGGACGACGTGGCGCGGCACGTCGCGGAGGGCGGCGCGCCGGTGCTCGTGCACGGCGGGTCGGAGGCCACGACGGAGCTGCAAGCGGCCCTGGGGCGCCCGGCGGAGTTCGTGACGTCGCCCAGCGGCCACGTGAGCCGGCGCACGGACCGCGCGGCGCTGGAGGCGTTCGCCATGGCGACCGCGCTGACCAACCGCCGGCTGGTCGAGGGCCTGCAGACCCGCGGCGTGGGCGCCTTCGGGCTCTCGGGCCTGGACGGCGCGGCGGTGCGCGCGCGCCGCAAGGCCGCGGTGCGGACGGTCGTCGACGGGCGTGTGCGCGTCCTGCGGGACGAGTGGACCGGCCGCCCCGAGGAGGTCGACGTCGGCCTGCTGGACGCGCTGCGGCTCCGCGGCCTCGTGCCGGTGCTGGCGCCCCTGGCGGCCGGCGAGGGCGGCGAGATGCTGAACGTGGACGGCGACCGGCTCGCCGCGCGCGTCGCGGCGGCGCTGGGGGCGACGACCCTGGTGCTGCTGACGAACGTGCCCGGCCTGCTGGCCGACCCCGAGCGCGAGGACACGCTGGTGCCGCACCTGGACGAGGCCGAGCTGGACCGCGCCGACGGGCTCGCCCGCGGCCGGATGCGCAAGAAGCTGCTCGGCGCGCGCGAGGCGCTGGCCGGCGGCGTCCCGCGCGTCGTGCTGGCGGACGCCCGCCGGGAGCGCCCGCTGACCGACGCGCTCGCGGGCCGCGGCACCGTGATCGTCGCGGCCTCCCGCGAGCGCGGGGAGCGCGGCGAGCCCGGCGGCCGGGGGGACGGGGCCGAGACTCTCGAGCGCGCCGCGTCCGCGGGTGGCCTGCGGTGAGCCCCTCGACGCCGACCGCCGCGGCGCCGGTCGCGCAGGGCGCGCAGGACGCGCGCCTCGCGGGCTCGCGCGGGCTCGAGCTCGTGCGCGGCCGCGGGCCGTGGGTGTGGGACGCCGCCGGGCGCCGCTACCTGGACGCGACGTCGATGATGGGGGTCGCCTCGCTGGGGCACGCGCACCCCTCGCTGGCGCGCGCGCTGGAGCAGCAGGCGCAGCAGCTCGCGGCCTGCGCGGCGAGCTTCTCGCACCCGGGCCGCGACGCGCTCGTGGCGCGGCTGGGGGCGCTGCTCGCGCCGCTCGACCGCGTGTTCCTCTGCAACTCCGGCACCGAGTCGGTCGAGGCCGCCGTCAAGCTCGCGCGCGTGCTGACCGGCCGCCCGGGCGTGGTCGCCCTGGCGCGCGCGTTCCACGGCCGCACGTACGGCGCCCTCAGCGCGACGTGGCGCGAGCACCACCGCGCCGGCGCGGGGCCGCTCGTGCCCGGCTTCGCCCACGTTCCGGCCGGCGACCTGGACGCCCTCGAGGCCCGGCTGGCCGCGGGGGACGTGGCGCTGGTGCTCGCCGAGGTCGTCCAGGGCGAGGGCGGCGTGCACCTGCTCGACGGCGAGTTCCTGCGCGCGGTGCAGGCGAGCTGCCGCCGGCACGGGGCGCTGTTCGGGGTGGACGAGGTGCAGACCGGCTGCGGCCGCACGGGCGCGTGGTTCGCGTATCGCCACCACGACCTGGACCCCGACGTCGTGTGCCTCGCCAAGGGGCTCGGCGCGGGCTTCCCGGTCGGCGCCGCGGTGTACCGCTCCAGCCTCGGCGAGGTGCCCGTCGGCGCGCACGGCTCGACCTTCGGCGGCAACCCGCTGGCCTGCGCGGCGGCGCTGGCGACGCTGGAGACGCTCGAGCGCGAGGACCTCGTCCGCGCCGCGGCGGAGAACGGGGCGCGCCTGCTGGAGCGCCTGCGGGCGGCGTGCGGCGACGCGGCCGTCGACGTGCGCGGGCGCGGCCTGATGGTGGGGGTCGAGCTGCCCGACGCGGTCGCCCCGGTGCTGCGCGCGCTCCAGGAGCAGGGCACCCTCGCGCTGGCGGCCGGCCGGCGCGTGCTGCGGCTGCTGCCGCCGCTGGTGAGCGGGACGGCGGAGCTGGACGAGCTGGCGGACGCCGTGGGCGCCGCCGTGCGCGCGGCGCGGGGGGGCGGCGCGTGAACGACGCGGACGCCGTGGACCTGCTCGAGGAGCTCGTGCGCACGCGGAGCCCGTCGGGCGCGGAGCGGGCGGCGGCGGAGCTGCTCGTGCGCCGCATGGACGCGCTGGGCTTCGAGGCGCGCGTGGACGAGGTCGGCAACGCCGTCGGCAGCGTCGGCGACCCCGGCGCGCCCGAGCTGGTCCTGCTCGGCCACGTCGACACCGTGCCCGGCGAGGTCCCGGTGCGCCGCGAGGGCGGGCGGCTCTCCGGCCGCGGGACGGTGGACGCGAAGGGCCCGCTGGTCGCCTTCGTCGCCGCTGCGTCCCGCGCGGCGCGAGCCGGTCGGCTGGCGGCGCGCGTGACGGTGATCGGCTGCGTCGAGGAGGAGGTCGCGAGCTCGCGCGGCGCGCACCACGCGGCGCGGCGCCCGGCGCCCGCGGCGTGCATCG
>JAUIDW010000322.1 GCA_030428395.1 bacterium | reverse complement strand
GAGCCGGACTGCTGAGAGCCGGACTGCTGCGAACCGGACTGCTGCGAACCGGACTGCTGCGAACCGGACTGCTGCGAACCGGACTGCTGCGAGCCGGACTGCTGCGAGCCCGACTGCTGCGAGCCCGGGGTGCCGGCGGTGGCGGAGAGGGCCGAGCGGAGGTTCTCGAGGGCCTCGCCGAGGGCGGTGGACGCGGCCTCGGCGGCCTCGGCGGAGGAGCTGGCCTGGCCGCCCTGGGCCTCGTCGGCGGCGGCGCGCATGGCCTTGGCGGCGGCCTGCAGGCTGCCGCGGGCGCGCTCGACCTCCGGGGAGTCGGCCTGGGGGAGCGAGCCGAGGCCGCGCCGGACGCGGTCGGTCGCCTCGGCGGCGTCGGCCTGCGAGCGCGAGAGCGTGGGCCCCTTGCGGCGCTCGTCGCCCGCGGCGCGGGCCAGGGCCTCGGCGGCCTCCTCGGTGGCGCGCACGGCCTCGCGCGCGGCGGCAGGGTCCTCGCTCGGGGACTCCGCGCCGCCGCCGGACTCCACGGCGCGCCGCAGCGCGTCCTCGGCGTCGGCGGCGCCGGGATTCGCGCCGGGGGACGACTCGGTCGCCTGCGTGAGCTGCTCGAGCGCCTGCTCGCGCGCGGCGGCGGCGGCGCCCTCGGAGGCGCGCGCCTCCTGCGCGAGCTGCTCGGACCGCGCGCTCAGCTCCTGGGCCGCGGCGGACCGCGCGCCCGGATCGGCGCCGGCCTCGCGCAGCTTGCGGGCGGCCTCGCGCAGCGCCTCGGCCGTGCGCTCGGCGGAGGCGTCGCCGGAGGCGCGCGCGTGGCGCTCCTCGCGCTCGGCGGCGTCGTCGAGCTCGGACGTCACCGCCTGCATCTGCGCGCCCACCTCGCCGGAGCCGGCGGCCTCGGACGCGCGCTGCAGCTCCTCGGCCGCGCCGCGCAGGCGCTCGGCCCGCGCGCCTTGCTCGCGGGCGTCGTCCAGGGCGTCGCGCGCCTCGTCGAGCGCGGGCGCGAGCTCGGGGTCCCAGGAGCGCAGCACGGTGGCGTCCATCTCCTGGCGCGCGGCGAGCTCCTCGATGCGCTGGGTCCAGCGCTCGAGGTCGAGCGTGCCGGTCTGGCGCCCGAGGGACTCGTTGGCGCGCAGCAGCTCGCGCTGGCGCTCGGCCAGCTCGTCGATGCCCGCCTCCAGCGCGCGCTGGGCGTCGTTGGCGCTCTCCTCGCGCAGCGCGGCGGTCTTCTCGCGCAGCTCCTCCTCGCGGTCGCGCACGTCCTCGAGCTCGCGCTCGAGCGCGCGGAGCTGCTCCAGCGCGTCCTCGATGCTCTCGAGGTTCTCGCGGTCCATCAGGATCGACAGCAGGCGCTCGAGCCGCAGCACGACCGCCTCCTGCCGCTCCAGCGACTGGACCGGCTGCCCGCTGCGCAGGCTGTCGCGCGCGGACTCCATCATCTCCTCGAGCGTGCTGGCGCCGGCCTCGTCGTCGCGCTCGCCCACGAACGTCAGCCCCTCGCGCAGGAGCTGGAGCGCGTGCGTGCGCCCCTCGGCCTCCAGCCGCGGGATCAGCACCTCCATGGTCTGGCGCAGGCGCGCCAGCTGCCGCGCGAGGTGCGCCTGCTCCTCGGCGATGCCCGCCAGGTCGCGGTCCGCGGACAGGTCCTGGGCCGGGGTCGCGCCCGTGGCGACGGGGGCGACGAGGGCGACGAGGGCGACGGCCAGCGCGGTCCCCGTGCGGTGCGGGCGTGCGGTGCGGTGCGGAGGGCGCATGTCACTTCTCCCTGGCCAGGTGCCGGGTGCGTTCGGCCAGCGACTTCTGCTGGTTCAGGATGTCGCGCGTCAGCGACAGGATGGACTGGAAGTTGTCCCACTCGGCCAGGCGGTCGAGCAGGTCCTCGAGCCGCGCGAGCGTGCGCCGCTGCGCGTCCGCGGCCTCGGTGAGGGCGGCGTGGACCTCGCCGACGTCCACCGCCAGGCCGGCGCGGTCGAGCGCGGCGACCGTCGCCTGCGTGTCCTCCTCGCTGAGCTTCAGGCACGCGTCGAGGATGCCGACGAGCTGGCCGGCGAAGGTGGGGGAGCCCAGGCGCCCCTCGGCGTGGGCGGCGGCGAGCTCGAGCCAGGGCTCGGCGCTGAAGCTGCGCTGCGTGCGCAGCGCCAGCGAGCCGTCGACCTGCTCGAGCAGGGCCCCGGCCTTCTCGTCGAGGCGCGCGTAGAGCACGGTCTCGACGATCGCGGCGACCTCGCGCGTGAGCGCGGCGGCGTCGCCCTGGACGCGGCGCTCGCCGGACAGCGCGGCGGCCAGCTCGTTCGAGCTCTCCAGCGCCGCCAGGTCGTCGCTCTCGATCGCGGTCAGCAGCTCGCCGACGCGCTGTTCCTTGCGGCGCTCGAGCTCCTCCAGCGCGGCGGCCTGCGTGCGCACGCGCGCCAGGCGGTCCTGCACGCGGCGCAGGAGCTCGTCGGCGGACACGATCCGCACGCGCACCGGCGCGGCGCGGCCGACGGCGGGGTCGTCCGCCGGCTCGCGGCCGGCGTCGCCCGGGCCCTCGGGCGCGGGGCGGTTGTCGCGGGCCTCGACCTCGAGCACGAGCTGCCCGAAGGCGTCCGGTCCGGCGCCGAGCTCGGCCAGCAGCTCGGCCACCTCGAGCCGGCGGCGCGCGGCCACGACCACGCCCGCGGCGTCCGAGCGCCAGTCCGCGCCGTCGCGCTCGACGGGCGTGAACTCGAGCTCGCCGCGCGCGCGGGGCGGCTCGGCCTCGCCGGCGGTCGCCGGCAGGCGCGCGCTCCAGCGCAGCGACGCGACGCCGTGGTCGTCCTCGACGCGCACGCGCAGCGAGACGGCTCCCACCGGCGTCGTGTCGAAGTCGCTGCGCGCCGGCGACAGGACCTGGACGTCGGGGGCGCGGTCCTCGAGCACGTGGACGGCGAAGAGCCCCGGGTCGGGGTTCTGCAGGCCCGTCTCGTCGCGCAGCTCGAAGCGGTAGCGGAACGAGGCGTCGGCGACCCAGTCGAAGCCGAGGCCCTGGCGCTCGACCTCGCCGGACACGTCCCCGTCGGAGGGGCGGACCGGGAAGGGGCGCGGCGCCAGGTCGAGCAGGACGTCGTCGGGCAGCACGCGCACGCGCCCGGCGGCGCCGGCCGGCTCGGGCAGCATGGCGATCGACAGGCGCGAGCCCGCGGGCACCGAGACGTCGAGGTCGAACTCGGTGCGCGGCTCCTCGCCGGTGTACGCGGGGGGCTCGACGCGCACGGCGATGCCGGCGACGTCGGGGGGCTGGAGCACCTCGACCTCGACCCGCGGCAGCCCGTCGCGGTCGTCGCCGCCGGTCACGTGGAACGCCAGCGACTCCTGGCACGAGCGCAGGATGGTCCGGAAGGCGCCCTCGGCGCCGGGGGAGAGCAGCAGCTCCTGCCCGCCGTCGAAGTGGACCGTGACGTCGTCGGGCACGACGCCCGCGGCGCGCACCAGCACGGGCACGTCCGTGCCGCGCGCGACGCGCACGTGGATGCGCTCGGGCGTCTCGTCGATCTGGGCGCGCTCCTGCAGGAGCGGGACGGACACGGTCAGGTGCGTGCGCTGGGGCCAGCTGGCGGTGCCGCCGAGCAGGCGGTTGGCGAAGATGGCCGCGGTGGACGGGGACAGCACGCACAGGGCGGCGCCGGCGAGCGCCACGGCCCCGCCGGCGGCGAAGCGGCGGCGCGGCCCGCGCGCGTCGAGCACGCCGGTCAGCTCGAGGTCGCCGGCGGCCTCCTCGGCGCGGGCCAGGACGCGGTCGACCAGGGCGGGCGAGCCGTCGGGGGACGCCTGCAGCTGGACGGCGCTGACGATCAGCTCGTGCAGCTCGGGGTGCGCGCGCTCGAGCAGCACGGCCAGCCCGGCCGGGTCGGGGCGCCGCGCCAGCGGGCGCAGCAGCTCGCGCCACACCACGTAGCCCGGCAGCCCGACGAGCACCCCCAGGTGCAGCCAGCGCACCGCGCGCGGCACGTGCAGGGCCCAGTCGGCGAAGAACGCGAACCCGATCCACAGCACCGCGACGACCAGCACCGAGCCCAGGCCGTGCAGCCAGATCCCGCGCGTCAGCCGGGCGCCCAGGCGGTCGAGCAGGGCGGCGAGGCGCGGCGTGCGCCGCAGGTCGAGGTCGCGGAGGTTCGTCACGGAGGGGTCAGCGCTGGAAGATGGGCAGGAAGCGGTAGGGGATCTCGAGGATCAGCACGGCGCAGGCGGTGCCGAACGCGGGCCCGGGACCGACGCGGTTGGGGAACGAGCCGTCCGCGCGCTGGAGCGCCAGGATCTCGTCGCGCAGCACCGCGTAGTAGGCCTCCCAGTGGTGGCCGCCGGCGGTGTACATGGCTTGCACGCCGTAGTAGTGGCCGTACCAGAAGAAGTAGTGGCCGTCCTTGCGGACGCCCCAGCTGCGGTTGAACTCGTCGAGGTGGCGCCACAGGTAGTCGACGCCGTGCTCGATGGCCTCGTCGGAGTAGATGCCCACGCCGTGCAGCGCCGTTACGCCGGCGGCGGTCAGCGGGAACGAGGAGCGCGACGTGTCCTGCTTCTGGTAGTGGAACGAGCCGACCTCGTTGCGGTACCAGCCCATGCGCGTCGCGGTGTTCTCGGTCACCGCCGAGTCCACCACGTACTGGGCCGCCTTGTCGACGACGGACTTGGGCACGCGGATGCCGATGTTGCGCGCGGCGCGCAGGGCGAGCACCTGGCACACGACGATCGACATGTCCGCCTCGACGGCGTACGGCTCGTAGCGCCAGCCGCCCTGCTTGTTCTGCGAGTTGACGATGAAGTCGACCGCGAGCTGCAGCTTCTCGCGCACGTCGGCGCGCCGCGTCATGCCGTAGATCTCCGCCAGGAACAGCGTGGCGAAGGCGTGCGAGTACATGCGCGTGCCCTTGTACGTGATGTACCCGTCGTCCTGGACGCAGCCGAGCACGAAGTCGAGCGCGCGCTCGACCGCCGCGCCGTACTCGCCGCGGCCCGGCAGGTGGCCGCCGGCCATGAAGGCCATGCCCGCGAGCGCGGTGACGCCGACGTGACCCTGGTCGGCCTCGGTGTAGTCGTAGTCGGTGTTCAGCTTGTAGCCGATCTTCCCGATCCAGCTGCCGTTGGGCTCCTGGTTGGCGGCGAGCCACGTCAGGCCGCGCTCGACCGCCTCGTACTGCGGGCGCGTGACCACAATGGCCGGAGCGTCCTGGGGGACGGCGATCGCGCCCGGCGGCGAGGTCGGGGCGGTCGTGCCGGAGGCGCCGGCGGGGACCGTCAGGAGCGCCAGCGCGCAGGCGGCCAGCCCGCGGAGCGCCGCGGACCGGCTCGGGATCGCGGACCGGTGCGGGGTCGCGTGTCTCATCGTTCGACCTCCAGGACATGGAGCATACGCCGGCCCGCCAGGAAGAGGGCGTCGCCGGCGGCGCTCAGGGTGATCTCGTCCGCCTCCCCGAGCTCCGGGGCCAGGACGCGGACCTCGCGCCGGACGCCGCTGGAGCGGTCGAGGAACACGAGGTGGGTCGTGCCGCGCCGCGCCGAGCGCTGGGACGGCTCGGTGTAGGCGAAGGCCGCCGTGGTGCGCGAGAGCGCCGGGCGGGGCATCGGGACGGGGTTGTTCTCCTCGGAGAGGCCCGGGACCAGCACGCGGTGCGCCCAGCGCTCGCCGTAGGGCAAGTGGATGGCGCGGATGCGCAGCCAGTCGCCCGCGTCGCGCGTGGCGGCGAACAGGAACGGCGCGTCGAGCTCGGTGGTGGCGTAGCGCGTCAGGCCGACCGGCACGTCGATCCCCTCGAAGGCGACGCCGGGCACCGGGCGCACGGCGCCGTCGCGCGTGTGCACCTCGACCAGGCCGCCGGCGCGCTCGCGCGTCGAGGCCAGCAGCACGAGGTACGTGCGGTCGTCGCAGCGCGCGATCGAGTCCAGCTCGAGGCCCTCCTCGGAGGGCACGTGCCAGGTCGCCAGGCCGGACTCGAGGTCGTAGGCCGCGAGGTAGTGGTGCTCGCCGCGCCACGAGCGGAAGTGGGGGACGATCAGCCGGCCGCGCTCGATCCAGGCCGACTTGTGGTTGGGGCTCTTCACGTTGCCCGGCAGCTCGAAGGCGCTGCGCTCGCACCCCGTGTAGAGGTCGAGCACGAGCACGCGCGTGGAGCCGTAGGCCTGCGGCAGCACGGCGACGCGGTCCTCGCCGCACACGGCCCACATCCAGCCCTCGTGGGGCACGGTGCGCTCCCACAGGACGGTGCCGGTGGCCGTGTCGAGCCCGTGCAGGCGCGGGCCCTCCTCGCGCCGGTCCACGAACACGACGGCGAGCCCGCCGCTGCCGCCGACGTGGGTGATGCGGCCC
>JAUIDW010000321.1 GCA_030428395.1 bacterium | reverse complement strand
GCGCGCACCAGGCGCAGGCCGCAGCGCGCCAGCTCGTCGGCGACCTCGTCCCGCGTGGGCGCCGCCCGGCCGCGCTCGCCGCGCGCGCCCGCGGCGCGCGCCCGGCGCCGGCCGCGCGGCGTCGAGCGGTCGCGCTCCTGCACGACCACGCGCCGCCGCGCCACGCGCCCCAGCTCGCGCAGGACGCGCTCGCGCGCGGCGGGCTCGTCGACGTGGAACAGGAAGCGCAGGCTGACCACCGCGTCGAGGCTGGCGTCGGCGAACGGCAGCCGCTCGGCGTCCGCCTGCACGCGGCCCAGGTCCCCGGGCGCACCGGGCGCCGGACCCGCGGCCATCATCTGCGTGGAGACGTCCGCGCCGACGACGCGGAAGCCAGCGCGCCGCAGCGGCTCCAGCAGCCGGCCGGTGCCGCAGGGCAGGTCGAGCACGGTCCGCACGTCCCCGGGCTCGGCCAGCAGCCCGAGCACGAGGCGCTCGTCCCGCGCCGCCTTCACGCCGCCGAGCAGGCCGGAGAAGCGCACACGCTCGTACCGGCCGGCCACCGACGCGTCGCGGTAGCGTCGCTTCTTCTCGCCGTATCGCACGTCTCGTTCGCTCTCCGATCAGGCGCCCACCGGACGTCCGCCGACCGGCCCCCGGCCGGGGCCGGCGAGCCTAGCCGCCCGCTCCTCCGGGCCCAGCGCCATTTCGCCCGCGCGGCCGCCGGGCCGAGGGGCGCCGACTCGCGCGGGGCCCGGGCGGAGGTGGCCGACCTCGCCCTCTCCGGGGCGGTTTGCCGGGGTTGCGTCGGGGTCGGCCCGCGGGCGGCCGATAGAATCCCCCGCCGGTTCCGAGCCCCCCCGCGCGATCGATGACGACCACCAAGGAGAGCCCCGTCCGCCAGTGCCCCGCCTGCGGGGCCAAGATCACCCGGCCCGAGCTCTCGCTCTGCGCCTACTGCGGGGCCCCGGTGGGCCTCCTGTCGAAGGACGAGGCACGGCAGGCCGGCGAGGAGAGCGTCACCATGCGCCGCCTCGCCAAGATGGCGGACCACAAGCTGTACGCCTCGGCCATGGCCTGGGACCCCCCCGACTCCGAGCGCGTGCAGGCGGGCCGGCGCTCGGTGCGGCGCGGGCGGCTCCTGTTCGTCGTGGGCCTGGCCCTGGCGGCCGCCCTGGTGGCCGGGACCGACGCGTGGGGCCCGGGGCCCGCGCTGGGCCTCGTGGGAGCGGGGGCCATGGCCGTGGTCGGCGGCCTGCGCGCCCTGGGCGGCAAGAAGTTCGTGGACGAGGGCTCGAAGCTCCCCGTGCTGAAGCGCCCGGCGCTGGTCGTCGACCGCCGCAGCGAGACGACCATCCAGGGCAGCCGCGGGCTGACGGTGTACACGTTCACGCTCGAGTTCGCCGACGGCTCGGTCGGCGACTTCCGCTTCCCCGGTCGCGGCACGAGCTACGACCTGATGGCCGCCGGCGCGACCGGCATGGCCTACACGCGCGGCGCCGAGCTGCTGGCCTTCAAGCCGATGCGGGTGTGACCCGCCGGCGGCGCGCTCCCCCACCGCGGCCCCCGAACGGGCGCGGGCGGGGCGGGCGACCCTCGGCCGCCCGTCCCGCCCGCGTCGTGCGTTCGCGCCTCGGCCGCGGCCGGAGCGCGCTCGCGACTAGAAGTCCAGCGTGATGGAGCCGCCGGTCCAGTCGTGGGCGTTGATCACGCCGCGGCCCATGCCGCCGGAGACGGTCGAGTAGTCCTGGTCCGCGGTGTTGAGCTCGCCGCCACTGACGGCCGAGGCGAGCGCGCTCGAGGTGTTGCTCGCGCCGCCCGAGACGACGGCGTCCGCGCCCGTGGCCACGTTGCCGTTGCCGCCGGCCACCGAGGCGCCGACGCCGACCATGCCGGTCGCGTCGCCGGCCCGGTTGCTCGTGCCGCCGCCGACGGTCGTGTAGGTCCACTCGGCCGTGTTGCCGGTGCCGCCGAGGACCGCGGACTGCAGGCCGGAGGCCGTGTTGAGCAGGCCGCCGACGACCGCGGAGGACTGGGCCGAGGTCACGTTCTGCTCGCCGCCGAGGATGGACGAGGTCAGCGCCTGGGCGTCGTTCATCGTGCCGCCCACGACGATCGAGAAGTCGCCGTTGGCGAAGTTCCCGGTGCCGCCAACGACCGAGGCGTTCACGCCCACCGCCTGGTTGAAGGCGCCGGCCGCGAAGGTCAGGCCGGAGGCGGCGAAGTTCGTGTCGCCACCGACGCAGACGGAGCGAACGCCACCCGCGACGTTCGACTTGCCGCCGGCGACGAGCGAGTAGTTGCCCTGCGCCTGGTTGACGAACCCGGGGTTGCCGCCGCCGCCGCCGGCGATGGCCGACCAGTCGCCGCTGGCGATGTTGAAGCGGCCGCCCGCGACGGTCGCGGACTCGCCCGAGGCGTCGTTCTGGCGCCCGCCGGCGATGCTGGACCACGCGCCCGCGGCGAGGTTGCCGTTGGCCGGGTTCGGGTCGCCGCCGCCGCCGTTGACGGTCGAGAAGGAGCCCATCGCGGTGCCGTTCTCGCCGCCGTTCACGGCCGCGTAGAGGCCCGTCGCCTTGTTGCCGAGCAGCGGGTCGGCCGAGCCGCCGCCGCCGACCGCGGAGTAGTCGCCGCTGGCGGCGTTGTTGCGCCCGGCCGAGACCGCCGAGGCCACGCCGCTCGCGGTGTTGGACTCGCCGCCGGACACGGCCGCGTGCGCGCCGCTCGCGGTGTTCGTCAGGCCCCCGGAGACCGCGGCGTGCGCGGCGCTGGCCACGTTGCCCTGGCCGCCGGCGACCGAGGCGTAGTTCGCGCTGGCCGAGTTGCCCTGGCCGCCCTGGACCGCCGCGTAGGCCGCCGACGAGGAGTTGCCGGAGCCGAGGACGGCGCCGCCGAACGCGTTGTACTGGTTCTCCAGCCCGACGACGAGGTTGTGCGAGCCGGTGCGGTCGTCCGAGGCGCCGTTGGCCTCGTTGTAGCCGATGATCAGGTTGCCGACGCCGTTGGTGGCGACGTCGATCGGGTCGACGCTCGTCGGGTCGGTCGGGAAGCCGTTGGTGGCGTCCAGGCCGTTCACGATCTGGAGGTTGACGCCGCTGATGCGGATCGTCTTGGCGTTGCCGCCCTGGCCGTCGGGGAGCTGGACGACCGACATGTGGCTGAGGATGTCGGCCTGCTCGAGGGTCAGGCCGGTCACGCCGCCAATGACGTTGTCGATACTCAGGGTCTGGAAGCCGAAGGCGACCAGACCCGCCGTGGCCACGGCCGCTCCGATCAGGGCGGACCGGGGGGAGAACTGCGATGTCATGGGTGTTGCTCTCGATGCTCTCGGATTGGAAGAAGTGTCAGCACAGACAGCCGGAGTATACCAGTTGTCCCCAAATCGGGAGACCGCCCGGCGCTGCTCCAAGGTCCTGCCATCGCGTCACTTGTGAGGGTGCCCCGCGGTCGACGGCGCGGTCCGCACGGGGGGGCGTAGCGCCCGGAGCGCAGCTCGAGGGCCCCGCGGCGCGGACCGTCGGGCCGCCGGAGCGAGCCCGCTCGGCGGACGCCGACCGCCAGGTCGCGTCGTCGTCCGGAGGTCCCCTCACCCCGACCCGGAACGACTCCCGCGAGGGGCGGCCCGGAGCGAGCATGCACCCTCCACACCCTGGCGGGCGCGCGCCGGATCCACCGGCGACGACTCGACCGGCGACGAGCGGGAACTCGTGGATCCGGGCGATCCACTGCCCGCGGTCCACGGCCGGCGACCTGCGCCCGGAACGGGGCGCGCGCGGCGGCGGGGCTGGTAGCGAGGGCGGGACTCGAACCCGCGACACCTGGCTTATGAAGCCAGTGCTCTAACCGACTGAGCTACCTCGCCACCGGTTTCGGGCGGGCGAATCTACCGGGTCCGGGTGCCCGCCGGCAAGGGTCGGGAGCGAGGAGCCGGGCGCCGCGGCGGGACCGCCCCGCGACGCTCCGGAGCGGCCTCCGGGCCCGCGCCGGTGCCGCGGCGCTTTTTCGGCGATTCCCCGCCCGGACCTCGCGCGGATGGCGTTCTCCGGGTGGGAACCGTTCGGAACCTGGCCCCAGGGCATGGAGGTGCCCCGGGACCGGCGGATCGGATTGGGGCGAGGTCCCTGACCCACAGGGGCTCCTGCGGCATCGGGGGGAAAACGACGACGCAGCAGCCCGGGTCGGTTCCCGGAGAGAGAAAGCCAAGGCGCGCCGGACGAGAGGCCGGCGCGCCTTGCACCTTCTCCGCCGGCGCCCCCGTGGCCGAACGATCCGCAATCGATCGGCTGGTGCGCCGACCCAAGGCCCGGGCGATCCCGCGAGCCCGGACGCTCGCGCCGGTTCGCCGGGCGCCGCGCGCGGTGGAGCGGACGACCCGCCGCGTCCCCCCGGGCGAACGCGCCTCGCGGGGAACGGGTCGCCCGGTCGACGGTCAGGCCCCGTCGTCGGCGACGGCGCCCGGGCGGACGCTGTCGTAGCTCAGCTCGCGGACCTCGACGCGCCCCGTGACCTCGCAGTAGACGCGGCACCGCGGGATGGGGCTCGAGTAGAGGTGCAGGGTGATGCCCGGGCCCGAGGCGATCGGGCGGATCTCGTGCAGGGCGATCTCGTCGGAGATGTACGCCACCTCGTTGCCCCGGAAGCAACGGACGGAGCCGGCCTTCAGCGGGCCCGTGTGACCCTCGGCCGGCTCGTGGAAGTGCGTCTCGCGGATGGCGCCGTCGAGGACGGCCATCCAGCAGCGCTGGTCCTGGTGGTTGTGGATCGGGCTCGCCTGCCCGGCGTCCCAGCAGAGGAGCAGCAGCTCGTAGACGTCCGTCCGGCGCAGCAGGTTGCGGGTGTAGCCCGCGGGCGCGAACAGCGCGTGCTCGCGCCAGTCGTCCGCCGCGCGGGCGTAGGACTCGAGCAACCGGGCGACGCCGGCGCCCTTCGGATCGCGCGCGAACTCGCTGTCCAGCTCGCGCGTGAGGTCGTCCAGGGCGGCCAGGGTGGAGGGGGTGCTCATGGGCGGGAGGCGGCGGGGGTCGGTGCGGCGTCCGGCCGCAGGGCGTGGGACAGGGCCGCGAGGCAGGCCTCGACGGTGCCGGGCACGGTCTCGGCGCCGAGCGAGAAGCGCAGCGTCGAGCGCGCGCGGTCCTCGTCGCAGCCCATCGCGAGCAGCACGTGGGACGGGGCCGCGCCGGCGGCGGCGGCACCGGCCGCGACGCTGATGCCGTGCTCGCCCAGGGCGGCCTGGAGGTCGCAGCCGCGGTGGCCGGGGAAGGCGACGCTCAGGGTGTTCGGGAGGCACGCGCCCGCGCCGTTGCGCGCCGCGTCGGGGAAGCGCTCGCGGATGCCCTCCCAGAGCGCGTCGCGCAGGTCGCCCAGGGGCACGCGGCCGTGGAAGGCGCCGGCGGCCATGCGCTCGCAGGCCGCGCCGAAGGCGGCGACGCCGGCGGTGTTCTCGGTGCCGCTGCGGCGGCCGTCCTGCTGTCCGCAGCCGAGCTGCCAGGCGGGTAGCTCGACGCCGGCGCGCACGAAGAGCACGCCGGAGCCCTTCGGGGCGTAGAGCTTGTGGCTCGAGAGGCTCAGCAGGTCGCAGCCGATCGCCCCGACGTCCACGGGCACCTTGCCGATCGCCGCGACCGCGTCGCAGTGGAACAGCACGCCGCGCTCGCGGCAGACCGCGGCGACGTCCGCGACGGGCTGCAGCACGCCCGTCTCGTTGTTCGCGAGCATGATCGAGACCAGCCGGGTGTCCTCGCGCAGCGCCGCGCGCACGGCGTCGACGGTCACGGCGCCGTCGGGGCCGGGGCGGACGACGGTGCGGGCGAAGCCGTCGGCCTCGAGGCGCTCGGACGGGCGCAGCACGGACTTGTGCTCCATCGCCCCGACGACGACGTGGCCGCCGCCGAAGCGCCGGGCGACGCCGGCGAAGACGTGGTTGTTCGCCTCGGTGCCGCCGGAGGTGAAGACCAGCTCCTCGGCGCGCGCCCCGATGGCCCGGGCGACCGCCTCGCGCCCGCGGGCGATCGCGGCCCGGGCGGCCAGGCCCTGGGGGTGACCGGCGCCGGAGTTGCCGAAGGCGGTCCGCAGGAGCTCGCCGTGGATCCGGGCGACCTCGGGGTCCACCGGGGTCGAGCCGTTGTAGTCGAGGTACAGGTCCGTGCTCATCGCCGCGGACCATTATGGGGCCTGCGGCGGCACGCGGGGAGGCCCGGGGCCGTCCGCGCGAGGGCCGCGCCGGAGCCGCGCCGACGCGGGGCCCGCGCTCCCCGTGCCCGCCGGCCGGTCGAGGCCGCGGCGCCGGGGACGGAGCCGGCCGTGGAGCGGCGCCCGCGAGGCCGGTCTGCCCGGTGCTGCGACCCGGCCCT
>JAUIDW010000320.1 GCA_030428395.1 bacterium | reverse complement strand
GGACCCGGCGCTCCCGGCGAACCCGGGGGACAGCACGACCTGCACCAGCGTGGCGGCGGTCCGGCTGGCCGGGTCGAGCGCGACGGTGCGCACCTCGGCCAGCGGGCGGCGCAGGAAGACGCGCACGCTCGACACCTCGCCGCGCCCGCAGACGCCCAGGCCGTCGAGGTAGCGGTAGCCGGGCCGGCGGAACAGCTCGACCGAGCTGACGAGCGCCACGTCGAGCCGCCCCGCGCGCAGGCCCTCCACCAGCCGCGCGGGCACCTCGCGGACGAGCTCGAGCCCCGGCTCCGCGTCGAGCCCCGCGTCCAGCGGCCGCGCGACGAGGTAGGGGACGGAGCCCACCCGCAGGCGCGCCCCGACGGGCGGGTCGGCGGGCGGGTCGGCGGGCGGGTCGGCGGGCGCTCGGGAGGGGGCGTCGCCGGACCGGTGGGAGGGGGCGTCGTCGGCGCGGGGGGAGTCTGCGGCGGGGTCCACGGGCCGGACATGGTAGCCGCCGCGGGGAGCCGTACGATGCCGCCGACCGTGTTCGAGCCCGCCCCGTTCCCCGACCACGCGCTGCTCGACTCGGGCGACGGCGAGAAGCTCGAGCGCTTCGGCTCGCTCCTCCTGCGCCGCCCGGACCCCCAGGCGCTGTGGCGACCCCGGCTCCCGCGCGAGCGCTGGGAGGCCTGCGACCTGCGCTTCGAGCGCGACCCGCGGAGCGGCGGGCGCTCGGGCTCCTGGCGCGCGCGTCGCGGCGACGTGCCCGGGTCCTGGACGGTCGGCTGGCGGGACGCGCGCTTCGTCCTGCGCCCCACGGCGTTCAAGCACGTCGGGCTGTTCCCCGAGCAGGCGTCCAACTGGGCCTGGCTGTCGGGCCTGGACTTCGGGGTCCCCGAGCCGCGCCTGCTCAACCTGTTCGGCTACACCGGGGCGGCCTCGATCGCCGCGCTGCAGGCGGGCTACCGCGTCACGCACGTCGACGCCTCGCGCACGTCGCTCGCGTGGGCGCGCGAGAACCTGGAGGCCTCCGGGCTGCCCGCCGACGCCATGCGGGTGCTGCTCGAGGACGCGCTGGGCTTCGCCCGCCGCGAGGCCCGGCGCGGGGCGCGCTACGAGCTGGTGTTCCTCGACCCGCCGCACCACGGGCGCGGGCCGAAGGGCGAGACCTGGGAGTTCGCGACCGGCATCGCCGACCTGGTCGAGACCTGCGCGCGCCTGCTCGAGCCCCGCTCGGCGCTGTGCCTGTCCGCCTACGCCATCGGGATCTCCCCGCGCACGCTCTCCAACCTCCTGGCGGAGCTCGAGGGGGGCGAGCTCGAGGTCGACGAGCTGGCGCTGCCCGAGGTCGAGGAGGAGGGCCTGCCGCGGCGCGACCTGCCGGCCGGGTTCTGCGCACGCTGGACCCGCGGCGCGGGGCCCCGGCCGTGACCGGCGCGCTCGAGGTCCTGCACTGCGACAACCACGTGCTCGCCGTCTGCAAGCCGGCGGGGCTACCGGTCGTGCCCGACGCGAGCGGCGACGAGAGCCTGCTCGACCGCGCCCGCGCCTGGGTCGAGCGCGAGTTCGAGAAGCCCGGCCGCGCCTTCCTCGGCGTCGTGCACCGGCTGGACCGTCCCGTCTCCGGCGTGGTCGTGTTCGGGCGCACGAGCAAGGGCGCCGCGCGCCTGACCGACCAGTTCCGCCGCCGCGCGGTCCGCAAGGTCTACTGGGGCCTGGTCGAGGGCCACCCGCGCGGCGTCGCGGCCGGCGCGCCGTCCGCGGAGCGCGAGTCGGTGCTGTGGCTGGCCAAGGACCGCGCGCGCAACGTCGTGCGCGTCCACCGGCGGCCGGTGGAGGGCGCCCTCGAGGCGCGCACGACCTGGCGCGTGCTCGCGGCGGGGCGGTCGGGATCGCGCGACGTCGCGTGGCTCGAGCTCGTGCCGCACACGGGCCGCTCGCACCAGCTGCGCGCGACGGCGGCGGAGCTCGGCTGCCCGCTGCTGGGCGACGTCAAGTACGGCGCGTCGGCGCCGCTGCCCGGACGGGTCGTGGCGCTGCACGCGGCGCGGCTCGAGCTGCGTCACCCGACACGCGACGAGCACCTCGAGCTGGTCTGCGAGGCGCCGGTACGGCCTTGGAGGCAAGTGCTCGAGGACTTGTCCTGAGGCTCCCGGAACGGGGCGAAACCTCCTTCGATCCGCGCGCCGTCGCCCCTCCACTTCGTGGAGTTCAGGGGCTCGTTCCCGGTGGGATCCAGCGGTGGCGGGCCGCCCGGACCGGACGACGCAGGAGCGCACGAGCCCGACAAGGAGGAACGGTCATGAGACGCCCCACCCACGCGATCCTTCTCGCAGCGGCGACAGCCGCCGCACTCACCTGCCTGACCGCCTTCGGTGCGGCCCAGGCGGTCGAACGACCGGCCCACGAGCTGGAGCGGTTCACGATGCCGACGGTCCACGCCGGCGACGGTCAGGGCGAGTTCCTGCTGCCCACCGGGTCGTCGGGGTTCCTGTTCGGCGAGCTGCTCCACGAGGGCGAGCCCGCCTACGACCTGCAGGCGTCGCTGACGACGTACCTGCCCGCCGCGGGCGCGCGCGACACGCGCTACGGCGGGATCGAGGGCGTGCTGATCCCGCGCCAGCCGCAGTACATCGTGCCCGGCGAGCTGCACGTGCTGGGGGCCTGGAGCCAGCGGCTCGGCGAGGACGCCACCTTCCAGGCCCACGTCGTCGAGGTGAACTCGGTGACCGGCTACGTCTACGGCGCCGTGGGGGGGATCCAGGGCTCGTTCGCCGGGCAGCTCGGCCTGCGCCCCGGCGCGGGTCCGCGGATCGCCGCGGCCGTCCGCTTCGACGGCAACGCGACCACCCCGCGCGTCCGGGACGCCGCGCCCCCGGAGGCCGGCTGCGAGGCCGACCTGCGGCCGATCGTGCGCGTGCCCGGCAAGCACGTGCCGGGGGACGAGCTCGACCGCAAGCGGGGGGACGACATCCCGCCGCCGCCCGCCGGGCAGGGTGACCCCGACGCCGCGGGGCACGACGTGCACACGGGCGCGGTCGGCACCGCCACCCCGCTGACGGCCTCGGGCAACGGCCTGGCCCACGACCTCGGCCGCCCGCTCGAGCGCTCCTTCGACCACCCGTTCGACGACCCGCCGCCGCGCTGGGGCCCGGACCTCGAGGTCCCGGGCCTCGACGGCCACGGCGTGTCCGGCAACGTCCGGCCCGCGGTCGCCGCGGGCGGGATCCGGCGCCACGCGGGCGGCGCCGTCGACGGGCTCGCGCGGCCGGTCCCGCCCACCGCGAACGGTGTCTGGTTCGCGACCTGGGTGATCAGCCGCTGAGACGCTTCCTGCCATGACCGCGGGGAGGTCGACGCTCCGGCGCCGGCCTCCCCGTTCTCGTCGAGGGGCGCACCGCGCGGGGACGCTCGCCGGCTCGCGCGCGGCGGGCGCGAGCGTGCGGACACCGCACACCCGGTCGAGGGCGAAGCGTCTGCGCGAGCCTCGAGAGCGCGCGAGCGCGCGCGAGGCACGCGGAGCCGCGCGCCGACCCGCGCGCGTCGGGGAGCGCTCTCTCGCCTCCGCGCGCGTGCCGCGGGACGCGCCGGGGAATGTCGGTGGATTCCGCGATCGATCCCGGGGTGGTCTCCGCTCAACACCTCGGAGAGACGAGGTCCGCAGCACCCACGCGACGGGCCGGAGAGAACTGCCGAGAACCCCATCCAGGAGGCGAGAGAGATGAGCGTTCAACAAGATCCCCGCGGCCCCGTCGGGCCGTCGTACCGGTCCCCGCGTCGCGCGGCCCCGCTGGCCTCGATCGCGGCCCTCGCGGCGCTCGCGAGCGCGGCCCAGGCCGCCCCGGTCCAGCTGGCCAGCACCGAGCCGTCCCAGGCCTTCGAGCGCCCGCAGCTCGACGACGGCTGCATCCGCGGTCTCGCGCAGGGCGCGTACCAGCTGCCGGCCGGCGCCGCGGGTCTGCTGACCGGCGCGCTGCTCGACAACTCCGGCCGCGTCGCGTACCGGCTCGAGGCGGACCTGACGACGTACCTGTGGATCGCCGACCCGCGGCAGCCGCGCTACGGCGCGGTCGACGGGATCCTGATGCCGGAGCTTCCGTCGGCGGACATCCTGCCGGTCGACCTGATCGTCCAGGGCAGCTGGTCGCAGCAGCCCGGCGAGGCCGCGCGGTTCAGCGCCGACATCGTCGAGGTCAACGCGGTCACGGGCACGGTCTACGGCGTGGTCGGCACGATCCAGGGCGACCTGCAGCCCGGCGGGTCCATGGCGCTGGCCGCCGGCGTCGGCCCGGTGCGCTTCGACGGCCAGGCCGTCGCCGCCCGCGCGCAGGACGCCGCGCC
Organism: bacterium; assembly: GCA_030428395.1. Lineage (GTDB taxonomy): Bacteria > Planctomycetota > UBA1135 > UBA1135 > JAUIDW01. The sequence goes on along the minus strand of JAUIDW010000320.1, from coordinate 2,009 downwards.
GCCGGAGAACGGCGCCCTCGCGGGGAGCATCCCGCCGCCGCCGACGGGGGGCGACCTGCCCGAGCAGCAGGGCTACGACGTCCACTCCGGTGGGGCCTCGAGCGCCCTGGCCCAGTCCGCCGCCTCGGGCGCGCGCCGGGTCCGCACCGGGCACCAGTCCGGCAACGAGCTCGAGCGCGAGCTCGACGTGCCCTTCGACGACGTGCGCCCCGACAGCCGCGAGCAGTCCGTCCCCGGTCAGCAGTCCGCCGACCAGCACGGGGGTGCGCCCGGCAGCTCGCAGGCGATGTCGGCGGCCTCCGGGGCCCGCCGGATCCGCGCCCACCACGTGGCCGGCAGCGAGGTCGAGCGCGAGTTCGGCGTCCCGTTCGACGACGAGCCGCCGCACCACGGCCCCGCGTACGACCTGCCCGGCCAGTACGGCTACCAGCAGACCAGCGGCGTCCAGGGCATGACGGCCCAGGGCGGGCTGGGCGCCCACACCGGCGCCAGCGCCGCGGGCTCCGAGCAGGAGCTCCCGCAGCCCGAGTCGGGTTCGTTCTTCGCCGCCTGGGGGATCTGCGACTAGGCGAAGAGTGAGAGAGAGCTGTCTCTCGGGAGGGCCGGCGCCGCGCGCCGGCCCTCCCTTTTCGTGGGGGAACCCGCGCCGCCGCGCGCGCGCGGACCGGTGCCCGACACGGGCCGCCGTGCGCGGCGGCCCGGGCGCTGCGGCCCGGGACGGACACTAGGATGGAGCGGCCCGCCCGCGGCGGGTCCCCGATGCGGCGCGATCGACTCCTGGCCTGGGCGGGCGGGCTGACGCTCCTGGCCCTGCACCTCGACTTCTGGCGGCCGCAGCGCGTGCGGCTGGTGCTCGGCTGGATGCCGGAGGACCTGGCCTGGCGCCTGGCGTGGATGGGGCTCGCGGCCCTGTACCTGCTGTTCTTCTGCGCGCGCGTCTGGCGGGACGAGGAGCCGGACGCGTGAGCGACCTGGCCCTGCTGCTGGTCGCGTTCGGCGCCTACGCGGTCCTCGTCGTCGTGCTCGGACTCGTGGCCACGCGCCGCGCCGGCAACTCGCCGGAGGAGTACTTCCTGGCCGGCCGCCGCCTGGGGACGCTCGTGCTGTTCATGGCGCTCTTCGGGACGAACTCGACCTCGTTCGTGCTGGTCGGCGTCCCGGGCCTGGCGTACGAGCGCGGCATCGGCGTGTTCGGGGTCAACGCGCCCGTCGTCGCCCTGGGCGTGCCCCTGACGTTCTGGGCGATCGGCTCGCCCGCGCGCGCGATGGCGGCGCGCCTCGGCGCGCTGACGCCCGCCGAGCTGTACGCCCGGCGCTTCGCCTCGCCCGCGGTCGGCTTCGTCCTGTTCGGCGCCTTCGCCCTGTACACGCTGCCGTACATGGTCCAGGGCGTGCGCGGCGCCGCCGTGACCCTCGCGCACGCCAGCGGCGGCTCGGTGCCGTCGTGGGTGGGGGCGGCGAGCGTCGTCGTGCTGTCGGTCCTGTACACGAGCCTGGGCGGCATGCGCGCGACGGCCTGGACGAACGTGTTCCAGGGCGGGCTCTTCCTCGCGTTCATGACCGTCGCGTTCGTCCTGATCGCGGACTCGCTGGGAGGCCCGACCGCCGCGACCCGCGCCGTGCTCGAGCGCGACCCCGAGCTGCTGCGCGTCCCGCGCGAGGGCCTCTTCGCCCCGGGCGCCTGGACCTCGTGGGGCCTGGTGATCGCGCTGACCGTGATCGCCTTCCCGCACATGTTCGCGCGCCTGCTGGCCGCCCGCGACGACGCCGCGCTGCGCTCGGTGACCCGCCTGTACCCCTTCGCGCTGGTGCTGCTCTGGGTCCCCGCGGTGATGATCGGCGTGTGGGGCGCGGCCGCGTACCCCGGCCTGGCCGAGCCGGACGAGATCTTCTCGCGCATGACCGCCGGCCACCTCCCGCGCGCCCTGGGCGCCCTCGGCTTCCTCGCGGTGCTGGCCGCGGTCATGTCCACGCTGGACGCGCAGATCCTCACGCTGTCCTCGATGCTC
>JAUIDW010000012.1 GCA_030428395.1 bacterium | reverse complement strand
GCGCGGCCGCCGGCGCGAGGGCGGCGACGGGCCCGGCGGCGAGGACGGCCGCCAGCACGGCCGCCGTCCAGCGCGGCGCGGAGCGTCCCGCGGGCCCCGGCGCGGGCCGGGTCCCGGGGTGCGCGCGGAGGTGCGCGCGGGGCGCGGTTCGCGCCCGGGGCAGAGATGCGAGGTGCGGCGGCACGGGCACCCGAGTCTACCGCGGCGCCGCGCCGGCCCCCCGGGGCGACCCCGCGCACCGGGAGTGGGGCGGACGCGTCCGCGGGGGCGCTGCTAGCCTGTCCGCGTGGACGCCCCCGGGAACGCGCTCGCGGCGGTGCTCGCGCGCCTCGACGACCTCGTCGACTGGGAGCGGCGGGACCGCACCGCGGCGATGCGGCAGGAGCTCGAGCCCGTGCGCGACCTGCTCGCGCGGCTGGGGGACCCCCACGGCCGCTGGCGCGCGGTGCACGTCACAGGGACGAAGGGCAAGGGCTCGACCGCGGCCTGGATCGAGGCCGGGCTGGCGGCGGGCGGCCTGCGGGTGGGGCGCTACGGGTCGCCGCACGTCGAGCGCATGAACGAGCGCGTCGTGATCGCCGGGGCGGAGATCGACGACGCGTCCCTGGCGTCGGCGCTGGAGCGCGCCCTGGAGGCGCGCGCGGCGGCGGCCGCGGCGGGCACGCCGGGCGCCATCGCCACGTGGTTCGACGTGGTGACGTCGGCGGCCTTCCTGGCCTTCGCGGAGGCCGGCGTCGCGTGGGCCGTCGTGGAGGTGGGCCTGGGCGGGCGGCTGGACTCGACCAACGCGGTCGACGCGCCGGTGTGCGTGCTGACGAACGTAGGCCTGGAGCACACAGCGGTCCTGGGGCACACCCGCGCCGCCATCGCGTTCGAGAAGGCCAGCATCGCCAAGCGGGGCAGCGTGCTGGTGACCGGCGTGGCGCCGGCGCCCGACGAGGCCGGCGCGGCCGTCGAGCGGGTGGCCGCGGCGAACGGCGCGCGCGTCGTGCGGCCCCCGGACCTGGCGGCCTTCGCGGCGGCGAGCTTCCCGGAGCGCAACCGCGCCCTGGCCGGGCTGGCCCTCGACGAGCTCGGCCGGGCGGGCGTCGCGCGGGCCTCGGGCGCGCCCCTGGGGGCGGACCTCCTGCCGGCGACCGCCCCGCGCCTCCCCGGTCGGCTGGAGCGCTTCGAGGTCGAGGGCGTGCCCGTGGTCCTCGACGGCGCCCACGTGCCCGGCAGCGTGGCGGAGGCCCTGGACGAGCTCGCGCGCGACCCGCGCCTGGCGCGGCCGCCGGTCGTGGTGCTGGCCCTGCGCGGGGACAAAGACCTGTCCGGGGTCCTCAAGGCCCTCGGCGGCCGTGTCGATAGGGTGCTCGGCTGCTCCGCGGCGGCCGGGCTGCACCTCGCGCCGGAAGCGATTTCCGGCGCGGCGGCGGAGCTGGGTCTGGGGGCCGAGTCGGCCGCCTCGCCGCGGGGAGCGCTGGAGAGGGCCCTCGCGCTCGCGGGCGACGGGGGCTGGGTCCTGGCGACGGGGTCCCTGTACCTCGCCGGCGCGCTCCGGCCGCTGCTTCGCGCGCGAGGAACCGCATGCTGACGATCGTCTCGGACCTCTTCCTGACCGACTCCTTCCTCATCAAGGGGGAGATCGACAACAAGTACGCGCGGCTCTCGCAGATCCTCGACGAGCACCGCCGGTATTTCCTGAAGGTCCGCAACGCGACGCTGATCGACCTGAACACCTGCGACCGCATCGCGACGCCGCTGCTGCACATCAACCTGGACGAGGTCCTGCTGGCGCACGAGTTCCTCGACACCGCCGGCGACGTCGCCCAGGCCGACCTGTACCGCAACCAGGAGCTGCAGCGCATCCGCGTGTTCTACACGGGCCTCCTGAACCTGGAGGTCGCGGGCGAGGCCCGCCCCGGCGCGTACGACGTCGCCGACCGCGCCACGCGCCGCTTCTTCGTGATGCGCAACCCCGCCGTGCGCGGCTTCAAGGCGCACGGGGACCAGGAGCTGAGCCAGCTGACCTCGCTCGACTACCTGATCATCAACAAGACGCGCCTGTCGTACATCTACGACTTCAACGAGAACCCCGAGGAGTAGGGGGGGACGCGTCCCGGCTTGCGGCCGGCCGCGGGTGCGCTACCGTGCCCGCATGGCGGCCGAGGATCCCCCGCGCACGATCCGCACGATCGAGGCGCACACCGCGGGCGAGCCGCTGCGCATCGTGGTGGACGGCTTCCCCACGCCGCGCGGCGACACGATGCTCGAGCGCCGGCACGACGCGCGCGCGCGGCTGGACGGGCTGCGGCGCGCGCTGATGTGGGAGCCGCGCGGGCACGCCGACATGTACGGTGCGCTGCCGACGCCGCCCGCGACGCCCGACGGCGACCTCGGCGTGCTGTTCCTGCACAACGAGGGCTGGAGCACGATGTGCGGGCACGGGATCGTCGCGCTGGTGACGGCGGGCCTGCAGGAGGGGCTGATCCCGGCCGACCGCGGGCACCCGGAGGTCCGCCTCGACACGCCGGCCGGCCGCGTCACGGCCTGGCCGGAGCTCGACGGGACGCGCGTGCGGTCGGTGACGTTCCGCAACGTGCCGTCCTTCGCGCTGGCGCTGGACGCCTCCGTCGACGTGCCGGGGCTGGGGCGCGTGGGCTACGACCTGGCCTTCGGGGGGGCGTTCTACGCGTACGTCGACGCCGACGCGCTCGGGCTCGAGCTGGAGCCCGCCGCGACGGCGCGGCTGATCGAGGCCGGCGTGGCGATCCGGCGGGCGGTCGAGTCGAGCGCGGAGATCCGCCACCCGACCGGCGCCGACGACCTGAACTTCCTGTACGGCACCATCCTGGTGCGCGCCGCGCGCGGCGACGCGCCCAGCCGCAACGTGTGCGTGTTCGCAGACGGCGAGGTCGACCGCTCGCCGACGGGCACGGGGGTGTCGGGCCGGGCCGCCCTGGCGGTCGCGCGCGGGACGCTCGCACCCGGCGAGTGGACGACGATCGAGAGCCTGATCGGCACCCGCTTCGACGTCCGCGCGGCGGAGACCACGCGCGTGGGCGAGCTGGACGCCGTCGTCCCGGAGGTCCGCGGCACCGCCTTCGTCACGGGCCGCGCCGAGCACGTGCTGGACCCCGCCGACCCGCTGCGCGACGGCTTCCTGCTGCGCCGCTGAGGGCGCCGGGCGCGGGCGGCTCAGACGAGGAGCTTCGCGACCGAGGGCACTCGCCTGCCCAGCTCGATCGCCAGCTGGCCCAGCTTCTCGATGCGCGCCTTGAGCTCGGCCTGGGCCAGGTTCTTGGCCGAGGCGTCCTTCACGATCTCGATCAGCATGTCGTACGTCTCGACGTCGGTCGTGTCGGCGGTGACCTGGTCGATCTCCTCGCGCGAGAGGCCCATGAGCTCGGTCAGCTCGCTCTTGTACTTGCCGTGGAAGGCCTCGCGCCCCTTCTTCAACGTCTCCTGCAGCTCCTCGTCGAAGCCGCTCAGGTCGAAGTCGAACTCGTCGGTCATGGTGGTCTCCTGCCCTCAGTTGGTGTCGGTTGCGCCGTCGGTCGACCCGGCGGAACCGATCGCGCCGAGCAGCTTGGCCTTCGTGTCGGTGATCGTCTCCTCGAGCTCGTCGAGCGTGCCGCCGGCCCGCTCGGCCCGGTTCACCAGCTCGCCCACCTGGTTCGAGGTGCGCGCGAGGCTCGTCCCGGCCTTCTCGCGCAGGCCCTCGATGCCGATGGCGTTCAGCGCCTCCTCCTGCGCGTCGTGGACCTTCACGACCGTGGAGAGGTGCCCCATCACGACCGAGTTGGCGTAGTGGATGCGCTGGTAGTTGCGGTCGATGCTGCCGATCACCTCGGCGCGCTGCGCCTCGAGCGGCTGGAGCAGCTCGCGGCGCATGTCCTCGATGTCCTGCTCGATGCCGGAGACCAGGACGCCGAGCTTCTCGAGGACCTGCTTCTGCAGGTTGGCGCGCTTCGCCCGGGTCTCCTCGTCCTCGTCCGCGGGGGGCTTCGCGAACGCGACGCCCATGGCCGCCAGCAGCGACATCTTCCTCACCGCGTCACTCGAGCTGGTCGCCTTCTCCTGCTCCGCGTCGATCACGAACTGGATCTGGAACGGCGCGTAGACCTCGTCGACGAAGCGGTTCACGTCGTCGCGCATCCCCTGGAACATCAGCTCCGCCAGCTCGCGGTGGGCCTTGTGGACCTCGACGAGGTCCTTGCCCACGGTGGTGGAGAGCTCGACCGACTCGCGCGGGACCTGCGCGCACGCGAGCACCAGCAGGCCGGCGAGGCCGGCAGCGTACTTCTTCATTCCCGTCCTCCTTCACCGACGAACGTACGGCTCCCGCGCGGGGCTGTCCACGCACGCGGGCGGCGGGGGACCGCGGGCTCCCGCGCGCCCGTCAGAACCGGGGGCCGGCCTTCACGCGCCAGCCCGTGTCGGAGCGGTAGTGGATCGTGGCCGGCGCGCCGGCGAAGAAGCGGTTGCGCTCGACCGGCAGGGGGCTCGACGAGACGCCGCCGTGCAGGTCCTCGAGGGCGAAGTAGGCCGGGTCCGCGAACGAGCCGCCGCCGGTGCCCACGAGCACGATCAGCGACTCGAAGCCCGCCAGCAGGTCCGCCGCGCCGTCGCCGTTCAGGTCCGACAGGTACCAGCGGTAGGCCTCGGCCCGCAGCGGCAGGCGCCGGCGGGTCGGGAAGGTCCCGTCGCCCGCGCCGAGCAGCACCGCGTGCTGCCGTCCGTCGAAGCGCGTGACGACCAGGTCGACACGCCCGTCGCCGTCCGCGTCCCCGCGCCCGGTGACGAACGTGCCGGGGCCGGGCAGGGCCGACGGCCGCGGCGGGCCGAAGGACCCGTCGCCGGCGCCGAGGTGCACGCTCAGGGTGCCGGGCGGCGCGCCCACGGACACCACGTCGAGCCGGTTGTCGCCGTCGACGTCGACGAGCTCGAGGAAGCCCGGGATCGTCAGCCCCGTGGGCGTGATCGCCGAGCCCGCGCCGAGGTACAGCGCCCCGCCGAGGAACACGTCGTCGCGCCCGTCGCCGTCGACGTCGCCCACCGCGGCGTTGCTCGTCGGCGGGAAGCTCAGCGGGACCGGCGCCTGGAACCCCGCCGCGGTGCGCGGGACCAGCTGGTCGGCGCAGAAGATCCCCAGCAGCAGGTCCGCCTGCCCGTCGCCCGCGAAGTCGCCGAAGGTGAACACGCCGCCCGCGGTGCAGGTCGCCGACCACTCGGTCGAGCCCGCGCGCCGCAGGCCGCCGAACCCGTCGTTCTCGAGGACCACGGTCCGCGCGGGGCTCCCGGGCCCGCCCGGCGCGCCGCGGGTCACGACGAGGTCCGCCAGCTCGTCGCCGTCCACGTCGGGGAACAGGCCCGGCTGGTTCGCGCCGAGCTGCGGGACCAGCGGCGGGTCCTGCTCGAGCTGGCGCGCGCCCTCGCCGCGCACGGTCGAGATCCACGTGCCGCGCGCGGCGTCCGAGGTCGCCTGCACCAGGTCGACCCGGCCGTCGCCGTCGAGGTCCTCGGCGGTCGTCAGCGGGGGCGAGCCCGGCGCGTTCAGCGCCCGCGCCACCGCGTGCCCGAACGTCAGGTCCCCGTTGCCGTACGCCACCCCCAGCGGGCGTCCGAGCACGAGGTCCGCGACCCCGTCGCCGTCCAGGTCGCCGGCGACCGCGACCGTCTCGGGCGCGAGGCCGAGCGAGCTCGTCACGGGTCCGATCAGCTCGCCGGGGCCGAGCGAGACCCACGTGTACGTGAGGTCCCCGAGCACGCCCACGAGGTCGTCCAGCCCGTCGCTGGTGACGTCGCCGACCGCGAGGTCGCGCAGCGGCGGCAGGGGGAGCGTGTCGACCGGGCCGGAGGGGAAGCCGGCCGACAGGTCGAACACCGTCAGCGTCGCCCCGGTCGCCCCGACGGGTCCCGCGGCGATCAGCCGCGCGGTCTGTCCGGCGAGCGCCATCAGCTCGAGCCAGGTGGCGGGCGCGCCGACGTCGAGCGGGACCGGCGCGGCGAACGAACCGTCCCCCTGACCCACCTGGACGCCCAGGACCTCCGCCGGCGAGGCGGCGCGCACGACGGCGTCGGCGACCCCGTCGCCGTCCACGTCGCCGACGCGCACGTCGAGCGGGTCGTCGACGGTGCCGGAGCGCACCGGCGCTCCGAAGACGCCGCCGGGGCTGCCGGGGAGGACGTCGAGCGCGCCCGGGCCCGAGCCGGGCCCCGGCTGCCACAGCACCACGAGGTCGACCACGCCGTCGCCCGTCGCGTCGGCGAGGGCCACGCCCCTCACCCGCGCGCGCGTGGCCAGCACCCGCGGCTCGTCGTAGCCGTCCCCGCGCCCGCGCAGGAAGGCGACCTGGTCGTACCCCGGCGCCCGCGCGATGCCCACCAGGTCCGCGCGCCCGTCCCCGTCGACGTCGGCGAACAGCCGCGGCTCGAGGGCGCGGTCGAAGCGGTACTGCGGGTGCCGGAACGCCGGCGGCGCCGGTCCGTCCCCGGCGGCGGGGAGTGCGAGCAGGACGAGGGGGACGATTCCGGCCATGGGCGGGCTCCTTGGCAAGGGTACGGCGCTCCGCGCGGCGCCGGGGTCCGACTAGCCGCGGACCCGACGAGGGTCACGCAGGCGCCGTGCGATGGGGCCCGGCTCCTCATCGCGTGCGTCCGTTTCCCCGCTGCCGGAGCTCCTGCTAGGCTCGACCAGGGGTGGGGAGCCCGGAGGGAAGAGATGAAGAGCGGCGCCGTCACGACCGTGATCGTGGCCCTCGTGGCCGTGATCCTCACGCTCGCCATCCAGTGGCTCGAGCCGGACGTCGCGCTCTCGCCCGGCGAGTACACCCTGGCCGTCCTGGGCGCCGTGGTCATGGTCGTACCGCTGCGCACCTGGTGGCAGCGTCGGTCGAGCAGATCCCCGCGGGACGAGGCGCGGGCGTGACATCGCGCTCGACCCCGGTCCCCCCGCGGCGGTGTTGGGGCCTCCTCCTTCTCCTGCTGGTCGCCTGTGCAACCCCGGCCGGCGACGAGGTCGAGGACTCCCCCGAGGCGATCGAGGAGCCGGCGGGGGGTGGGACCGACCTGCCCGTACGCGAGACCGGGTTCGACTGGCTGACCCGGGGGAGCGACGAGGTCCCAGGGTTCTCCCTGTACAGCTATTTCCTGCTGGGCTCGCGCCCGACGCATTCGACTCGGCCGCGCTACCTGATGGCCATCGCCGCTCTCCTCGGGCGCGTGCCGCACGTGGAGAAGCTGACCGATGTCGGCTGCGAGCTGACGGGATTGAACGTGACCTACATCCCGGTCCTCGAGCCGCCTCCCGCGGGTATCGACGAGCGCTGGGTGCTCGACAACTACGACTTCGAGCGCGCCCGGATCCTGCTCGCGAGCTTCCCGGGGCGACACCGCCGTGGGCCGTACATCTTCTCGGTGGAGTCTCCGCTGGGCGGCCTCGGAACTCCGGCCAGCCGGCACCTGAAGCAGGATCTCTCCTCGTGCTCCACCCGGCTGCTGGACGCGTGGATCACCGTCTACCTCGACCAGGCCTCGAGGCGGGACTTCGATCGGCCTGATCGCATGCAGATCCTCCGTGTCGGGATCCGGGACGGCATCGCAAGAGCCGCGGAGCAGGTGGAGGGGGTCACGGTGGCCATCGCCGACCTCACGGCCTGGATCAACGTCTTCGACTGAGGAGGCCGAGGGGAGCTCAGCTCCCCGCCAGCGGCAGGATCGTGAAGGCGCGGCGGTAGGGCTCGGTGGCGCTCTCCTCGACGAGGACCAGCTCGTCGGCGCCGTCGCCGTCGAAGTCGGCGGCCAGGAGGTCGACGACGTAGAAGCCCTCGCGGTGGGGGAGGTCGCGGCGCAGGTCCGCGGCGCGCTCGCCGGTCAGCGCGGAGGTGCGGCGGTCGAACACGCGCGCGGTCAGCTTCAGGATGCGCTCGACGTCGAAGACGGTGTCGGGGTCCTCGAACAGCAGCTGGCGCAGCCAGCGCTCGTCGGCGCGGTCCTCCGCGACGCCCGCCGGGCGCCGCCACAGCTCGACGAACGTCTCGTCCTCGGCCACCAGGGCCAGGTCGTCCTCGCCGTCTCCGTCGAAGTCGCCCAGCGCGGACCAGCGGAACTTGCGGATCACCTCCTGGAAGCGCTCGACCAGGTCGTCGGCCTCGCGCAGCAGGCGCAGCAGCGACGGCACGCGCACCGTCAGGTCGCGGCGCCACGCGGCGCGCTCCTCGAAGGTCCCGTCGGGGCGCGTGGGGTAGCCGCGCGCGCGCACCTCGATCGAGATCGAGCGCACCATGCCGAGGACGAGCTCGACCGTGCTCGGCACGTCGACCTTGAAGATCAGCAGGTCCTTGCGGTCGTCCTCGTCCAGGTGGACGAGCAGCAGGCCGCTGACGTCCTCGGCGACCAGCCGCGTGCTGGAGTCGGTGAACTGCGGCCCCTCCGTCGACGCCAGGAACGACCACACCTTGCGACGGTGCGCGACGACGTAGTCGGGGATCGCGTCGCCGTTCAGGTCGCCGCTCTGCATGCGCGCGCGGTCCGACAGCACCAGCGTCTCGCCCGGCCGCACCTCGGCCTGCGGCGTCGTGTCGCGGAAGATCGAGAGGTCCACGGCGATCGGCTCGTCCGCGAAGCGCCCGTCGGGCCCCTGCAGGTGGAAGCGCCGCTCGGTGTCGGAGCGCACGCGCAGGTCCGGGCGGCCGTCGCCGTTGACGTCGGCGATGTCCAGCTCGCGGACCATCACGTCGCTGCCCAGCTCGTCGGCCAGGTTCGTGTGGCGCGTGACGTGCACCTGGATCAGCTCGGCCGGCAGGGCCTGCAGCAGGTCGAAGCGCGGCGCGTCCGCCTCGCCGGCGCCGGCGTTCATCCACAGCTCGCAGGTCGCGCCGCGCGGCACCGTCAAGTCCGCCAGCCCGTCGGCGTTCACGTCGCGCACGAAGGGCACCAGCGTCGGCCGCCCCAGGCGCAGGCCCAGCCGCCCGGTGCGCGTCAGCGCGACCGGCTCGGGGTCGGCGTAGCCGCCGTCGGTCAGGCGGTGGGCGAAGACGCCGCGGCGGTCGAGCACGATCAGCTGCTCGCGCCCGGTCCCCAGCACGTCGGCCTGGTCGAGCGCGGCGTGGTCGGGCTCGGGCAGCACCAGCTCCGCGCCGCCGCGCGCGAGGGCGCCCGCCGCGGCGTCCCAGCGCCACAGCCCCACGCCGCCGTCGGCGAAGGCCAGCAGCAGCTCGGCGCGCCCGTCGCCGTCGACGTCGCGGGCGCGGAACGCGGCGACGGGCCGCTCGGGCGCGAGCTTCGCGAGGGCGTCGGTCGGCGCCGCCGCCGCGGCGAGCAGGAGCGTGGCGAGGAGGCTCACGGGAACTCCACGTGCACGATCTGGGTCTCCTCGCGGACGAGCAGCGCGGGGCCGTCGGGGTGCTCGACCAGCGCGGCGCGCGCGTCCTCGGCGACAGCCAGCTCCCACAGCACGTCGCCGACCTGCAGCCCGCGGCCGCGCTCGTCGGTCGAGCGCACGACGACGCGGTCGGCCTCCGTGCGCAGCAGCAGGTCGCGGCGCCCGTCGCCGTCCACGTCGCGGAAGAAGCTGTACACGACGTCCCAGCCCTCTCCGCCGAAGTCCCCGGGCAGCCGCAGCTTGTGCGCCAGCGCCACGGGCCGCTGGAAGCGTCCCTCGCCGGGCTCGAACAGGCCGCGGAACACGCTGAGCTGCATGTCGACGGTGCTCGAGCCGCCCGAGGCGAGCTGCCCGATCAGGTCGGGCCGCAGCGAGCCGACCGCCAGGTCGGGCCGCCCGTCGCCGTCCACGTCGGCGAGCTCCGGCAGGTCGACGAAGCCCTGCAGCCGCAGCTTGTCGGCGGCGCGCTCCAGGAACCCGTCGCCGGCCGCCTGCAGGTAGACCTCGAGCGTGCTGGTCACGTCGTCGCCGTCGGTGCGGCTGGAGGCCAGCAGCACGTCGGCGCGGTCGTCGCCGTCCAGGTCGGCGAGCTGCACGCTGTAGGACGGGTTCAGCAGCCGCGCGCGCCGGTCGGGCAGCTCGAGCACGCGGGGCGCGCCGGCGTCGAAGGCGCCGCCGTCCTGCAGCCACACGAGGAGCCGCCGGCCCGAGAGGGCGACGAGGTCGAGGTCGCCGTCGCCGTCCCAGTCGACCAGCCGCGGCGCGGGCACGCGGTCGTGGACCTCGACCAGGAAGCGCAGCTGCCCGCGGTCGGGCACGAACGACGGCCGCAGCTCGTCGCCGCGCGCGGCGAAGCGCGCCGCCGTGCGCTCCTCCTCCTCCAGCGGCGCGGGCGGCGGGCGCAGCACTGTCGACTCGAAGGAGACCCCGTCGGGCCCGCGGCGCTGGAGCGCCACGCGGTACCCGTCCGGCTCGGGCAGCAGCAGGTCGTCGAGCCCGTCGCCGTCGACGTCGCGCACCCCGGCCTGCCAGGCGAAGGCCCGGTCGCGGTCGGCGGGCTGCCACAGCAGGCGCGTCGGACACAGCGCGGCGTAGCGCGGCTCGTCCGCGTCCGCCTCCCACCACACGGCGACGGCCCGCGACGCGGACAGCAGCACCAGCTCGCTCCCGGGCGCGGGCTGCACGTCGGCGACGGCCCAGGCGACGACGTCGGCCACCAGGTCGAGCTGGCGGTCGGGGCGCGCGGCGAAAGCCGGCGTGCCGGCGCGCCGCAGGTGCACGCGCAGGCGCCGCACGGGCGGCGGCCCCTCGGCGTCGTCGCACTCGCCCGTGGCGAGGACCAGGTCGCGGCCGCCGTCGCCGTCGACGTCCGCCAGCACCGCGTCGCCCACGCAGCCGAGCGCGGGGTCGACCTGGACGAAGGACACGCGCGGCTCCGCGGGCGGAGCGCCGGTCCCCGCGCCGGTTCCGAGCAACAGGCTGGGCAACAGGCCGGGCAGCAGGCCGAGCGCCGCGGTCACCCGTCGACCTCCTCGAGCCGGTCGGTGTCCCCGGTCCCGAAGCGGAAGATCCACAGGATCCGGTACCGCGACGCGGCCGGCGTGTGCTCCTTCTTGAAGATCCCGAGCACCGCGGACGTCGTCGTGCGGTCGCGCGAGCGCTCGCGCGAGAACAGCCCCGGCACGTACACCTCGCGCACGGTGCGCTCGCGGTCGGACAGGGCCGCGACGGTCTCGGCGCGCTGGCCGTCGCGCACGTAGACGACGTCCAGCTCGTCCTCGCCCGCGCGGATCGCGTCCAGCACGACCTGCGGGTGCGCCACGGCGCGCCCGTCCACCTCGACCAGCAGGTCGCCGTGGCGCAGCCCCGCCGCGCGCCACGGGCTGCGCTTCGAGAGCCCGACGATCACCGCGCCGCCGCCGGGGCCCAGGCCGGCGGCGTGGGCCTCGACCTCGGTCGCGGTGCGCACGACGACGCCGACGCGGTCCTCCTCGCGCAGGCGCTCGACCTCGCCACGCCCGGCGGGGCGCACGCGAGCGACGACGTCGAGCTCGGCGCCGAAGCGCACGCCCGCGCGGTCGACCACGACGGCGATGGACGACCCGGGCGCGGCGTCGCGCTCGAGCGCGCGCCACTCGGAGGGGTGCCGCAGCGGGACCGCGGGGGCGTCGCCGGCGCGCGCCTCGACCAGCAGGTCGCCGGGCACGAGCCCCGCCGCGTCGGCGGCGGAGTTCTCGACCACGCGCACGACCTCCACGCCCTCCGCCTCGCCCAGCAGCGCGTCCAGCGAGTCGCGCGCGTCGCCCACGTGCGCGCCGGTGAACCCGCCGAGGGGCAGCGCGCGGCGCGCGGCCTCGTCGTCGGGCTCGGCGAAGAGCTCGAGCGGCTCCTCCATGTCCACCAGCGGCGGCGGCTCGACGGGCAGCGCGGAGGCGCAGCCCCCGGCGAGGCCGAGCGGCGGGAGCGCGAGGGCGAGGGCGAGGAGGCGGGCGGTCACGGGACGCGGCGGCGCTGCAGCAGCGCCGTGGCCAGGGCGAAGGACGCCAGCAGGCCCGCGCAGGGTAGCGCCACGGCGGCGTCGCGGTACTCGAAGAACGCCTCCGCGCTGCCGATCGCGAGGTCGACGAAGAACGCGACGTACGAGGTGTCCCCCAGGGGCGACGGCAGGTGCGCCGAGGGCAGCCACGCCTCCCAGCCGCCGGGCCGCGCGACGGCGCGCAGCACGTCGAGCGCCGCGACCGCGAGCAGCGCCAGCCCCAGGGCCCAGCGCCCGCGCCGCGCCACCGCCCCGGCCAGGAAGCCCAGCCCGGCGTAGAGCGCCAGCGCCAGCAGCGGGAAGCCCAGCAGGCCGGGGACGTACGGCGAGACGTCGGCGGCGGTGATCCAGAGCTCGGGCTCGCCGTCGCGCGAGAGCTCGAAGCGGTCGCCGAAGTCGAACCACCGCGCCGACGCGGCGGCCGCGGTCGCGACGAGCAGCGCGAAGCACGCCGCGGTCGCCGCGAGCACCGCCAGGAACTTGCCCGTGGCGACGTGCCAGCGGCGCAGCGGCCGCAGCAGCACGTTGCGCAGCGTGCCCAGGGCCAGGTCGCCGGCGATCGACTGGCTGGCCAGCGCGGCCAGCAGCAGCGCGGCCACGGGCAGGGCGGCCTGGAGCCCGCGCCCGAGCGCCTCGAACGCGGTGACGGTCGACGTGCTGAAGAGGTCCCCGCGCTCGACGGCGGCGACGTCCTCGGCGTGGCCGCGCGCCAGCCGCGCGACGCGCAGGACCGCCACGGCCGCGGGCGCCGCCAGCATGAGCAGGACGGGCCAGCGGCGCGCGCCCAGGCGCAGCTCGTGGGCCAGCACGCGGAGGACCGGCATCCGCGGCGCCAGCCGCGGCGCGTCTCCCGCGGGAGCGGGCGGCGCGTCCGCGCCCGGTCGCTCGTCCGGCGGCGCCTCGGCCAGCCGCAGGTACACCTCCTCGAGCGACGCGGCGCGCCGCTCGAGCCCCTGGACGCCCACACCGGCGCCGACGAGCGCGCGCACGAGCTCCGGCGCCGGCGTCTCGCCGAGCTCGACGCGCCAGCGACCGTCCGGGGCACGCTCGTGCGCCAGGCGCAGCTCGTCGAGCACGCGTCGGGTGGCGTCGGGCGCGTCGGTCGAGAGCGCGCAGCGGCCGCCCTCGGCCGCCAGCAGCTCGCCGGTGTCGGCCTCGACCAGCAGGCGCCCCGCGCGCAGCACGCCGATGCGGTTGCAGAGCTCGGCGACCTCGAGCAGCTGGTGGCTCGAGAACAGCACGCCGCGGCCCTCGTCGGCGAGCTGCCGCAGCAGCGCGCGCAGGTCGGCGATGCCCTCGGGGTCCAGCCCGTTGGTCGGCTCGTCGAGCAGCAGGTAGCGCGGGTCCCCGAGCAGCGCCTGGGCCAGCCCGAGCCGCTGCCGCATGCCCTGCGAGTACGCGCCGACCGCACGCCGCCCGGCCTCGACCAGGCCGACCTGCTCGAGCCGCCGGTCCGCCTCGACGCCCGCCGCGCGGCGCCCCAGGCCGCCGAGGCGCGCGAGCAGCACGAGGTTCTGGCGCCCGCTGGCCCACGGGTAGAAGCCGGTCGTCTCCACCAGCGCCCCGACGCGCGCGCGGGCCTCGCGCGGGTCGCGAGCGGCGTCGAACCCGTCCACGACGACGCGCCCGGCCGCCGGCCGCATCAGCCCGACCGCGATCCTCAGCGCCGTCGTCTTGCCCGCGCCGTTGTGCCCGATGAACCCGTAGCAGTCCCCCGGCCGCAGCTCGAGCGACACGCCCTGCAGGCTCGCGTGCCGCCCGTAGCGGTGGTCGACCTGGAGGAGCTGGAGCGTCATCGGCGGGTGGCGTCCGCCGGGGCGCCGGCGCGGATCTTCCGCGCGGCCCGGCGCCGGTGCAACGCGCGGTCGTGGGGGGCCGCCCCGGTCACTCCGGCGGCAGCTCGTACAGGCCGTGCTTGCCGCCCTGCAGGCGGCCCTGGCGGACGAGCTCGTCCCACACCGGGCGCGGGTAGCGGTCGGGGGGCGTGATGCCGACGATGTCCGAGTGCCGGCCGCTGCTCATGGGGCCGCCGCCCAGCGAGGACTCGGCGTCGAGCACCGTGATCTTCAGGCGCTTGCGGTAGGCCTTCATGGCGCGCTTCAGCACGCCGCGGTCGTGCACGAGCAGGTGGCGCTTGCCGGAAAGCCACTGGTCGAGGATCGCGCGCAGCCCCTCGTCGTCCTCGAGCGTGACGGCGTCGGCGACGTCCTCGTCGACCTCCTCGCACGCGGCCAGCGCGGTGCCGGCCTCGGCCCACGTCGCGGGCGGGAGCCCCTCCGAGCCCGGCGCGCCGACAACCCGGGACAGGACGGTCAGCAGCAGCTCCATCTGCGGGTCGAACACGGCCGCAGGGTAGCACCCCCGCGGCCGGCCGGCGCCGCCGTTCTCAGAGGGCGACCTCGCTGCCCAGCCCCAGGTCCCGCGCGCGGGCGACGGCGGCCGTCGCCGTGGCGACGTCGAAGACCGCGTGGCCGACGGACTTGAACAGGGTGACGTCGTGGACGGAGCGACGGCCCTCGGCGCGGTCGCGCAGGACGTCGCCGAGCTCGGTCCAGTCCTCCTCGCGCGTGCGGCCCTCGAGCAGGGCGCGGTGCAGCTCCCCGGACTCCGCGCGGGCCGTCGCGCGGGTCTCGACGAACACGCGGGCGCGGCCCACCAGCTCGACGTCGACCTCGCGCATCGCGTGCGTGAACGCGCCGACGGCCGTGACGTGCACGCCGGTGGCGAGGTGCGCCGTGTCGAGGACGGGCTCGCTCGCGCTCGTGGCCGTGCACACGACGTCGGCTCCGCGCACGGCCTCCCCGGGCGACGCCGCGGGCAGGAGGTCGGCGTCGAGGTCGCCGTGGACGTCGTCCAGGAAGCGCCGCACGGCCTCGGGGCGCGGCGCGTACACGCGGATCGCGTCGAGGTCGCGCACGGCGTCGAGCGCCAGGGCCTGGGTGCGCGCCTGGGCGCCGCACCCGAACAGCGCCGCCACGCGCGCGTCGGGGCGCGCCAGCAAGTCGGTCGCGGCGCCGGCGACGGCGGCGGTGCGCCACGCGGTCAGGAAGGCCCCGTCGAGCAGCGCCGCGGGCGCGCCGGTCGCGGGGTCCAGCACGACCACGAGGCCGGTGACGGCCGGCAGGCCGCGCTCGGCGTTGCCGGGGAAGACCGACACGATCTTGGTGGCCAGCCCGCGCTCGGGGACGTAGCCGGGCATGACGAGCGTGGCGCCGTCGCCCTCGACCACGGGCACGCGCAGGCGCTGGGGGGCGACGACGACGCCGTCGGAGAGGTCCTCGAAGGCGCGCCGCGCGACGTCGATCGCCGCGGCCATCGGCAGGGCGCGGCGCAGCTCGTCGGCGGAGAGGGTCAGCAGCTTCACGGGCGGCCTCGAGGCGCCATCTTGCCCGGCGCCCGGCGGGGGACAAGGCCGCGCCCACACCGGTCGCGGTCCGCGCGCTTGGGAGCTTCCCCCGGGCCGGCTATCGTGCGCGGCCATGCGCATCGCCTCGATCTCCGCCTACCGCGTGGAGCTGCCGCTGGTCGAGGGCAGCTACGCGTGGTCGGGCGGCAAGTCCGTGCAGGTCTTCGACAGCACGATCGTGCGCGTCGAGACCGACGTGGGGTTCGTCGGGCACGGCGAGGTCTGCCCGCTGGGGCCCGCCTACCTGCCGTCCTACGCGGCGGGCGCGCGCGCCGGGATCGCCGAGCTGGCACCCCACCTCCTGGGGCTCGACCCGACGCGCCTCGGCCCGCTGAACCGCCGCATGGACGCTGCGCTGAAGGGCCACGCCTACGCCAAGTCGGCCATCGACGTCGCCTGCTGGGACGTGCTCGGCCAGGCGGCCGGGCAGCCGGTGTGCGAGCTGCTCGGCGGCCGCTTCGGCGACGACTTCTCGCTGTACCGCGCGATCTCCCAGGACGCGCCCGGGGCGATGGCCGCGAGCGTCGCGCGCCACCGCGCCGACGGCTACCGGAAGTTCCAGCTGAAGGTCGGCGGCGCGGTCGCCGACGACGTGGCGCGCATCCGCGCGGCGGCGGAGGTCCTGGAGCCCGGCGACGTCCTGATCGCCGACGCGAACACGGGCTGGCTGACGCACGAGGCCCTGCGCGTGTGCCGCGCGGTGCGCGACGTGGACGTCTACGTCGAGCAACCCTGCGCGACGTACGAGGAGTGCCTGACGGTGCGCCGCGCGATCGACCACCCCTTCGTGCTGGACGAGGTCGTCGACGGCGTCGACGTGCTGGTGCGCGGCCGCGCCGACCGCGCCATGGACGCGGTCAACGTCAAGATCTCGAAGTTCGGCGGCCTGACGCGCGCGAAGCTCGCCCGCGACCTGTGCGTCGCGCTCGGCGTCGCGGTGACGATCGAGGACACCTGGGGCGGCGACGTCGCCACCGCGGCCATCGCCCACCTGGCGCACTCGACGCCGCCCGAGCTTCTCTTCACCGCGACCGACTTCAACTCGTACGTGACGGTCTCGACCGCGGAGGGCGCGCCGCAGCGCCGCGACGGCCGCCTGGCGGCCTCGCTCGCCCCCGGGCTGGGCGTGCGCGTGCGCCCCGACGTCCTGGGCGAGCCCGTGCTCCGGTTCGCCGGGTAGCCGACGCTGGCCGCGGGAGCGTCGCCTCCGGAGCCGTTCGCCCCGTGCGGGGAGCGGACTGCGCCCATGGAGCCGCGGATCTACGCAGGGCGTCGTAGCGCGGTCCCGTCGCCGGGCGCTCTACCCTGCATCCGGTCATGGAGGGATACGTCACCAGGCGTACGACGGGTCCCCTGCGGTCGCTGGCGGTCCTGTGGGTCTGTCTCCTCTCGTCGCCCGGCTGCGACGTCGGGGCCGTCCACGAGAACGACGCGGTCTCGACGGGCTTCGAGTGGCCCTCCTCCGCGCAGCTGGATGCCGACTTCCACGTCCCGCGGCCGCCGCTGTCCGACGAGACCTTCCCCTGCTCGGACTGCCACGACCCCGAGATCCCGGTCAACCGGCAGCGCCGCGAGCTGCAGATGGCCCACACGGAGATCCAGCTGCGGCACGCGGAGTGGGGGCGCTGGTGCCTGGACTGCCACGACGCCGGGGACCGCGACCAGCTCCGGCTCGCGAGCGGGGAGCGGGTCCCCTTCGAGGAATCCTACCGGCTGTGCGGGCAGTGCCACGGGGACAAGCTGCGGGACTGGCGCATCGGCGTGCACGGGCGCCGCACGGGCTCGTGGAGCGGCGAGAAGTCGTACCTGCTGTGCGTCCACTGCCACGACTCGCACGACCCCGCGTTCAAGCCGATCGAGCCCATGCCCGGGCCGCGGCCGCCGAGGAGGACGCCGTGAACGAGGCGAACGGAGTCAGCCGGCGCGAGTTCCTGTGCGCGGTCGCGGGCTGCACGGCGGCGGCCGCGGGGAGCTGTGTCGACGTCACGCACACCCCCTTCTTCCGTGAGCGCCTGCGCGAGCTGACGCCCGACGAGCTGGGCGCGATCGTCGCGCGGCTGGCCGACTCGTACCGCGAGCGCTACGGCCGCGACTTCGAGATCGGGACGGAGCCGGCGCAGGACGGGGTCGAGTTCGCCTACGCCCTCGACCTCTCGCGCTGCGTCGGGTGCCGGCGCTGCGTCCACGCCTGCGTCGAGGAGAACAACCAGAGCCGCGACCCCGAGGTGCAGTGGATCCGCGTGCTCCAGATGGACAAGCACAAGGGCATCGACTTCGCGCACGCGACGCCCTACTACGACCCGGAGACGGTGCCCGAGCCGGGCCACTTCTACGTCCCGGTCGCGTGCCAGCAGTGCCGCAACCCGCCCTGCGTCAAGTCGTGCCCCACGGGGGCGACGTGGCAGGAGGAGGACGGCATCACCGTGATCGACTACGAGTGGTGCATCGGGTGCCGCTGCTGCATCTCGGCCTGCCCGTACGGCGCGCGCCGCTTCAACTGGGCGGACCCCGCGGTCCCCGACGAGGAGCTGAACACGAGGACGCACGTCCTCGGCAACCGGCCGCGACCGCGGGGCGTCGTCGAGAAGTGCACGTTCTGCATCCACCGCGTGCGCCAGGGGCTGTACCCCGCCTGCGTCGAGGCCTGCCCGACGGGCTCGCGCAAGTTCGGCAACCTGCTCGACCCCACCAGCGAGATCCGCTACGTGCTCGAGCACAAGCGCGTGTTCGTGCTCAAGGCCGAGCTGAACACGCTCCCGCGCTTCTACTACTTCTACGGGACCTAGACGGGAGGCGACGATGACCACGCACGGGACGTTCGGTCACTTCGTGGTCGGCAGCCTGCGCGAGGTGACGCGCGGCGGGCTCCTCTACTGGGGCTGGATCGCGGGCCTGCTGGTGCTCGTGGGGCTGGGGTTCGTCGCGTACCTGGGCCAGCTCGACGACGGCCTGCAGACGACCAGCATGCGGGACCAGGTCTCGTGGGCCTTCTACATCGGCAACTTCACGTTCCTGGTCGGCGTGGCGGCCGCCGCGGTGCTGGTCGTGATCCCGGCGTACGTGTACCACTGGAAGCCGATCAAGGAGGTCGCGATCCTCGGCGAGCTGCTGGCCGTCGCGTCCCTCGTGATGTGCGGGCTGTTCGTGATGGTCGACATCGGTCGACCCGAGCGCGCGTGGCACCTGATCCCCGGGCTGGGCTACCTGAACCTGCCGTCGTCGCTGCTCGCCTGGGACGTGGTCGTCCTGAACAGCTACCTGGCGCTGAACTTCGTCATCGCCACGTACGTGCTGTTCTCGCTGTTCCGGGGGCGCCAGCCGCGCGGCTGGATCTTCACCCCGCTGGTCCTGCTGTCCATCCCCTGCGCGATCGGCATCCACACCGTCACGGCGTTCCTCTACAACGGCATCCCCGCGCGGCCCTTCTGGAACTCCGCGATCCTCGCGCCGAGGTTCCTGGCGTCCGCCTTCTGCTCCGGCCCAGCGGTGCTGCTGATGGTGATGCAGCTGCTGCGGCGGTTCACGCGCTTCGAGATCCGGGACGAGGCGATCTGGAAGATCGCCGAGCTCATGGCCTACGCCATGTTCGTGAACCTGTTCCTGCTCGGGGCCGAGGTGTTCAAGGAGTACTACTCCAGCACCGAGCACCTGATCCACATGCGCTACATGTTCACGGGGGTCGACGGCAAGACGTCGATCGTTCCGTACATGTGGCTGTCGATCGCGGCCTCGGTCGCGGCGTTCCTGCTGTTCCTCGTCCCGTGGACGCGCAAGAACGTGGTCACGCTGAACCTGGGCTGCCTGCTGATCTGGTTCGGGGTCTACGTCGAGAAGGGGATGGGGCTCGTCATCCCCGGCCTCACCCCCGACACGCTCGGCGAGATCTACGAGTACTTCCCCTCGCGCTCCGAGTTCCTGATCTCGGCCGGCATCTTCTCCGTCGGCTTCCTGCTCTTCACGCTGATGGTGAAGGTGGCGACGCCGATCCTGCTGGGCGAGTTCCGCGTGACGCCGCCGGCGCGTCCGACGGACGGCGCGACGCCGGCCGAGGCGACGTAGACCCGCGGAGCCCTCGCGCCCGGGCCCTAGGCCGGGTGGGCGGCGACCTCGAGCGCCCCGAGGGCTCGCTCGGACTCCTCCGGGCGCACGTGCAGCACGTAGCCGAAGCCCCCGCGCCCGTCGGCCACGCCGATCGAGGCGTAGACGTTCACGTTCGCCTCCTCGAGGCGGCGGTGCAGCCGGGCGAGCGCGCCGAGCTCGTCGTCGCCCTGCACGAGGATGGCCCCGTGCGGACCGTCGAGCGGGATGCCCGCGTCGCGCGCGACCTTCTGCATCGTCAGCTCGTCCTCGGGGAAGATCGCGAGCTGGGTGCGCATCGGCCCCACGGGGATCGCGTGGAACGCGAGCAGGTTGACGCCCAGCTCAGCGAGCTGGCTCAGCAGCTCGCAGGCCGTCCCCGGCTCGTCGGGGACCGCGGCATAGAAGTAGTCGACGCGACGGATCTCGAACGCCATGGTCTCACCTCGCTCCCGGACGCCGGGGTGGTCCGGTTCGGAGCTCACCTTCCAGGAGACCCGCGATCCGGCGTGGGGTCCACCTAGCCGTTCTGCGAAGTGCTCGCCCCGATCGGGGCCTGGGCCCATCTACCCAGCAGGCGCCTGCGAACGGCGTAGCCGCTGCCCGTCTCGTGCGCACGTGGGCTGCGCAGGGGCGCCTCCGTGGTGACAGACGATCCTGGATCAATCGTCTAACCAGACGATCCTGGATCGATCGTCCTGGATCGATCGTCTCGTCAGGCCGCGCCCTCGCCGGGGGACGGGCGCGCGGCGGTGAGGCGGCGCTCCTTCTGGAAGATCCAGGCGGTGTCGAGCGCGGCGATGCCCAGCACGGCCCACCCGACCCAGTTCCGCCAGCCGCCGACCTCCTCCGGGCGCAGCAGGGCGGTGTTCAGCAGGCCCACGATCCAGAACAGCACCGTGCGCTGCAGGTGCCACAGGTCCGCGCCGCCTCCGGCGCCGTGCAGTCGCTGGCCCAGCCGCACGAGGTTCCAGAGCACCGCGAGGACCACGACCGCGACGACGACCCAGTCGACCAGCCCCCGGTCGCCGCGGGACAGGTGCAGGACCCAGTACAGGACGCCCGACGCCAGGACGGCGTTCACGACGTACAGGGGCTGCTTGCTCGGCTTCGGACCCACGTGGCCGGCCACCCGCCCGGCGGGGACCGCGGCCCCCTATGCCGGACGGCGGTCCGCATTCGAGCGGAATCCGCGACGACGGAGCAGCGGGCGCCGCCCGCGCGCCTCGACGCGGCGGACCGGGCACGGAGCCCCCCGGGCGGGGCGCGCGTGGAAGGATCCGGGGCGGGAGCCCAAGATGGGGGCGTGGGTGCTCCGATCTCGACCGCCTCGCGCGAGGCGAGTCCGCCGCGGGCCACCGGCGGGCGCACGGCGGGCCACTGGTGGCTCGCCGGGGGCGGGCTGCTGGCGGCGGTGGCGCTGGTGGTGCTCGGCGCGTTCCTGACGCCGGCCGAGGCGGGGGTGGGGACGCACGAGCAGCTCGGGCTGCCGGCGTGCTCGACGATGCGGTTCTACGTGTCGTCGCAGTTCGGGCTTGAGCGCGGATTCGACCGCCTCGCCGACGAGCTGATCCGGTGCGGCACCCGCAACCCCGTCGCGTCCGAGGTCGTGGACCGCTTCCTCGAGCAGCTCGACGAGCTCGGCGACGACCTGACAGACGATCCTGGATCGATCGTCTAAGAACCGGCTTCGTCGGAATTGATCGAGACGTTCACTCGAGCACGGCGGCTAGCGTCTTGCCCATCAGGCGCTGAGCCTCCTCGTAGCGACCGCCGTGCAGGGCCGACTCGATGTTCGTGAGTTGTTCCAGCAGGTACGCGCAACCCGACGGATCGTGCTGCTCGAGATACTCGATGTGGTTGATCACCGTCTGGTGGACGGCCTTTCTCACCTGATCCACCTGGCCGTTTGCGTCCGTTGCTCCGGGATTTGCCGAGTCAGACCCCGTAACGTCGTGAGCGAGGAACAGGAGGGTGCCCCACCCCGCGCCCGCCCAGCCGATTCGGTCCCTGACAGGCGGCATGAAGGAGATCTCGTTGCGGTAGCCCTCGGCCCGCTGTCGATGTCGTGCAGCTCCGGCACTGTCACCTGTGCGATCGAGCTTCTGAGCTTCCTTTTCGTACGCGAGCGCTGACTCCTCGAGCTTGAGCTTCTTCGCTTCGTAGGACTCCACAGTACGTCCGTAGAGTGCCTTGCTCCTGAGGCAAGCCGACTCCCAGAAGCTGGTGGCCTGCTTGTCTCGTGCGGCTTGTTCGAGTTGCTTTCGCTCCTTCGCCCAGGTTTCCCAGCGCTCGTCGACCTGGAAGGCGACTGCCCCGTCGCCTTCGCTCGGAGTCTCCCCCGCGCCCGGGGTGCTGCGGATCTCGGTAAGAAGGAGCTCCGCCTCCTCCAGGTACTGTCCCCTGGCCTGATCCAGGTAGCTCTGGAGCAAGGTCTCTGCTTTCGGGAAGTCCTGCTCCGCGTGGTAGCGGTAGTACCCCTCGAAGAACAGGGCATCGGCACTTGCGGCTGTCCCCGGAGCAGCCAGGGCAATCGAAACGAGCAGACTTGACAGAACCAACCGGATCACAGTGACCCTCCTCAAGTTGAAGCCTTGAACCTCGAAACCGCTCGAGCGCTACCAAGAAGCGTGCCTGGCAGGGCCTCGTGCGGGTTGACCCGTGGGCACGGATCGACTCCCTGGTCCTCTGCCATGTGTCTTCCAGAGACTACACTTGTCTGCCTCAAGAGGGGATCGGCATGGTTCGTGCCAGGGAGCCCGGTAGCACCCGCTGTTCCAGTTCGACAGGTCTCGGATGGGTCGCCCACGTCCGTGTGGCTCGGGAGGCTTCCGCGAGAGCCGTGGAGCGAAGGGGCGCTTGGCCCCACGATGCAGACATGCCCATCACGGACCCGTGGAGGACGATCCGCTGAAAGACGATCCGCGATCTTCCGTCTCGCTGGACGATCCGGGATCGAACGTCCACGGGGCGGGAGCCCAAGATGGGGGCGTGGGTGCTCCGATCTCGACCGCCTTGCGCGAGGCGAGTCCGCCGCGGGCCGCCGGCGGGCGCTCGGCGGGCCACTGGTGGCTCGCCGGGGGCGGGCTGCTGGCGGCTGTGGCGCTGGTGGTGCTCGGCGCGTTCCTGACGCCGGCCGAGGCGGGGGTGGGGACGCACGAGAAGCTCGGGCTGCCGGCGTGCTCGACGATGCGGTTCTTCGAGGTGCCCTGCCCGGGCTGCGGCGTGACGACGTCGGTGACCCTGGCGGCCCAGGGGCGCTTCGCGGACTCCTTCGCGAACCAGCCGTTCGGGTTCCTCGTGGCGCTGCTGATGGGCGGGCTGGCGGCCTTCGCCGCGGTCGGCACGGTCGCGGGCCGCGACCTGTACCGCGACCTGGCCGCGCTGCCCGTGCGTGCGAAGCCCCTGTGGATCCTGCTCGGCGCGGCGATGGCGCTCGCGTGGGTCTACAAGCTGCTGCTCGTCCGCGGCGTGATCGGGTAGGTCCCCGCCGCCGGAGGGGCCTCGCCCGCGGCGGCCGCGGGGCTAGAATCCGCCGCCCGTGAGCCTCCGCCTCCTCGTCCTCCGGCGCGCCGCGCTGCTCGCCCTGCTGGGCTCCGTCGTCGCCTCGTGCGGGGGCGAGGCGCGGCGGCACGACCGGCCGCACCTGCTGCTGATCTCGGTGGACACGCTGCGCAGCGACCACCTGGGGTGCTACGGGTACGAGCGCGACACGTCGCCGCGGCTGGACGCGCTGGCGGCGCGCGGGACCGTGTTCGCGGACGTGGTCAGCACCAGCTCGTGGACGCTGCCGTCGCACGCGTCGATGCTGACCGGGCTGTACCCGGCGTTCCACGGGCTGCAGGACGACGGCGTCACGCTGGCCGAGGACGTCCCCACGCTGGCCGAGCGCCTGCGCGACGCGGGCTACGCGACGGTCGCCACGGTCGCGCACGTCTACGTGTCTTCGCAGTTCGGGCTCGAGCGCGGCTTCGACCGCTTCGCCGACGAGCTGATCCGGGGCGGCACCCGCAACCCCGTAGCGTCCGAGGTCGTGGACCGCTTCCTCGAGCAGCTCGACGAGCTCGGCGACGACCGGCCCGTGTTCGGCTTCGTGCACTTCTTCGACCCGCACTGGGACTACACGGCGCCGGGCGCCTTCCGCCACGCGTTCACCGACCCCGACTACGCCGGGTCGGTGGACGGGACGTACCGCTCGCTGCTCGAGTTCGTGTCGGGGCGGCGCGCGCCCACCGACGCCGACCGGCGCCAGATGGTCGGGTACTACGACGGCGAGATCGCCTACTGGGACGACCAGCTCGGGCGCCTGCTCGACGCGCTCGACGAGCGCGGGATGCTCGCGAACACCGTCGTCGCGGTGACCTCCGACCACGGCGAGGAGTTCCTCGACCACGGCGAGCTGGGCCACGGTCGCACGCTGTTCGTCGAGCAGCTCGGCGTGCCGCTGGTCGTCGCCGGCCACCCGGCGCTGGACGGCGGCGGCCGTCGCGCGGGCCTCGTGTCGCCCCTGGACGTCGCGCCGACGTTCCTCGAGCTGGCCGGCGCGCCCACCGACGGCCTGCACGGCCGCTCGCTGCTCGCGCCGCCCGACCCCGACCGCGCGGTCGTCGCCGAGTCGATCCGCCTGGGCAACCCGCTGCGCGCGCTGCGCCGCGGGGACCACAAGGTGGTGCGCCGGCCCGACGAGGGCGACGTGACCTACTTCGACGTCGCGCGCGACCCGCGCGAGCAGGCGCCGCTCGACGCCGACCCGACCGGCGGCGCGCTGCTGGCGGCGCTGGACGACTACGCCGGCGCGGCGGACACCGGCTGGCGGCTGCGCGTGGCGGCGCTCGCGGAGCCCCGGATGACGCTGCGCGGCACGCTGTCCACCGCGGGCGTCTTCACCGACGCCCGGCGCTACTTCTCCGGCAACCTGCTGGGCAGCGAGGCGCTCTTCCACCACTTCGACGTGCGCGACGACGGCCACACGCTGTCGTTCCTGGCATCGATCGCGACGCACCAGGGCGAGATCGTGTTCGAGACCGACCCGCCGGACGCCGCCGTGCGGTTCGAGCTGGAGATCTCCTGCGACGAGGGCCCCTGCGGCGTCTTCGTCGGCGCCGGCGACCCGGTCGCGGACCCCGCGGGCTTCGAGCTGCGCCGCGACGACCCGCGCCTGCGCGCGCGCCCGCCGCACGCCTCCGGGGCGATGCCCGGGATCGCGTCAGGCGTGTGGATCCGCGCGGTGCCGCCGCGCGCCGGCGCGGCCTCGGAGCTCTCCGACGACGCGCTGCGCGCCCTGGGCGAGCTGGGCTACGTCGACGAGGGCGACGACGGCGCCGAGCGCGACGACGGCTCCAGCCGCTAGGCCACGCCGCCCTCGGGCGGCTCGACCGGCGTGTCGTCCTCGGGCGGCGGCAGCAGCTCGTCGAGGATCTCGAGGTAGCTCTGGTAGCGGGTGGCGGCGATCTCGCCCGCCTCGGCCGCGGCGGCGACGGCGCACTCGGGCTCGTGGTCGTGCGTGCAGTCGGGGAAGCGGCACTTGCCGTCGTAGGGCCGGAAGTCGGGGAACAGGTCGCGCAGCTCGCGCTGGTTGACGCCGTACAGCCGGAAGACGCGGATGCCCGGCGTGTCGATCACGTCGCCGCCGAGGTCCAGGTGGTGCAGCTGCGAGAACGTCGTCGTGTGCTTGCCCGACTTCCAGTACTTGCTGACCTTGCCCGTGCGCAGGTCGAGGCCTGGCTGCAGCTTGTTCAGCAGGCTGGACTTGCCCGCGCCCGAGGCGCCGTAGAAGACCGTGGTGCGGCCCCGCAGCAGCTCGCGCAGCGCGTCGACGCCGGTCCCGTCCACCGCCGACGTGCGCAGCACGGGCACGTCGATCGCGCGGTACGTGGCCTCGATCGCGGCGACCTCGTCCTCCTCGACCAGGTCGACCTTGTTCAGGACGAGCGTGGCCGGGATCTCCTCGTACTCGCAGGCGGCCAGGATGCGGTCGGTGCGGTTCGACGAGAACCCGGGCCGCGCCAGCGAGCCGATCACGACCAGGCCGTCCACGTTGGCGGCGAGCACCTGCTCGCGCAGGTCGTGCGACGAGGCGACGCGCGAAAGCGAGTTCCGCCGCGGCAGCACCTCCTCGATGCTGGCGGGGTCGCCGGCCAGGTCGACCCGGACGAGGTCGCCGACCGCGACCGGGTTCTTCTGCTCGGCGGTCAGCGCGTCGAAGAGCTTGCCGCGCGGCGCGCACAGCACGACCTCGCCGTCGACCTCGACGTGACAGACCTTGGCGTCGGTGCGCAGGACGCGTCCTTGCTTCCACGGGCTCATGGGCGGCGCCCCGTATGGTAAGACACCCCGTGATGGCCCCGAAACCGGTGGTGCGGTCGGCCTCGAACCCGATCGTCAAGCGCGTGCGCGCCGCGCGGTCCGGCAAGCCGCGGCCGGCGCTCCTGCTCGAGGGGGACCGGCTGGTGGACGACGCCCGGCGGGCCGGCGTCGCGCTCGAGCTCTTGCTCGTGGCGGCCGACCGCGAGGACCGCGCGGCCGCGCTCGAGGCGGACGGGTGCGAGGTGACGCGCGTGGACCCCGCGCTGCTCGCGCGGCTGGGCGACCTGGTCACCTCGCCGGGCATCCTGGCGGTGGGCGCCCCCCCGGACCCGGCCCCGCTGTCCCGCCTGCTCGACGGGCCCCCGGGGGGCCTGGTGCTGGTCGTCGCGGGCGTCGCCGACCCCGGGAACCTGGGAGCGCTGGTGCGCTCGGCCGAGGCGGCTGGGGCCCGCGGGGTCGCCCTGGTGCGCGGCGGGGCGAGCCCCTGGAACGCCAAGGTCGTGCGCGGCTCGATGGGCAGCGTGCTGCGGCTGCCTGTGCACGTGGCGGACGACGCCGAGCGCCTGGCGGGCGAGCTGCGCGCCACCGGCCTGCGGCAGGTCCGCGCGGCCACTCGCGGCGGCCTCGACCCCGCGCGCTTCGACTGGTCGGGGGACGTCGCCCTGTGGGTCGGCGCCGAGACGGGCGCGCTGCCGCCGGTCGCCGACGGCTTCGAGGCCGTGACGATCCCGATGGCGGGCGACGTCGAGTCCCTCAACGTCACGGCCGCCGCGTCGGTGCTGCTGTTCGCCGCCGGGCGCGCGGCCCGGGGGGTGCCGTCGTGAGCGGCGGGCTGTTCGGCGACCTCGAGCCGCAGGAGCGCGCGGCGCCTGAGCTCGAGGAGCCGGCGGCGGACGCGCCGCTCGCCGACCGCCTGCGGCCGCGCGCGCTGGACGAGGTCGTCGGGCAGGCGCACCTGCTGGGCGAGGGGCGCATCCTGCGGCGCGCGCTGGAGGGCTGGCCGGGGCAGAGCTGGATCCTGTGGGGCCCTCCGGGTTGCGGCAAGACGACCCTGGCGCGGCTGATCGCGCGCGCCAGCGACATGCGCTTCGTGCCGTTCTCCGCCGTGCTGTCCGGCATCAAGGAGGTGCGCGCGGTCATGGCCGACGCGCAGGCCGTCCGCCGCCGCACGGGCGCGCGCACGCTGCTTTTCGTCGACGAGATCCACCGCTTCAACAAGGCGCAGCAGGACGCCTTCCTGCCGTTCGTCGAGCGCGGCGACATCCTGCTGATCGGCGCGACGACCGAGAACCCGTCCTTCGAGGTCAACGGCGCGCTGCTGTCGCGCTCGCGCACCGTCGTGCTGCAGCCGCTCGAGGTCGAGGACCTCGTGGTCGTGCTGCGCCGCGCGCTCGAGGACGAGCGCGGCCTGGCCGGCACCGTCGCGGCCGGCGACGAGGCGCTCGCGCGGATCGCCCGCGCGGCCGACGGCGACGCGCGGCGCGCGCTGAACCTGCTGGAGACCGCCGCGACCCTGCTGCCCGACGGCGGCGCGCTGGACGACCGCGTGCTGGACGAGGCGCTGCAGCGCAAGGTCGTGGCGCACGACAAGAGCGGCGAGGAGCACTACAACCTGATCTCCGCGCTGCACAAGAGCGTCCGCAACAGCGACGCCAGCGCGTCGATCTACTGGCTGACGCGCCTGCTCGAGGCCGGCGAGGACCGCGTGTTCGTGTCGCGCCGCCTGATCCGCATGGCGGTCGAGGACGTCGGGATCGCCGACCCGCGCGCCCTGTCCGTGGCGCTCGACGGCGACGCCACCTGGCGCCGGCTGGGCTCGCCCGAGGGCGAGCTGGCGCTCGTGCAGGTGGCCGTCTACCTGGCCCGGGCGCCCAAGAGCAACGCCGTGTACCGGGCCTACGGGCGCGCCCGCGAGGACGTGCAGGCCACCGCCGTGGAGCCCGTGCCGCTGCACCTGCGCAACGCCTCGACCGGGCTCATGCGGGCCGCCGGGTACGGCGAGGGCTACCGCTACGCCCACGACGACCCCGCGGCCGTGGACGAGATGACGTGCCTGCCGCCGGGGCTGGAGGGGCGCGACTACCTGGCATCGGGGCCCCAGGCGGACGACGGCGACGGCTGAGGCGCCCTCGATTCCGCCCAAAAAGCGCTTGTTCGAGGGTTTCCGGCGGAATAGAAGGGCTCCGCGCTCGAGCGAGGAGGTTCCCTTCCGGGAGGTTCCGAGGGAGGGCGCACGAAAGAACGCAACGCACGACGAGGCTCGGCCGCACGCGGTCGGGCCTCCGTCGTTTGCGCCGCCGGCCGCCGCGGCATACGGCACGCGGGTCGACGCACCGTTCGTCGCCCCCTCCGTCTCCGGCCCGCCGCGACGGCCCCCGCGCCCATGGAACGCCATCCCGAGCTGCCCGCCGAGTTCCTGGACCGGCTCGCCCGGCTCGTGCCGGCGGAGCGCCTCGCCGACGTGCGGGCCACGTTCGACCTCGAGCGCCCGACGACGTTCCGCGCGAACGTCGCGCGCCGCGCGCCCGACGACGTGCGCCGCGAGCTCGAGGCGGCCGGCCTCGGGATCGAGCCCGTCGCGTGGTGTCCGTTCGCCTTCGTGCTGCGCGCGGGCACCGACGCCGACCTGCGCGCGACCGCGGCGTACCGCGCCGGCGAGCTGTGCGTGCAGGGGCTCGCCAGCATGGTGCCGCCCATGGTGCTGGACCCGCGGCCCGGCGAGGCCGTGCTCGACATGTGCGCCGCGCCGGGCGGCAAGACCACGCAGATGGCCGCCGCGATGGGCGGACGCGGCACGATCGTGGCCTGCGACGCGTCGCCCGTGCGCTTCGAGAAGCTGAAGGCCCTCGTGCGCCTGCAGGGCTGCGCGGACGCGTGCGAGCTGGTCCGCGGCGGTGCGAAGCGGCTGCTGCCCGCGCGCGCCGCGAGCTTCGACCGCGTCCTGCTCGACGCCCCGTGCAGCTCCGAGGGCCGCTTCCGCACCGACCGCCCGGAGACCTGGCGCGGCTGGTCGCCCGCCGTCGTCGCCAAGCGCGCCGCGCTCCAGCGCGAGCTGCTCGCCGCCGCCCTCGAGCTCGTCCGCCCCGGCGGCACCGTCGTCTACTCGACGTGCACCCTCTCCCCCGAGGAGAACGAGGAGGTCCTCCAGACCGTCCTCGCCACCGGCGCCGCCGAGCTCCTCCCCGTAGACCTCGCCCCGCCCGGCGCCGTCCCCGCCGTCGCGCAGTGGGAAGGCCGCACCTTCCACTCGACCACCCCGCGCGCGGCGCGCCTCCTGCCGACCCCGGACACCGAGGCGTTCTTCGTCGCGCGCCTGCGCCGGAGGGAGGCGTAGGGGGGGCCGGCCGCGTCAACCGGCGAGGGTGGCGGTCCGCTGGCGGAGCGTCCTGCAGTAGGTGTCGATGGCACCAGGGCTCAGGGGGGCTTCGGTCAAGGCTGCCAGGGCATTCTCGAGACCCGCGGCGATCTCGGAAAGCACTCGATCGGCCGCGCGTGGACCGAGGCCGTAGGTGCGTGCGAGTGTCAGCCAGGTCGAGCGCTTCAGGTTGTCTCGCTTGCCGCCAACCGGGAGAGCGAGCGGGTCGTCTGCGATCACGACGCGGGTGGCGACCTGGTCGTAGGCTGGAGAGAGGCGGTGAAGCCCGTCGGGGCCGCGCAGGAGAGCCAGGTTCTTCAGGTGCAGGTCGCCGTTGCCCACCCACCAGTTGAACACGAGTTGCCGGAAGAGTCGCAGGAGCTCCACCAGCGGCTGGCTCGCGTAACGGTCTACGATCCTGCCGCAGAGCTCCGCGCTGCCGTCGTACTTGGCGGCCGGGGGGAGCTCGGCGAGCTGGCAGAAGTCCTCCATGGCGAGCTTGCCCCCGGGGTCGCGGTCGAAGCGCCGGACGACGTAGGCTCGCGTGCCGTCCGCCAGCGCGACCAGCCCGGCGGGGGGAACCTCGATGCCCGCGCATGCCGCGAGGCGCTGGGTGACCCACTCGATCTCGGGCAACTCCTCGAACGCCGACGCCTGGGGTTTCAGTATGTAGAGTCCACCCTCGATGGCGAGCGAGAGCGTCGCGCGCTCGTCGTCGAGCGTCGCGGAGATCTTGCGCTGGGCTCCCGACAGCGAGCTGCGCCCGACCATCGACAGCGCCAGGGTCTGGAGGCGTGCCAGGTCGACGTCGACGAAGGGCGCCCGGGGGACGCCGAACAGGTCGACCAGGCAGGGCTCGTGGTAGGTCCCGGTCGGAAGCGGGTCCATGCACACGTGGCAGCGTGTCATCGTGGCTTCACCACCTCGACCGCTCCCACGCAGTCCGCGCAGGTTGCGAGCACCAGCCCGAAGGCATCGTCGCGCGAGACCTTGAGGCGCCGCGTCGTCAGCTCGAGCAGCCAGCCCTCCGGTAGGAGGTTGGCGAAGTAGGGGAGGAGCGTCGGGCTCTCGTAGACCCCCCGCGCGAGGGGCATCGTGAGCGACACGGGGACGGCGTCGTCTCGGGCCAGCCAGGCGGCGTCGTAGACGAACCGCGAACCGCCCCCAGCCAGCTCCACGAGCCAACCGCAAGGGCGCCCGTCCAGGCGTACCCGCGCCCGCCGTCCCGTCGTTCGTCGGGAGTTGCCCCGGGTCGCCCTCACGGGGTGCCGTCCCTCTTGCGCGGAACGGCGCCGAGCTCGAGGCCGAACGCCGCCAGGATGCGGTTGGCGACGTCCATGCGGACCGTGGGCTTGCCGCGCTCCAGCTCTCCGACGATCCGGGGCCCCACGCCGACCAGCTCCGCCAGCTCGACCTGCGTCATCCCTGCCGCCCGGCGGAGTTTCCGGACGACCTGTCCAACGGCATCATCCCGATCGGGGTGTGCTGTGGTGGTGGAAGGCCCTCGCCTCATGGATGGGAGTGTAATCGTCCCGAGCGGGACGATTGCCGGTGCGGAGCTCGATTTTTGTTCTGATTGGCCGCAATTCGTCCCGAACGGGACGAAATCGGCTCCATGGTCCCGCTCATGAAGCAGGATCGCCTGACAGGTCCGGCATCGGGGGGTCTCCATCAGGGCTCCTCCGCGCACCACCGCAAGCACGCTCAGGTTGGACCTCGCGCTTCGCCGCCGGGCCCTGCCGCTCACCGGCCCTTCGCTCACCGAGCCCGAGGGTGGCGTCGACGGAGCCGGGACGGAGTGGGGCCCCGGTCACGAGTGAGCCGAGGCCCGCTCCGATCGGGACGTCGAACGGCCTCCCCCCTGGCACTCGCGGGAGGTCCGGACCGGGAAACGGTCGCGAGAGCCCGCCGGCTCACAGCGAGGCGATCAGGAGGATCACGACGTCCACGGCGCTGAAGGCGAGGATCCCGCGGAGCGTGTCCCACGCCGTCGCGGGTTCGTCGGTCAGCACGAGGACCACGCCGCGGTCCGGGGAGCCGCTCTCCGTCCAGCGGACGAGGAGCTGGAAGCGCGCGCGCTCGGGTCGGGCCTCGTCGGGGTTCGCCGGGGAGTAGACGACGCTCCAGCCGATCGGGGCCGGTTGCTCCCACGTGCCCGGCGGCCCGCGGCGCAGCGGCACGACGCGGGTCGCCGATGCGTCCGGGGGAGCGACGTCGGATTGCCCGCGCTCGACGGGGACGGACGCGCGCGGCCACGGGGCGTCGGGTCCGAGCAGGCGCTCGAGCTCGGGGCCCTCGAGGTGCAGCCTCCCGAGACCGTCCAGGTGCGACCGCCGCGGTCCGATCGTGAACAGGAGGTCCCCCTCGTCCGTGGCGCGAACCTCCAGGATCTCGTCCCGGTAAGTCAGCGTTCCGGCCACGGCGAGGATCGTGAAGCAGGAGGGCAGGAGGAGCTGCGCGAGGAGCGCGACCGGGATCCAGCACCTGCGGGCGAGCATGGCCGTGGGACTCCGATCACCTCCTGAACCGTGCCCGGCTCCGTCCGAATGGGGCCGAGTGCGCAGATCGACCGGGGCGAGGTCGACCTCCGCGCGGCGGTCTACGCGTCGCCGGGGCTCCAGAGGACCATGTCGTGCCCGGCTCACTTGCCGTGGAGGGCGCCGACCTTCAGGTGCGGCGGAGCTCGCGCGCGCCCGACCCACGGGGGCGCGCGAGCGCCGTCAGGGCCAGCGCGAGCAGTCCGATCCCCGACAGCGCACCGAACGTCGTCGCGTGGCCGAGGCGGGGGATCATGCGGCCGGCCGCGGCGGCGGCCCACGCTTCGCAGAGGTTGGTCGCGCCCATGTAGGCGCTGAACTGGGTGGCTCCGAGGCGCTCGTCGGTCCAGCTCATGAAGAGCGCGTAGCTCGCCGCCGTGAACCAGCCGATCGCGACGTAGGCCGCTGTCAGCCAGGGGACGAGCGCCTGGGCTCCGTCCGCGAGGCCCAGCCCGAGGGCCGCGGAGGTCGCGAGGGTCGCGGCGCCGAGGAAAAGCCCGGCGAGCACCGTCCCTCGCCGCGGGCCCAGGCGGTCGGTGAGCCAGCCGCCCGCGACGCCGCCCGCGGCCATGGCCAGGACCGCGTGGGTCAGGAAGAAGCGTCCGGCGACGTCCGTCTTGCCTCCCGCGAGCTCCGTCAGGACGGGTCCGGCGAACGCGCCGAGCGCCTCGAAGCCCGCTCCCGCCAGCGCCGCGAAGGCGAGCCCGATCCACGTCGTCCGCCGGGCGAGCGCGGCGCGGAGGTGGGCCGCGAGGTCGCGCGCTCTCGTCGTCGACGCGTCCCGCGCGGGAAGCGGCGCGCGGTAGAGCGCCAGCAGGCCGAGCCCGGCGGCGACCACGAGCAGCAGCGCGAGCACGATCGCGCGCTCGCCCAGGCGCGGGAGCACGAGCAGGGCGCCGCCGCCGAGGAGCGAGCGGCCCGTGAGCATGCCCACCTGCATCCAGCCGGCGAGCTGCCCGCGCTCCGCGGGCGTCGTCGTGCGGATCATCAGCGCGTCGATGGCGGCGTCCTGCGTCGCGGCGAACATCGCGTGCGCGCAGAGGCACGCGACGAGCAGGTCCGAGCGCAGGAACTGCGCGTCGAGCAGCAGCGGCGCGAGGCTGAGCACCATCCCGACCTGGGCGGCGCCGATCCAGCCGCGCAGGGTCCAGGCCGGGCCCTGGAGCAGGTCCACGAGCGGGGCCCAGAGCCACTTCAGCGCCCACGGCAGGACGAGCCAGCCCAGGAGCGCGCCGATGCGCTCGGGTCCGACGCCCTGCGCCTGCAGGACGGACGGGAGCGACCACCACAGGAAGCCGATCGGCGCCCCCTCCACGAAGTAGTAGGCGGTGAAGAGGACGCGGCGGCGGGCGGGAGTGGCCAGGAAGCCCATCCGCCGGAGCTTGCCGGCCGCGGGGGGGCGCGGGGAACCCCGTCGTGGCTGGATCCTTCGCTCGCGCGCGTGCGCGGCCGTCTCCGACGGGCTCGACGGGCGCCCAGCAGCCCGTCGCCCCCGCCGGCACGCGCGCACGCCCCACGCCGGCGGCCGCGGTCAGCCCGTGTTGCGCAGGCCCCGCGCGATGCCCCGGACGGTCTGGACCAGCAGGCGCTCGAGGTCGGGGTCCGCGCGGCCGGCCTCGCGCCAGCGCCGCAGGGCGTCGACCTGGAGGACGCTCATCGGGTCGACGTAGGGGTTGCGCAGGCGGATGGAGCGCTGGAGGGTCGGGTCGCGCTCGAGCAGCTCGGTGGCCTCGCCGATCTCGAGCACGGCGCCGACGGAGCGGTCGTGCTCCGCGCGGATGGCGGGGAAGAGGCGCGTCCCGACCTCGCCCGCCAGCTCGGCGTAGCGCGCGGCGATGTCGAGGTCGCTCTTGGCGAGCACCATCTCGACGTCGGCGAGCAGGGTGCGCAGGAACGGCCATTCGCGGGCGGCGCGGCGCACCGCGGCCAGGCCGTGGGCCTCGACCGCGGCCGCGAGCCCCGTCCCCATCCCGAACCAGCCGGGCAGGACCGCGCGGCACTGCGTCCACGCGAACACCCACGGGATCGCGCGCAGGTCCTGCACGCCGCGCATCGCGCGCCGCCGGGCGGGGCGGGAGCCGATGGCCAGCCGCTCGATCACGTCGATCGGCGTCATGCCCTGGAAGAGCGCCGGGAAGTCCGCGTCGTCGTGGACGAGCGCGCGGTACCGCGCGCGGCTCGCCGCGCCGAGCGTCTCCGCGATCGCGCGCTCCTCGTCGGTCGCCGCGCGGGCCGGGTCGCCGCCCGCCGTGCGCTCGAGGAGGGCGCCCAGCGTCACCTCGAGCGTGCGGGTCGCGATGCCCCGCAGGCCGAACTTCGCGCCGACGATCTCGCCCTGCTCGGTCGCGCGCGCGTGGCCGTTCAGGGCGCCGGCCGGGACCGCGAGGATCCCCGCCCGCGGCTTCGAGCCCCCGCGGCTGAGCGACCCGCCGCGGCCGTGGAAGAGCGTGAGTCCGGTTCCCAGCCGGTCGGCCTCCGCGGCCAGCCGCGCCTGGGCGCGGTCGAGCGCGACGCGCGAGGCGGCGATGCCGCCGTCCTTGTTGCTGTCGGAGTAGCCCAGCATCACGACCTGGCGCCCCCCGCGGGCCGCGAGGTGCCGCGCATAGACCGGGTGCGACGCGAGGGCGCGCAGCACGTCGGGGCCGACCGCGAGGTCGTCCACGGTCTCGAAGAGCGGCGCGACGTCGAGCGGGACGTGCCCGTCCTCGTCCGTGAAGCCCACCGTCCGGGCCAGCAGGAGGACCGCCAGCGCGTCGTCGACCCCGTGCGCCATCGAGATGACGTAGGGCCCGAGCGCGTGCGGCCCGTAGCGCGCGCGCGCCTCCGCCAGCGCGTGGAAGACGTCCAGGGTGCTGCGCGCCTCGTCGGCGTCCGCGCCGTCGCGCGGCACGGGTGGAGCGCCGGCTTCCAGTGCTGCGGTGATGCGGTCCGCGCGCTCGCCGGGCGCGCGCTCCGCGAAGCCCTCGTCGCCGAGCAGCGCGCCCACCACGCGGCGGTGCACCTGCGCGTCCTGCCGCACGTCGAGCGCGGCCAGGTGGAACCCGAACACGTCGACACGCCGCAGGGCGCGGCGGACGAGCGCCAGCCCCGCGCGCGCGCCGTCGTGCCGGGCGAGGCTGTCCGCCAGGAGGGCCAGGTCGGCGCGCAGCTCGTCGGGGGCCCCGTAGCCCTCCGCGTCGCCGCGAGCCTTGCGCCGGATGCGCGCGTCCATCAGCCAGAGGAGCCGGCGGTACGGCATGTCCCCGTACCGCGCCGGGATCGCCGCCGCCTCGTCGGGGAGGCGCGCGGCGTACTCCCGCACGCGCTCGAGCACCGCGTCGTCGACGGGGACGCGGCCGGTGGACTGGGAGAGGTGCTCGTGCAGGCCGCGCAGCTCCTCCCGGTAGCGCCGCAGGACGAGCTCCAGGTGGCGCGCGAGCGTCGCGCGGATCGTGTCGGCGCCGACGCTCGGGTTGCCGTCCATGTCGCCGCCGACCCACGAGGCGAAGCGGACGACGGGGCGCTCGACGGGGATGCGCTCGCCGTAGGCGAGCTCGAGGGCGCGCTCGAGCTCCTCGTGCAGCGCGGGGACGATCCGGTACAGCACGTCGGACAGGAAGAACAGCGCGTGCTCGACCTCCTCGGCCACGGTCGGGCGGCCGGGGAGCCCCTCCTCGGTCTGCCACGCCGCCGCGAGCTCGAGCGCGATGCGCTCGTCGACCCTCGCGCGGGCCTCCGGGTCGAGCACGTCCTCGTGGAAGCGCTCGACGAGCGCGCGGGCCAGGCGCTGCTCCTTCTTCAGGAGCGTGCGGCGCACGGCCTCGGTCGGGTGGGCGGTGAAGACCGGCTCGACGGTCAGTTCGGACAGGGCGGCCGCGACCTCCTGCGCCGACGTGCCGCGGCGCGCCAGCTCGCGGGCGGCCGCCCGGAGGCTGCCGGGCTGGACGTCCCCGGTCCGCAGGTAGTCGACCCGGCGCCGGAGGCGGTGGACCTGCTCGGCGATGTTGACCGCACCGAAGTACGCGCCGAAGGCGCGCACGACCTCGAGCGCCTGCGCGGGCGACAGGGCCTCGAGCAGCTCCCGGAGCTCGCCGTCGGCCGCGGCGACCCCGCGCCGCCGGCGCCGCGCGGCGAGCCGGGCGCGCTCGACCGTCTCGTACACGCCCGCCGGCGCGAGCTCGCGCAGGAGCTCGCCGAGCAGCGCGCCCAGCCGACCGACGTCGCGGCGCAGGGGCCGGTCCTTCGGCGCGAAGCGGACGTCTCCGGGGGAGCTCACGCGCACCTCGCGCCGGAGGGACGAGCTCGTCCGGGCGGCGGACCGCCGCGCGCCGGCCGGGAGGGTCTCACCGCACGAGGAGCACGGGGCAGCTCGCCAGGTGGGACACCTTCTGGCTGACGCTGCCGAGGAGCAGACCCTTCAGCGTGCCGAGGCCGCGGGAGCCCATCACGACGAGGTCCGCCCGATGGGTCTTCGCGGCGGCGAGGATCGCCTCCGCGTCCGGGTCGGCCGAGAGGACCTCCTGCTCGACGCGCGCGGCGTCCTCGAGCGTCGCGCGCGCGGCGTCCAGGACCTCCTGGCCCTTGGCCCTGCGGCCGGCGAGCAGGCTGGAGTGGTCGCTGTGCCCCGCGATGTCCGCGGTGGCGAACGCGTGGACGAGGATCAACCGCGAGTCGAGGGCGCGGGCCAGTTGCTCGGCCTGCTTCAGGGCCCGCACGGAGTGCTCGGATCCGTCCACGGCCACGAGGATGTTCCGGTACATGGGGTCGCCTCCTCCTGAGGAGTGGCAGCAGGGTAGCAGCATGTCGCCGGCGGTGCGCGCGGGTGCTCGACGTCGCGGTCGGCGGCGCCGGCCCCGGCCGTGGGGGCTCCCGACGAGCCCGCGCCCGCTCCGGAGCAGCCGCGCGAGCGGGTCGCACGCCGACCCGGGGGCCGTCCGCCGGACGACCGGGATGCCGCTACACTGGCGGACCGTTCTTCGTTCCCAAGCAACCGACGCAGGAGGGCCCGGTTCGATGTCGCAGCAAATGGAATTCCCCACGCCCACGGCGGAGCACGCCGGGCTGCAGGAGCGCGCGGGCGTCTGGAAGGTGCAGAGCTCCTTCTACATGGACCCCGACCCCGCCACGCCGCCGATGGTGGCCGAGGCGAAGGAGACCGTGGAGACGTTCGGTCCGTTCTGGACGCGCAGCGTCTACGAGTCCGACTTCATGGGCCAGCCCTTCCGGGGGCAGGCCACGCTCGGCTACGACCCCGAGAACGAGGAGTACGTCTCGACGTGGATCGACACCATGTCGCCGACCTTCTTCCACTTCCGGGGCAAGCTCGAGGGCGACACGCTCGAGATGAAGGGCCGCGCCTTCGACTGCATGTCGAAGATGGAGGCCAACTACCGGACCACCGAGGTCCTGCGTAGCCCCGACGAGCGCGTCTTCGAGATGTTCATGGAGCTGCCCGACGGGAACGAGTTCCGGATGATGACGCACGTCTACACCCGCGCGTAGCGCGGCGGGTGACCGCGTTCAGGAGGCGACCGCCGCCCGCAGGCGCTCGGCGAGGGCGCTCTGGCGGCGGTTCTCCTGGGCGTTGTCGACGGCGGTCTGGAGGGCGCGCTGGGAGCCGACCAGCACGACCAGGCGGCGCGCCCGGGTGACGGCGGTGTAGAGCAGGTTGCGCTGCAGCATCACGAAGTGCTGCGTCACCAGCGGCATGACGACGGCGGGGTACTCGCCGCCCTGCGAGCGGTGGACGGTGATGGCGAAGGCGGGCTGGAGGTCGGTCAGCGACTTGCGGTCGTAGGGCACCGAGCGGTCGGGGTAGCGCACGACCAGGCTGCCGTCCTCGTGCACCTCGGAGATGCGGCCCATGTCGCCGTTGAACACCTCCTTGTCGTAGTCGTTGCGCGTGTGGATGACGCGGTCGCCCAGGCGCCACGTGCGCTCGCCCAGACGCACCTCGCGCCCGCCGGTGCCCAGCGCCTCGCGCAGGCGCTCGTTCAGGGCGTCCACGCCGCACGGCCCGCGGTACATCGGCGCCAGCACCTGCACGTCCTCGACCCAGTCCAGGCCGAAGCGCTCGGGGATGCGGCGCGTGACGACCTCGACGACGCGCTCGGCGCACACGGTCGGGTCCTCGGCGGGGAACAGGTAGAAGTCGGCGTCGTGGTCGCCGCGCGGCGGGAAGGCGGGCAGCTCGCCGCGCAGGATGCGGTGGGCGTTCTCGACGATCAGGCTGTCGCCGCGCTGGCGGAAGATCTCCGTCAGGCGCCACGTCGGCACCACGCGCGAGTCCAGCAGGTCGCGCAGCACGTTGCCCGCGCCTACCGACGGCAGCTGGTCGGGGTCGCCCACGAGCACGAGGCGCGTCGGCGGCTGCACGGCCTTCACCAGGTGGTGGGCCAGCGCGACGTCCAGCATCGAGATCTCGTCCACCACGACGAGGTCCGCCTCGATCGGCGCGCGGTCGTCGTGCACGAACCCGCCGGTGCCCGGCTCGAACCCGAGCAGGCGGTGGATGGTGGCGGCCTCGCGGCCGGTGGCCTCGGACAGCCGCTTTGCGGCGCGGCCGGTCGGCGAGGCGAAGCGGCAGCGGCGCCCGGCGCGCTCGGCCAGGTCGGCGACCAGGCGCACGATCGTCGTCTTGCCGACGCCGGGGCCGCCGGTCAGCAGGGCGACGGGGTGCGAGCACAGCCCGAGCACGGCCTCGCGCTGCACGGGGTGCAGCTCGATCCGCGCGCGCCGCTGGGCCTGGTCCAGCTGCTCCGCGGTCGCCCACGCGGGGACCGGCGCCGCGGCCAGGAGGTGCGCCAGGTTGCCGGCCAGCCCGCGCTCGCTGGCGGCGAGCTGCGGCAGGTACACGCGGCGCGCGCCGGCGTCGCGTCCGGGCGCTTCCCCGCCCGCATCGGGCTCCGCCCCGGCCCCGGTGCTCGCCGGCGCGTCCTCGAGCACGACCTCGCGCAGCCGCGCCAGCTCCGCGACCGCCTCGGCCAGCCGCTCGCGCGGCGCCTGGCCGCGCAGCAGCTCGCCGGCCGCGTCGAGCAGCTCGCCCTCCGGCATCAGGCTGTGCCCGTCGCCCGACGCCTCGCGCAAGACGTGCAGCAGCGCGGCGCGGCACCGCTCGGGCCCGTCGGCGGGCAGCCCCAGACCGGAGGCGATGCGGTCGGCCGACACGAAGCCGAAGCCCGGCACGGTGCGCGCGAGGACGTAGGGGTCGCGCTTCAGCGTCTCCTCGGTCTTCGCGCCCAGCGCGGACTCGACCTGCGCCGCCTGCACCGGGCCGAGCCCCAGCCCGCGCAGGAACGTCTGCGCGCGGTGCGACCCCGCGCGGCGTCGGACGCGCTCGGCCAGGTCGCGGGCGACGGCGGCGCGCAGCCCGGGGACGCCGGCCAGCACCCCGGGGTCCTCGCGGATGCGCTCGAGGGCCTCGGCGCCCAGCTTCGACACGATGCGCTCGGCCAGCGTCTCCCCGATCCCGGGGAAGGCCTTGGAGGCCAGGTAGGCGACCAGCCCCGCCGTGTCGTTCGGCGGCAGCGTCTCGACGGTGTGGAACTCGAACTGGCGCCCGTGGGTGCGGTGGTCGGTCCAGCGCCCGGTCAGGCGCACCCGCAGGCCCTCGGCCGGCTCGACCATCGGCCCGACCGCCGCCAGGCGCCGCGCGCGGAACAGGGTCGCGGCCCCGGGGTCGTCGTAACCGGCCTCCGGATCGACCTTTAGGACCGTGTAGAGGGTGTCCGCGGCGTGGAAGACGACGCTGTCGATCGAGCCCTGCAGCACCTCGCGGCCGGCGTCGGAGCGCCCGCCGCCCCCCGGTCGCGCCGCCGCGGCGGGGCGCGCCGGGCCCCCCTCGTGGTCTCGCGCCTGGGCACCCATGGACGTCCTGCGACCGGGTCCGGACCGGTCGGCGGCCTCCAGAATGCCCTTTCGCGCCGTCGAAAGCCTGCTAGTATTTTCCGCCCGCTAGCGAACGAGCCGGGCCCGGTGGGCCCCGCATCAGGCCCACGAACCCCTGGACAGACCCCCTTGCCGATCAAAGTCGACGTCAAGCCGAACGAGTCGCTCGAAGCCGCCCTCCGCCGCTTCAAGCGCCAGTGCAACTACAGCGGCATCTTCCGCACCGCCAAGGCCAACACCTGGCACGAGAAGAGCTCGGACAAGCGCCGCCGCGAGCGCCGCGAGCGCGAGCGCACCATCCAGCGCGCCGCGCGCATCCGCGCCCAGGGCGGGCTGCGCCGCCGCAACCGCCGCTGAGCCGACCGCGCCCGCGCGGGCGCGCCGATCCCCGCCGCGGGGACGCCGAACACCGAGGAGCCGGAGCCCGCGGGCCCCGGCTCCTCGCGTTGGCGGCCCGCGACCGCGCCGCGAGCCTCCGCGCCGGACCTACGCGAAGCGGGCCGCGGACGCAGGCGGGGCCGTCCGGGGGACGCTCCCGCGCCGCGCGGGGGCCGCGTGGAGGCCGCGCGGATCCCACGCGGAGTCCCCGCGGGGACGGAGGGAGCGCGCTCCGGGCTTAGAGTGGACCCGTGCGCCTCTTCCCGAAGGACCGCGACCTGGCCCAGGCCCCCGACCGGGTCGAGCTCGTCGTCGACGCGAGCGACATGCGGCTGCGCGTCGAGGAGGTGCACGTCCGCCTCGACCAGTTCCTGGCCGGCCGCCTCAAGTGGCGCTCCCGCACGTCGGTCCAGCGCCTGATCAAGGACGGCTACCTGCTGGTCGACGCCGCCAGCCCGGAGCATCCGCACGGCTCGGGGCAGTTCGAGGTCGAGCGCCGGCCGGGCCGCAAGCTGCGCCACGGCAGCCGCGTGACGCTCGTCATCCCCGAGGAATACCGCCTCGAGGTCCGCGTCGGCGACGGCGGCGACCTGCGCGTGCTGTACGAGGACGAGCACCTGGTCGCCGTCGACAAGCCGCCGATGCAGGCCGTGCACCCGGCGGGGCGCCACCTGACCGGCACGCTGATCCAGCAGGTGCACGCGCGCTACGGCGGCGCCGAGCTGCCCCGCGGCGCGCGGCCGCGGCTGTGCCACCGCCTGGACCGCGAGACCAGCGGCATCGTGCTGGTCGGCAAGGATCCCGACGCCCACGCGCGCGTGATGGGGATGTTCGAGCACCGCGAGGTCGAGAAGGTCTACCTGGCGATCGTGCACGGCGAGCCCGACCGCGACGAGGGCGTGATCGACCTGCCGATCGGCCCCGCGCGCGCCAGCCGCATCGGCCTGCGCATGGCGGTGCGCGAGGACGGCCTGTCGTCGCGCACGGACTGGCGCGTGCTCGAGCGCCGCGCCGGCTTCGCCCTGGTCCGCTGCCGCCTGCACACCGGCCGCCAGCACCAGATCCGCGTGCACCTCGAGGCGGTCGGCCACCCGCTCGTGGGCGACAAGCTCTACGGCCACGACGGCCGCCTCTTCCAGCGCAACCTCGACGGCCGCCTGACGCGCGAGGACGAGGAGGCCCTGCTCCTCCCGCGCCAGGCCCTGCACCACCACCACCTCGCCTTCGTCTCGCCGCTGACGGACGAGCGCGTCGAGATCACGAGCCCGCTGGCCGACGATCTGCGCGAGTTCCTCGAGCAGCTCTAGGCGCGCGGGCCGCTGGCGGCGACGCCCTTCAGCTCCGCGCGGGCCGAGCGGCGGCGCTGGGCGCGGTCGCTGGCGACCTCCAGGGCGAGGAGGACCGCGATCAGCGCGGCCGTGCGCGGGGCCGTGTCGACGGCCAGGGCCAGGCCGGCGGCGCCCGCGACGGCGACCATCGCGAGGGTCAGCATCACCTGGCTCCATTCCAGGCGCGTGACGACGTCCTCGGGCGCGACGGAGAGCGGCGGGTCCTCGACCGTCTTCACGACCAGGCCGCGCAGCATCCAGAGCGCGAGCAGGTACCCGGGCACGGTGAAGCGCACGACCAGCGCGAGCTCGCCGGACCAGACCGTCAGCGCGCCCAGCACGACGTAGGCGGGCAGCAGGAAGCGCACGGCCAGGGCCTTGATCGTCGCGTTCTGCACCGCGGGCGCCGGGACCGGCGCGGACTCGACCAGCCAGCGCGCGCGGTGCCAGGCCGAGCCGGGCACCTGCGTGACCAGCACGGGCAGGTACACCGCGGGCAGCAGCGAGACGAGCGCCAGCAGCAGCTCGCGCATCGCGCCCTCCTCGGCG
>JAUIDW010000319.1 GCA_030428395.1 bacterium | reverse complement strand
TCGAGCGCGAGCCCCAGGGCCGGCGCGAACGCGGTCGGCGCGGCGCTCACCCGTCGGGCCCCGCGAGGTCGAGCGCGGCCCGCTCGAACGGCGCGTCGCTGGGCTGGAGCACGAAGCGCAGGCGCGCGCGCCGGGCGACGCGCAGCCACCCGTCGAGCTCCGCCCGCAGCGCGCGCCGGTACGCGCCGGCGGAGCGGTGCAGGTCGACCGTGCGGTCGGCGCCGGCCTCGGGGTCGCGCCAGACGACCACGCCCTCGCCCGGGGGGTCGAGCTCCTCGGGCGCGAGCACGCGCGCGAGCCCGATCGCGAGCCCGGGTCGCGCGAGCGCGCCGACGTCCGCCGGGCGCAGGTCGAACAGGTCGCCGACCAGGAACAGGTGGTCCACGTCGCGCCCCCAGGGGCGGCCCGGCAGCAGGTCGGCGAGCCCGGCGCCGCCCGCGCGGAGCGCCGCGGCCCAGGCGAGCGCGTGGTCGAGCT
Source organism: bacterium (assembly GCA_030428395.1). Lineage (GTDB taxonomy): Bacteria > Planctomycetota > UBA1135 > UBA1135 > JAUIDW01. The sequence goes on along the minus strand of JAUIDW010000319.1, from coordinate 5,889 downwards.
GCGCGGCGCGGCGCAGGCGCAGCGGCGCCGCCGCGGCGACCTCGTTCCCGTCGCCCCCGTCGTGCGCGTGGGCGCCGGCGGCCGGCGCCGCGAGCAGGCGCACCTCGGCGCCGGCCTCGAGCCCCAGGACCGCGAGCCCCAGCGCCACCTCCGCGGCGCGCTGCAGCTTGCCGTGCTCGCCGTGCGCGCCGCCGAGCCCCATCGAGGCGCTGGCGTCGAGCACGACCGCCCAGGTCTCCCCGCCCTCGGGGCGGCGCAGCAGCACGCTGGGCTCGTCGCGGCGCGCGAGCAGCGTCCAGTCCAGCAGGCGCACGTCGTCGCCCGGCCGGTACGGGCGGTGCCCCTCGAACTCCGCCCCGCGCGTCCAGGCGGAGCCCGCGCCGACGCCGCCGCGGCGACCGCGGGCGCGCCGGCTCCGCTCGCGCAGGGCGGCCAGCCGCGCGGGAAACGCCTCGTCGAGGCGGACCCCGGGGGCCGGGAGCTCGCGACGGGTCGCCATCCTGGTGCCTGGTACGCGCCGCGCGCGGCGCCGGTTCGGTCGAGGGGCCGGTTGGGTCGAGAGTCGGGTCCGCGACCGACGCCTAGGTCCGCCGGGCGACGACGAGCGTGATGTCGTCCTCGGCGCGTCCCTCGGAGAACGCCAGGGCGGCCTCGGCGAGCCCGCGCGTCAGCTCCTCCGCGGAGCCCAGGCTGCCCGCGCGCTCCTCGACGAGGGCGACGATGCGCTCCTCCCCGAACAGCGTGTCGCGGTCGTCCGGCGGGTGCGCCTCGGCCAGGCCGTCGGTGCAGGCCAGCAGCAGGTCGTCGGTGTCGAGCGTGACCGTCGCGTCGACGCCGTAGTCGAAGTCGGCGAGCATGCCGAGGGCCGGCGAGTGCGCCTCGACCGCCTCGACCACGCCGGTCGCGCGCCGCCACACCAGCGGGCTCGGGTGGCCGGCGTTCACGATCTCGCAGGAGCCGTCGGGCCGCAGGACGAAGAGCAGCAGGGACACGAACATGCCGCTGTCCATGCGCTCGCACAGGTCCTGGTTCAGGAGCGTGACCGCGTTGCCGGCGCCCTCGACCACGCGCAGATAGGACCGCAGGCTGGCCTGGGCGGAGGCCGTGATCAGCGCGGGGCCGATCCCGTGCCCGGTGACGTCGCCGATGACGACCGCCAGGTGGCCGTCGCGCGTCCGGACGAAGTCGAAGAAGTCGCCGGAGGTGCGCTCGGCCGGGCGGTACCAGCCGTCGACCTCGAAGCCCTGGACGTCGTCGGGCACCTGGGGCATGAGGCCGCCCTGGATGGCGCTGGCCAGCTCGAGCGACTGCTCCAGGCGGACCTTCTCGAGGCGGTCCAGGTTGGCCTGGGCGTTGCGCAGGGCGATCGCGATGTGCTGGGAGAGGGCGGCGAAGAGGCTCAGGTCGCGGTGCCCGAAGCTGCGCGTGGCCGCCCGGGAGTCCACGTACAGGGCCCCGCGGATCGGCTCGCCGCCGTCCTCGCCCTCGGGCGTGACCAGCGGGACGCACATCACGGCCCGCAGCTTCAGGTCGAAGACCGAGCGGCCGAGCTCGAGCGCGTCGGAGTCCGACTGGACGGTCGCGCGGACCGGCTGGTTCTCGTTCAGGACCTTGTGGACCACGCTGGTCGAGAAGCGCAGGTCGTCCTCGATCGAGGCGCCGTCCACGCCGCGGGCCACCCGGACGGTCAGGTCGCCGGCGCCCCCGGCGGAAGCCGCGCCGGTCGACAGGATCAGCAGTCCGCGCTCGGCCCCGGTGATCTCGATCGAGCGGTCGACGATGTCCTGCATGATCTGCTCGAGATCACCGGACTGGGAGACCTGCGCGATGGCCTCGAGCAGGACGTCGACGGAGCGCCGGTCGAGGTCGCTGTCGCCCGTCAGGAACTGGGTCGTGGACAGCTCGTCGCCCGAGTCCGTGCTGTCCGGCGCGGGGGTCGAAGGAGGCTTCTTCGCGGACTTCTTGCTGCGCCAGAACATGCGGCGGGGAGTGTACCCGGCGCCCGAGGGCCCCCACGCCGAAAATCCTTGCTTCGCCCCGGGCCCGCGGGACAATCGCGAGGCTCGTGAACCGTCGCGGAGGGGACGGCTCGGCCGCGCCGCTCCCACCCCCGCCCGCGCCCCGTTCCTGGCCCGCCGCCCGCTTCGCGCCGCCCGCTTCGCACCGGACGCATCGCGGTCGGCCCAGGACGCCCGGACCCCTGCCGCTGGAGCCGCTCATGCACATCGAGGTCGAACCCAGGGACGACTACGCCATCCTCCACCTGAGAGGCGAGTTCGACACGTACTACGTCCGCAGCCTGCAGGAGGAGATCGACGCGCTCCTCCAGGCCGGGGTCGCGCACGCCGTCCTGAACCTGCGCCTGGTCAAGTTCATCAACTCGACCGCGCTGGGTGCGATCATCAAGGCCTCGAAGGCCCTGTCGGCGGAGGGCGGCAAGCTCGTCATCGCGCGGCCCTCGTCGTTCTGCAAGGACGTGATGGAGAAGGTCGGCCTCGACCGCGTCGTGCCGATCTTCGGCACCGACGAGGAGGCCGCCGCCGCCCTGCGGGCCGAGCGCTCCGAGCCCGCCGGCGACGAGGGCGACGAGCCGGTCATCGACGACGAGGCGGCGGTGCTCTTCGCCCCCACCGACAAGCGGCGGATCGAGCACTTCCTCACCGAGACCCAGCGCGTCGGAGCCAGCAAGAACCCGGTCCACGGGCACCAGTTCGGCAAGACCTGGCGCGGCGTGGGCCGCATGGCCAGCCTCGACGAGAACGGCCTGCGCTTCACGTGGGCCGCGGGCGACCTGCAGCCCTTCGCCATGGGCCAGCTCCTGGCCATCGGCACCGAGCTGAAGATCAAGTTTCGCCTGCCGCTCTTCAAGCCGGGCTTCTGCGAGGCCCTGGCCACGGTCAGCGAGATCGAGGAGCGCGCCGACAGCGTCAAGGTGGGCGCCGCCTTCAGCACGATCGACGACGCCACGCAGCAGGCGGTGAAGCAGTACGCCGCCGACCTCGCCTTCCTGAAGGACGAGCTGCGCAAGGCGACGGGCAAGTAGGCCCCCCGGCTCCGGCATACGCGCTCCGGCGCACGCGTTCCGGCACACGCGTCCCGGCGCGCCTCAGGCCGTCTCGGGCGCCGGCTCGGTCGCGTTCTCGGTCGCGGCGGCGCGGTGCTCCAGCACCAGGCCCTCGAAGCGCGCGGCGATGCGCGGCCACGCGAGGCGCTCCTCCGCCAGGGCCCGCGCCCGCGCCCCCCAGCGCTTGCGCGCCTCCGGCGAGACCGCCGCGCGCCGCAGGGCCTCCGTCCAGGCGGCCACGTCGCCCGCGGGCACGACGAGGCCGCAGCCCTCGGGCTCGACCAGGGCCGCCAGGCGCGGCCGGTCCGAGGTCAGCACGGGGCGACCGCAGGCCAGCGCCTGGGCCAGGCGGACGCCGCGCGTGCGGTCGTCCAGGGCGGGGACGGCGAAGAGCGTCGAGTGGCCGAGCAGGCCGGGCAGCTCCTCCTCGCGGGGCTCGGGCAGGAAGTACGCGCGCGAGGCCACGCCCAGGCGGTCCACCATGGCCCGCAGCTCGCTGGCCTCGCGGCCCTCGCCCGCCAGGACGAGCGACCAGTCGCCGCGCTGGCCGACGGTGCGCGCGAACGCCTCGACGAGCACGCGCACGCCGCGCTCGGGCTCGAGCGGCCCGGCGTACAGCAGGATCCGCCCGGGGATCCGGTGGCGCGAGACGATCGCGCTGGAGAGCCCCGGCCGGAACAGGCCCAGGTCGAAGCCGCGCGGGACGACGTGCACGCGCTGGGCGGGGAAGCCCTCGCTCACGAGCTCGTCGCGCACCACGGGGTCGACCGCGACCGCCGCGGTGGTCGCGCGCTTCACGGTGCGGCCCCACAGGCGCTCGCCGACCCACAGCAGGACGCGGTCCAGCGGGCCGAAGCGCGCGCCCATGCCGGTCTCGACCGGCAGGAAGGGCACGCCCAGGCGGCGGGCGAGGCGCGCGCCGCGCCACGCCGCCGGCGAGAGCGCGGCGTAGGCCAGGACGGCGTCGGGCTGGAAGCGGACGGGGCTCTCGTCCCCGGCCTCGTCGTCGCCCGAGCGCGGCACGGCGCCCGGCGCGGCCCCCCACGCCCGCACGGTGTGGCCGCGCGCGAGCAGCTCGCGCGCGAGGGCCGACGCGTGGGCGCCGTCGCGACCGTGCGACCGGGTCGGGTCGAGCAGCAGCGCGAATCGCAGCGAGACGGTCATCGGGGTCGGGCGGGCCGGTCCGCGCGGCGACCCGGAACTCGTTTCCGGCGCCCGCGGGTCCACGCGTCTCCTAGCCGACGCGGGGCTCCATGCCAAGCGTACGACGGACGCGCGCGCGCGGCTGGAAGAACCGCTCCGGACGCGGGTTCGATCGACGCGCGGGCTCCGGCCGCTGAAGGGACTTCAGCGCGCGCCGGAACCGCCGAGAACGAGGCTGTCCGCGGGCCCGACCGGAGCCCGACGTCCCTCTCCCCCGAGCCCTCGAGCAGCACCCGGAAACCGCTTCCATGCCCTCCCCCCTGCCCGGAACCCAGCCCAAGCCGCGCGCCCTCTTCGTCGACCGCTGGGGCACGCTCCTGGCGCCGCCCCCGCAGCGGCCCTGCACCCGCCTCGCCGACGCCGCGCCGTACCCCGGGGCCGTCGACGCGCTGTTCCGCGCCCGCCAGGCCGGCTGGAACGTCTACCTGCTCGGCAACGAGGACGACGTCGCCCAGGGCCGGCTCGCCGACTCGGACTGGCGGACCTTCGAGGAGGAGCTGCTCGCCCACCTCGGCCAGCAGGGGGTCACCGTCGAGCGCAACTACGCCTGCCTGGACCACCCCGAGGGCCGCGGCACCCACGCGCGCCCCTCCGTGTTCTGCCTGCCCAACACCGGCAGCTTCTACCACGCGGAGCAGATGGACGGCGTGTCGCTCGAGCACAGCTGGGTGATCGGCGACAGCACCGTCGAGCTGGTCGCCGGCGCGCGCGCCGGCTGCAACACCGCGGCCGTGCGCACCGGCGAGGCCTGCGCGGACGGGGCGTTCCACGTCGAGCCCGACCTGGAGGGCGAGGACCTCGCCCACGTCGTCAACCAGCTCCTCGCGCTGGTCGAGCAGCGCGCGCCGCGGGCCGCGGGCTAGCTCCCGGGCCGCTCCGACCCTCCCCGCCCGCCCGGAAGGGGCCGTTTGTGGGCCCCGGCGCCCCGCCCTAGAATGGCCCAGCGGCCCGGCGCGACGCCGGGTCACCCCCGCCATGCAGACGATCGACAAGCTCCTCACCGGCCGGACGGTCGTGATGGTCGAGGAGAGCGCCACGGTGATCGAGGCCGCGCGCACCATGGACGACGCCCACGTGGGCGCGATCCTGGTGGTCGACACCTCGGGAGCACCGCGAGGGATCTTCACCGAGCGCGACCTCATGACGCGCGTCGTGGTCCCCGGCCGCGACCCCGCCAAGACGCCGCTCTTCGAGGTCATGACGCGCGACATGTTCACGGTCGGCCCCGACCGCCCCATCGAGGCGGTGCGGCGCGACCTGCAGGAGCGCCACATCCGGCACGTCCCGATCCTCTCCGAGGGCCGCGTGCTCGGGCTGCTGAGCCTCCGCGACCTCCTGCGCCACGACCTGGACGCCCTGGCCGACGAGGTCGAGCACCTCACCGAGTACATCCAGGGCCCCGGCGACGCCTAGGGGCGACGCCCGGACTTCCGGCCGCGCCGGCCGACTCCGTCGCGGGGCGCCCGCGGGGGCGGCCGGCGCTCCTCGTCGGTCTCGCCCGCGTCGCGCGCGGCCGGGGGCACGCCGCGCGGCGCGCGCGCGGCCGGACGGAACCGCAGCACCCCGGGGGGCGGCGCGGCCTCCACCTCGGGCGCCGGGCGAGCGAGGTCCCCCGGGTCCGG
>JAUIDW010000318.1 GCA_030428395.1 bacterium | reverse complement strand
GCCGCCGCGCGGTGGCTCGCCGCGCGCCGGGGGGCGCCGCGCTGGCGCGTGGACGTCGTCGAGGTGCTGGTGGATCCGGGCGTCGGGGTGCGGGTGCGCCACGCTCCCGGCCGCCCCGCGAGCGCCCGGCCGGCGTCGCCGGCGCAGCCCGAGGGCGCCTCCCGCGGGCTCCCGTCGTCCCGCGACCCCGGCCGGAGCCAGATCGACTGAACGTCCTGTCAAGCGCAGCGCGTGTCCCTCTCGATGAGGCGCTTGATAAGCTTCCCACGAGAGCCCCGCAGTCTCGCGCGGGCCCGCGGGCCGCCCCCGGCGCCCCGCGGAATCCGCTCGAGGGCGGGCTCGTCCGCGGGCGCTGGCAGGGCCCCCGCGCCCCCATGCTGCGCGTCCTCCGTCACTACCTACCCCTCCGCAAGGGACTCCTCGTCCTGAGCGAGACCGTCCTGCTGACGGTCGTCCTCGCGGTCGGGATGAGCCTGCACCTGCGGACGCCGAAGCCCGGGGTGATCGCCAGCCTGGCGCGGGCGGGGATGTCGGTCGACTCGGCGATCGTGCACTGCGTGATCTCCGCGTTCCTGACGGCGGTGCTGTCGCAGATCGCGATCTCGTTCAACGAGCTCTACGACTTCCGGATCTCGAACTCGCGCTACGACCGCTCGGCGCGGTTCGTCGCCAGCGCCGGCAGCGCCACGGCGGTCGCGCTCGGCACGCTGACGCTGGCGCGCCTCTGGGGGCTCGAGCGGGTGCTCGACTTCCCCGGCCTGGCGTTCTCGGCCCAGGTGCAGACGCTGGTCTTCACCCTGCTCGTCGGCTTCGGCCTGCTCTGGTTCTGGCGCTACGTATTCCACTTCGCCCTGCACCGCTGGAGCTTCGACGAGCGCGTGCTGATCCTCGGCACGGGCAACGCGGCCCGCGACCTCGACCGGGAGATCTCCCGGCACCCCGACGAGGGCTACCGCGTGATCGGCCTCCTGCCGCAGCCCGCCGGCGAGCGCGGCGAGTCGCGCGGAGACCGGGTCGAGCGCCGCGGCGGCGGCGCGCGTCCGGCGGGCGACGGCAGCGGCGTCGCGCGCGAGCTGCCCGGCGCGGCGGCGACCGCCCTGATGTCCCCGCGGACCGCCGCCGAGGCCGCGGAGGGCAACGGCAACGGCCACGCGGTCGTGCTCGAGGCCGGACCGCGCGAGCGCCTGTTCCAGCTGGTCCAGCGCCTGCGCGTCGACATCGTCGTGGTCGCGCTCGAGGACATGCGCGGCAGCGTCCCCACCGAGGAGCTCCTGAGCTGCCGCCTGCACGGCGTCGCCGTGGAGCAGCGCGAGGCCCTGTACGAGCGCATCACGGGCAAGATCGCGGTCGAGGCGCTGCGGCCTTCCTACCTGATCTTCAACGAGGGCTTCGGGCGCTCGCCCTGGACCGAGCTCGCCAAGCGCACCTGCGACGTGGCCATCAGCCTGGCCCTCACGGTGCTCACCTGGCCCCTGATGCTGCTGACGGCCCTGGCCGTGCGCCTGAACTCCGAGGGCCCGGTCCTGTTCCGCCAGGAGCGCGTGGGCCAGGACGGGGAGCCCTTCACGCTGCTGAAGTTCCGCAGCATGCGCGTCGACGCCGAGCGCGGCACCGGCCCGGTCTGGGCGCAGACCGACGACCCGCGCATCACGGGCGTGGGCCGCTTCATCCGCAAGACCCGCCTGGACGAGCTGCCCCAGCTCCTGAACGTGCTGCTGGGGCACATGTCGCTGGTCGGGCCGCGGCCCGAGCGGCCGGTGTTCGTCGAGGACCTCGCCACGAAGATCCCCTACTACAAGCAGCGGCACATCGTGAAGCCGGGGCTGACGGGCTGGGCGCAGATCAACTACCCGTACGGCAACACGGTCGAGGACGCGCTCCAGAAGCTCCAGTACGACCTGTTCTACATCAAGAACCACTCGCTGCTGTTCGACCTCTCGATCCTGTTCAACACGATCAAGATCGTGCTCCTGCGCAAGGGCACGTGAGGTCGGCGTGATCCTGGTCGCGCTGGCCGGCCTGCCGGGGACCGGCAAGAGCACGCTCGCCCGCCGGCTGGCCGCGGAGCTCGACGCGCCGCTGCTCGACAAGGACGCCGTGCGCGCCGCCGTGTTCGGGCCGCGCTGGACGGACCACACGCGCGCGCAGGACGACCTGTGCGTGGGCTTCCTGCAGGCCGCCGCGCGCAGCCTCGTGGGCCGCGCGCCGTTCGCGGTGCTGGACGGCCGCACGTACACGCGCGCGGGCCAGGTGGACGCCCTGCGCGCGGCCGCGCGCGACATGGGCGCGGGCCTGCGCCTGATCGAGTGCGTCTGCGACCCCGCCGAGGCCGAGCGGCGCCTGGCGGCCGACGCGGCCGCGGGCGCGCACCCCGCGGCGAACCGCGGCGTCGAGCTGCACCGCGCGCTGCGCGCGAGCGCGGTGCCCGTGCCGTCGCCGAAGCTCGTCCTGGCGACCGACGCGGAGCCGCCCGACGAGCTGCTGCGCCGTGCGCTGGCCCACGCGCGCGGAGCCGCGGACGCAGCCGCGGGCCGCGGCGAGCGGGACGCGCCCCCGGACGCCCGCTAGTCCGCCGCGGCGGCGGCGCGCTCGCGGCGGTGGCGCTCGACGTGGATCGCGAGCAGGGCGACGTCGGGCGGGCGGACGCCGTCGATGCGCCCCGCGGCGCCCAGGGTGCGGGGGCGCAGGCGGGCGAGCTTCTCGCGCGCCTCGTTCGCGAGGCCGGCGAGCGAGCCCAGGTCGAGGTCGCCGGGGATCTCCGTGCGCTCCTGCCGGCGCATGCGCTCGACCTGGAGGCGCTCGCGCTCGACGTAGCCCGCGTACTTCACCTCGACCTCGACGCACTCGCGCTCGTCGACGTCGAGCTCGAGCGCGGCGAGCTGCGGCAGCCGCGGCGCGACGTCCGCCAGGCCGACCTCGGGCCGGCGCAGGACCTCGAGCCACGTCCGCCCGCCGTGGTCGGAGCTGCGGGCCGCGCCGAGCAGCGCCAGCGCCTGCTCGATGCGGCCGCGCCTGCGCTCGACGCGCGCCAGGGCCGCGTCGTCCGCCAGCCCCACCGCGTGCGCCCGCGGCGTCAGGCGGCGGTCCGCGTTGTCCTGCCGCAGCAGCAGGCGGTGCTCCGCCCGGCTCGTGAACATGCGGTAGGGCTCGCGCGGCTGGCTGACGCACAGGTCGTCCACCAGCACGCCCACGTAGGCCTCGTCGCGGCCCAGCACGAAGGGCGCGCGCCCCACCGCCCACAGCGCCGCGTTGGCGCCGGCCACCAGGCCCTGGGCGGCGGCCTCCTCGTACCCGGAGGTGCCGTTGATCTGGCCGGCCAGGAACAGGCCGGGCACGTCGCGGCACGCGAGCGTGTCGGCGAGCTGGGAGGGCTGCACGAAGTCGTACTCGACCGCGTACCCGTGGCGCACGAAGCGCGCGCGCTCGAGCCCGCGGACGCCGCGCACGAACTGCTCCTGGACCTCCGCCGGGAGGGACGTCGACACGCCGTTGACGTAGATCACGTCGGTGTCGAGGCCCTCCGGCTCGAGGAACACCTGGTGGCGCTCGCGGTCGGCGAAGCGCATCACCTTGTCCTCGACCGACGGGCAGTAGCGCGGCCCCGTGCCCTGGATGCGGCCCGCGTACATCGGCGCGCGGTGGATGTTCGCGCGCACGATCTCGTGGACCGCGGGGTTGGTCCACGTGACGTGGCAGGCGACCTGCTCGAGCGCCGGGAAGCCCGCGCGCGGCGTCGCGTGCGAGAACGGCCGCGGGTCGGCGTCGCCGCGCTGGGGCTCGAGCGCGTCCCAGTCGATGCCGTCCCGCGCCAGGCGCGGCGGCGTGCCGGTCTTCAGCCGCCCGAGCTCGAGGCCCAGGGCCGCCAGGGACTCCGACATGCCCACGGCCGGCGCCTCGCCGGCCCGCCCGCCGGGCGTGCGCTCCTCGCCGGTGTGCATGACCGCGTGCAGGAACGTCCCCGTCGTCAGGATCACCGCGGCGGCCTCCAGCTCGCGGCCGTCGTCGAGCACGACGCCGCGGACCGCGGGCCCGCGCGCGCCGGCGCGGCGGCCGGGCAGGTGGTCGAGGGGCGTCTCGACGAGGCGCAGCGCGCGGGCGCCCGCGGTCACCACCTCGACGCCGGCGGCGCGCTCCACGGCGCGCGTGGCCTCCTCGCGGTAGCGGTGCCGGTCGGACTGGGCGCGCGGCGCCTGCACCGCGGCGCCCTTGCCGGTGTTCAGCATGCGGAACTGGATGCCCGTCGCGTCGGCCACGCGCCCCATGGCCCCGCCCAGGGCGTCGACCTCGCGCACGAGCTGCCCCTTGCCGAGGCCGCCGATCGCGGGGTTGCAGGACATCTCGCCGATGCGGTCGGCGCGCAGGGTCACGAGCGCGGTCCGGGCGCCCAGGCGCGCGGCGGCGAGCGCGGCCTCGATCCCCGCGTGGCCCCCGCCGACGACGACGACGTCGTGGGCGCCCCCCCGCGGCGGCGCGGGGTGCGGGTGGGTGCGCTCGGCGGCGCCCGGGAGCTCGGAGGGGGTCGGCACGGGGCTGTTCCTGGGACGTGGGAGCTCCACGTCGAGCCCTCTTTCTTAACCGGGCGCGCCCGCCGACCGAAAGGAGGAGCGCCGTGCTCTCCTGGATCTTCCGCCGCGCGCCGCTCCTCGCCCGGGCCTACGGCCCCGCCGCGCGGCCCGGACTGGCGGGCGCGCGCTTCGCCGCACCGTCCGCGCCGCTCCTGGCCGCCGGCCCTCCGCCGCCCGGCGGCGTCGCGCGGCGCGCCGGGCAGGTCGAGCTCCGCGCCATGCCGCCCCGCGCCGCCGGCGGGGACGTCGGCGCCCGCCGCGCCGGCTGAGCGGGCGGACCGGAGCGCGCCGCGCTATCCTGTCCGCGATGGGCCACGCCGTCTGGAGCGCCCTCGCGGTCGCGGCCGCCCTCGCCGGGCCCGGTCAGGGCGACGCCGACCGCGGGCGACCGAGCCTGGAGGACTTCCTCGAGCGCGCGCGCGCGCGCCGGGTCGAGCTGCACGCGCAGCTGCAGTACGGCGTGGACGACGCGCTCGAGCAGCTCGAGTCCCCCGCCGCGCGCGAGTCCGTCAGCATGGCGGCCAAGCTGCGGCGCGGCCTGCGTGAGCTGGGCCCGGAGTGCACGCCGCTCCTGGTGGGCTCGCTCGAGCCCGGCGAGGCGCCGGAGATCGCCGAGCGCTTCCGCGCCGAGCAGGTCGCCGAGGCCATGGCGGGGATGGACACGCGCGCGGTCACCCGCGAGCTGCTCGCCCTGCTCTCCGGGGGCAGCGCCGAGGGGCGCCGCAACGCCGCGATCGTCCTGGCGGGCGCGCGCGACGTCGAGCGCGCCTCCGTGGCCCTCGAGGCCGCCTTCCACGACGCGCCGGCGCGCGTGCAGGAGGCCTGCCTGAGCTCGCTCGCCCGCCTGGGCGGCGACGCCAACGGCCAGCGCCTGGCGGCGGTGCTGCGCAGCGACGACGCCGACCTCGAGGCCATGGCGCTGCGCGCGCTCGCGCTCGCGCCCGGTCCGCAGACGGTGCACCTCGTCCGCGAGCTGGGCCCCGCCGCGACCCAGCACGCCAAGGCGGTGCTCGCCTTCTACACCGCGGCGCGCGACCACGTGGAGCCCGAGGACCTGGCGGTGCTCATCGGCATGGCCCGCTCGGGCGAGCTGTCCACCGTGACGCGCACCCAGCTCCTCCAGGCGGTGGCGGAGTTCCCCGCGACCCCGACCGGGGACCACCGCGAGCTGCTCGAGCCCCTGGCCGACCACCCCGACCGCGACCTGCGCGAGGCCGCGCGCGTGGCGCTCGTCCTGGCCGGCGACCGCGCGGCGCGCCGCGCGCTGATCCGCGAGGCCGACGACCTCGTGGACAAGAGCCCCAACTGGTCCAAGGCCTGGGCGCGGCGCGGCGACCTGTACTACCGCATGCGCGACTACGGCAAGGCCATCAGCGAGTACCGCAAGTCCCTGCAGCTCGGCCGCGACGACCCCCAGCCGCAGACCGAGGTCGCCATCCAGCTGGCCCGCGCCTACGCCCGCGCCCGCAAGCTGCGCGAGGCCCGCGAGGCCCTGCGCAACGCCGGGGTGACCCGCAAGCGGCTCCAGGAGCTCGCGGACGACCCCGCCTTCGCGGAGCTGCGCGACTCGCGCTACGGCGACGTGTTCGAGTGAGCCTCCCGCCGCGCTCCGTCCTCCTCAAACGGGATGGACGGACCGGGGCTCCCGAGGTTCGCGGGTTACGTTGCGGCAAACCAAAGCAAGCCGCGGCGCAGAGCCGCACAGGAGGCCCGGTCCATGAGCAAGGTAGCGAAGTACGTGGGTCTGGACGTGCACAAGAGCACGATCTCGATGGCGGTGTGCGAGGGGGGCGCGCTGCGGCGGCCCC
>JAUIDW010000011.1 GCA_030428395.1 bacterium | reverse complement strand
CCCCCCGGCGCACCAGCGGTGCCCGCCGCGCCGGAAGCGCCGCTGCGGCCCGAGCGGCCCGCGGTCGGCGCCCCGGGCGTCGCCGGATCCTCGGTGGCCCCACGGGCCGCGCCTTCGCCGGCCGTCGCCGCGCCGCCGGCGGGGGGCACCGGAGCACCCGGATCGGGCTGCTTGCCCCGCTTCTGGAGCTTCGCGTTGCGGATCCGCTGGTCGAGGGCCTTCTGGTTGTCGCGCGCGACCTGCTGGCTCGCCCCGCGCGCGCGCAGCTCGGCGTTCAACTCCTGCCGCGCGGCCTCGCCGCGGGCGTCGATGACCTTCGTGCTCGTCTTCTTGTCCGCCCCGGCGTCGGGGGCCTCGCCGCCGGCGTCGCCGCCGCCTTCCCCGGAGCCCGCGGAGCCGGCGGGCGGGTCGTCCTGCTTCCGCTCCGCCTGCTGGCGGCGGCGCGCCAGCTGGATCGTCAGCTCCTTGCTGCGCGCCTCCAGGTCCGCGGCGGCGGCGCGGCCGCCCGCGCTCAGCACCGCGGGGTAGGCGGCCAGGAACTCGAGCTCGGCCAGGGTGCCCTTCGCGTTCGCGTCGGCGCCGGCGAAGGCCCGGGGGTCGAACCCCAGCGCCCCCGCCTCGGCGAGGGACAGGACGCCGTCCCCGTCGCGGTCGGCGCCGCGGAAGGAGGCCTGGGCCGCCTCCAGCGTCACGGGCGGCGGGGGCGTGCCGTCCTGGGTGGCCGCTCCGAGGAGCAGTCCGACGAGGGCGAGGGGCGAGAGGTCGCGGAGCTTCATGGTCGGGATCCTCTGCTGGCGGGCGGGGGCGTGGGGTTCCAGGGCGCAATCCGGTCCTCCCCCGCCGGGGCCGTGCAGGCCATGGTAGCGAGGGGCGCGGGAGGCCGGGGGTCGCAGGGCGCGGGAATCTCGGGACGGCACGGGCGTCCCAGGCCCCGGCGGAGCTCGCTCGACGGATCGCCCGCACCGCCGGCGGCGCGGTGCGTAGCACCCCGGGCGGGCCCGCGCCCGCGCATCCCGGTCCTCTCCATCGGAGCTCGCCCGCCCCGCACCTTAAGATCGGTGCACGGGCGACCCACCGGCCGCACCGTCCCCCGCCGTGACCTCCCGACGATCCCCCTGGCGCGACCCGCTCCTGATCCTGCTCGGGGGCGTCCTCGGCATCGGCTCGACCTACGCCGCCCGCACGATCGCGGACCGCGGGCACGCCGAGGCGGACGTGGACCTCTTCCGCGCCGTGCGCGACTTCACCCAGGACGCCTACGTGCGCGACGTGTCCTCCGAGGACCTGGTGGACGACGCGCTGCGCGGGATGGTCGAGGAGCTCGACCCGTACTCGCGCTACTACGACCGCGAGCAGGTCGCCGAGCTCGACCGGGAGACGACCGGCCGCTACCAGGGCATCGGGGTCGTGTTCCGGCCCCCGACGTCCGACGGCCAGGTGCTGTTCGCGCTGCCGGGCTCGCCCGCCGACCAGGCCGGGCTGGCCGTCGGCGACACGCTGGTGACCGTCGACGGGCGCCGGGTCGCCGCGATGGAGGAGGGCGAGCTGGTCGCCGCCCTGACCGACCGCGAGCGCGACCGGCTGCGCCTGCGCATCCGCGCGCGCGACGGGGACGAGCGCGACGTGACGCTCCAGCGCGCCGAGCTGGTCGACCCGACCGTCCGCCACGCGCGGGTCCTCGACCCCGGGACGGGCGTCGGGTACCTGGCCATCCGCTCGTTCAGCGAGGAGACCGTCGGGGAGTTCGACCGCGCCGTGGCCGAGCTGCGCGGGGCGGGCGCGCGCTCGCTCGTGCTCGACCTGCGCGGCAACGTCGGCGGCGTGCTGCGCTCGGCCGTGCGCATCGCGAACCGCTTCCTCGAGGACGGTCTCATCGTCAGCACCGAGGGCCGCGGCCGCCCCGTGCGGTACGAGGCCGACCCGGCCGAGGCCACGTTCGTCGGCACGCCGCTCGTCGTCCTGGTGGACGGCGACTCCGCCAGCGCCAGCGAGGTGCTCGGCGCGGCCCTGCAGGACCACCGCGCCGCCGCGGTCGTGGGCACCCGCTCCTACGGCAAGGGCATGGTCCAGAAGATGCGCACGTTCGTCGGCGCCGGCGGCGACCCGCTGTCGGTCGTCAAGCTGACGAGCTCGTACTACTACACGCCCTGCCACCGCAACCTCGAGCGCACGGTCGCCGAGGCCTGGGAGTACGGGATCACGCCCGACCTCTGGGTCGAGCTGGACGAGGACGAGCGCCGCGTGATCCTGCGCCACCTCGCGCGCTACAGCCCGCCGCGCGGGGACCTGCCGGCGATCCAGCGCTGGGAGCGCGAGGAGGGCGTGCGCCTGCTCGACCCCGAGCCGAACGACGCCCAGCTCGAGGCCGCCGTCGACCTGCTGCGCGGCCGGCGCCCGGGTCCGTACCGAGCCGACCGCTCGTAGGCCGCGCCGTGACCCGGGTCCTGGGCATCGAGTCCTCGTGCGACGAGACCGCCGCCGCCGTGGTGCGCGACGGGCGCGAGATCCTGTCGTCCGTCGTCGTCAGCCAGGCCGCCGAGCACGCGGAGTACGGCGGCGTCGTCCCCGAGATCGCCGGGCGCTCGCACCTGCGCGAGATCCTGCCCGTGGTCGACCGCGCGCTCGCGGACGCGCATCTCGACCTCGACGACGTGGACGCGATCGCCGTGACCAGCCGCCCCGGCCTGATCGGCTCGCTGCTGGTCGGCGTCTCCACGGCCAAGGCGCTCGCCTTCTCCCGCGGCCTGCCCCTCGTCGCGGTCGACCACCTCGAGGCCCACGCCTGGGCCGCGGTCATGGAATCGGAGGGCGCGCCCTACCCCTGCACCGCGCTGATCGTGTCCGGCGGACACACGTCGCTGTACCGCGCCGACTCCCCCCTGCGCCTGACGCGCCTGGCCACGACCCTCGACGACGCGGCCGGCGAGGCCTTCGACAAGGTCGCCTGGCTCCTCGGCCTCGACTACCCCGGCGGCCCCTCCGTCGCGCGCCTGGCCGACGAGGGCGACCCCGACGCGATCGCGTTCCCGCGCTACACCCCGCGCGGCCGCGCCTCGTCCGGCGGCGACCCGCCCGCCTTCTCGTTCAGCGGCCTGAAGACCGCCGTCCTGTACCACCTGCGCGGCGGCGACGCCCTCGCGCCCACCCCCGCGCCCGAGGACATCCCCGACCGCGCCGCCGTCGCCGCCTCGTTCCAGGAGGCCGTCGTCGACCAGCTCGTGGCGCGGACGATCGAGACCACGCGCGCGGAGGGTCTCGACACCGTCCTGGTCGTCGGCGGCGTGGCCTGCAACCGCCGCCTGCGCGAGCGCATGCACGCCGAGGCCGAGCGCGCCGGCCTGCGGGCGGTGTTCCCCTCGCCCGCGTACTGCACGGACAACGCGGCGATGATCGCGGGCCTGGGGTTCGAGCGCCTGCGGGCGGGCGAGGTGGCGGGCTGGAACCTGGACGCCTCCCCGCGCTGAGCCCCGCGAAGGAGAGACCGATCCCCACCCCCGGGGCCACCCGCCCGGGGGAGTGACCGGACCGATCGGCCGCCGGTGACGCCTCGGACGCGAACTTCCCGCGCGACCCGGCGGACGGCCCTTGGAGCCCACCCCCGGATCGGTTCCAATCGTCGAGATCCGCCCGGACCGATGAACTCGAAGGACCTGCGAACCCTCCTGGAAGGCGTGCGCGCCGGGGACGTGCCCGTCGAGGCGGCCGCCGCGCGGCTGTCGGCGGCGCCGGTGCGGGACCTCGGGCACTCGCGGCTGGACCTGCATCGCGAGGTGCGGTGCGGGCATCCGGAGGTGGTGTTCGGGGAGGGGAAGACGCCTGGGCAGCTCGTCGAGATCGCGCGGGAGCTCGTGGAGGTTCACGGTCGGCTGCTCGTGACCCGGGCGTCGCCGGAGGCGGCGCGGGCGCTGGTCGTCGAGGTGGCGGGGGCGCGGCACTGGGAGGCGTCGGGGACCGTGACCGTGGGAGCGGGCGACGGGGACGCGGGGGACGGGCTGGTGCTGGTCGTCAGCGCGGGGACCTCGGACGGGCCCGTGGCCGAGGAGGCGGCGGTCACGGCGCGGATGCTCGGGGCCCGGGTGGAGGAACTGCGCGACGTGGGCGTCGCCGGGCTCCACCGGCTGCTCGAGCACGTCGAGCGGCTGCGCGCGGCGCGCGCGCTGGTCGTCGTCGCGGGGATGGAGGGGGCGCTGCCGAGCGTCGTGGGCGGCCTGGTGGACCGGCCGGTGGTCGCGGTGCCGACCTCGGTGGGCTACGGGGCGTCCCTCGGAGGGCTCGCGGCGCTGCTCGGCATGCTCAATTCCTGCGCCGCGGGCGTCACCGTGGTAAACATCGACAACGGTTTCGGCGCCGGCTACGCGGCCGCGACCATGAACCGACTGGCCGGAGATCTGCAGCGATGAAGAAGGGCTCCCCCACCGCCTGGCTGGCCGTCGAGAACGGCCTGTTCCTCCAGGGCTACGCCGCCGGCGCCGAGGGCGAGGCGTCCGGCGACCTGGTGTTCCACACCGGCATGACCGGGTACCAGGAGATCCTGACCGACCCCTCGTACTGCGGGCAGGCGGTCGTGATGACCTACCCGCTGATCGGCAACTACGGGGTGGCGCGCGAGGACGACGAGAGCGCGCGCGCCTGGCCGGAGGCGTTCGTGCTGAAGGAGATGTCGCGCGCGCCGTCGAACCGGCGCGCCGACGCCTCGCTGCCCGAGTGGCTGGTCGAGAAGAACGTGGTCGCGATCGAGGGCGTGGACACGCGGCGCCTGACGCGGATGGTGCGCACCGAGGGCTCGCTGCGCTGCGTCGTGTCGACCACCGACTCCGACCCCGAGTCGCTCGTGGCCAAGGCGCGCGCGGCCCAGGCGACCGACGGGCGCGATCTGGCGACCGAGGTCTCCTGCAAGGAGCCCTACACGTGGGAGGCGGGCTACGACGACTCGTACCCCGAGGAGCTGCCGCCGCTCGACGTCAGCCGCCGGATCCGCTGCGTGGCGTACGACTTCGGGGCGAAGCGCAACATCCTCCGCAGCCTCGTGGCGTGCGGGTTCGACGTGACCGTGGTGCCCACGTGGACGTCCGCGGACGACGTGCTGGCCATGGACCCCGAGGCCGTGTTCCTGTCGAACGGACCCGGCGACCCGGCCGCGGTCTCCAAGGCGCTCGCGTCCGTCGCGGACCTCGTGGACAGGAAGCCGATCTTCGGGATCTGCCTGGGCCACCAGATCCTGTCGATCGTGCTGGGTGCGAAGACCGCCAAGATGCCGTTCGGGCACCACGGCGCGAACCACCCCGTCCGCGACGTCGCCACCGGGCGGGTCGAGATCACCTCGCAGAACCACTCCTTCGCGGTCCAGGCCGACAGCCTGCCGAAGGACCTCGAGCTGACCCACGTGAACCTCAACGACCAGACCGTGGAAGGGATCCGCCACACGCGGCTGCCCGTGTTCAGCGTGCAGTACCACCCGGAGGCGGCGCCGGGTCCGCTGGACTCGGCCCACCTGTTCCAGCGCTTCCGGGAGCGCGTCCTGAAGGGCTGACGCCCGGCCGGACCACCCGCGCGGACCCGCCCGGGGACTTGATCGAATCTTGACCCGCGGCCCGGGGGCCAGGGCCTATCCTGCCCGCGTTCGCATGGCGCACCAGGCAACGGCCCACCCGGCGGTCTCGCAGCCCGCCCCCACCATGGCCAAAGAGAAGGTCCTCCTCATCGAGGACGACCCGGACATCCGGGAGCTCGTCCAGTACAACCTCGAGCGCGAGGGCTACTCGGTGCTGCTAGCGCGCGACGGGGAGATCGGCCTGCGCGAGGCCACCAACCGCAGCCCCGACGCGATCCTGCTGGACATCATGATGCCCGGCATGGACGGCCTCGAGGTCTGCCGCCGCCTGCGCGCCGACCGGCGGACCGTCGCGACCCCGATCATCATGCTGACGGCGCGCTCGGAGGAGACCGACGTCGTGCTCGGCCTCGAGCTCGGCGCCGACGACTACATCCCCAAGCCCTTCAGCCCGCGCGAGCTGCTGGCGCGCGTGCGCGCCGTCCTGCGGCGGGCCAGGCAGAGCGACCAGAACGAGTCGCCCAGCCGGATCGAGCGCGGGCCGATCTGCCTGGACTCCGAGCGGCACGAGGTCACGATCGACGGTCAGCACGAGAGCTTCACGCGGGCGGAGTTCCGCCTGCTGTGGGCGCTGATGTCCCGGCCCGGCCGCGTGTTCCCGCGCGCCGAGCTCGTCGACCTGCTGACCGACGGCGAGGGCTACATCCTCGAGCGGAACATCGACGTCCACGTCAGCGCGATTCGCCGCAAGCTCGGCGACCACGCGAACTGGATCTCCACCGTCCGCGGCGTCGGCTACAAGTGTCGCGACGACTGAGCCCCTTCCGGTCGCGGTTCTTCTGGAAGCTCGCGCTGTCCCACGCCGCCGTGGCGCTGGTGGCCTCGGCGTGCGTCGGCCTGCTCCTGCACCGCGACGTGCGCCGGCAGACCTCGGCCTCGCTCGAGCGCATGCTCGAGGCGACGTGCCGCTCGCTCGAGCCCTTCACCGCGACGCACCTGGACCCGCGGCCCGACGACGTCGCGCTGGCGTACCTGCGCGGGCTCGCGCGCGAGACGAACCAGCGCCTGACGTGGATGCTGCCCGACGGCACCGTGGTCGCCGACACGGCCGCGGACGCCGCGGGGATGGAGAACCACGGCGGCCGGAAGGAGATGCGCGCGGCGCTCGACGGCCAGACGGGCGTCGCCCGCCGGCGCAGCGCCACCGTCGGCGAGCTGCTGCTCTACGTCGCCCGGCCCGTCCGCGAGGACGGGCGCCTCGTCGGCGTGGTCCGCGCGGCCATGCCGCTCGAGGTCGCCGACGCCCGCCTGGCCGCCGCCGGGCGCACGGTCATCCTGGGGGCCGCGATCGGCGCCGTCGTCGCGCTCTTCGTCGGCGTGCTCGCCGCGCGGCGCATCACCGGCCCGCTGACCGAGATCACGCGCGCGGCGCGCGAGCTGGCCTCGGGCCGGGACGACGTGCGCGTCCGCGAGCTGTCCGACGACGAGTTCGGCGTCCTGGCCAACGCCTTCAACCGGCTCGCGGACGAGTCGGCGCGGCGGCTCGCGCGGATCTCGGAGGAGGGCGCGCGCCTGGGCGCGATGCTCGCCGCCATGGTCGAGGGCGTGATCGCCGCCGACGAGGAGGGGCGCATCGTCTTCTGCAACGACGCCGCCCTGCGCCTGCTGGGCGCCTCCCTCGAGGACGTCCGCGGCGAGCGGCTGCTCGGGCGCTTCCGCGTCGCGGGCCTCGGCCAGCTGCTGCGGTCCGCCTCCGAGCACGGCGGGGTCGCCCACAGCGAGATCTCGGTGGCCCAGGGCGGAACCGAGCGCACGCTCGACGCCCACTCGACCCCCATCGTCGGGCGCGGCTCGCCCGGCGGGATCGTGGTCGTGCTGCACGACATCACCGAGCTGCGCCGGCTCGAGCGCATCCGGCGCGACTTCGTGGCCAACGTCAGCCACGAGCTGAAGACGCCGCTGACGTCCATCCGCGGGTACGTCGAGACCCTGCTCGACGGCGCCCTGCAGGACGAGGACAACAACGAGCGCTTCCTGCGGAAGATCGACCGGCACGTCGAGCGGCTCAGCCACCTGGTCAGCGACCTGCTCAGCCTGGCCCGCATCGAGTCGCAGCAGGGCGAGCTCGAGCTGGAGCCCGTCGAGGTCGAGCCGCTGCTGCGCGAGGCGGCCTCGCAGCTCGAGGACGAGGCCCGCGCCCGCTCGATCGGCATCGACCTCGCCGCGGCCCCCGGCCTGAAGGTCTGCGGCGAGCGCGAGGCCCTGCGGCAGGTCGTCGGCAACCTGCTCGAGAACGCCGTCAAGTACACGCCCGAGGGCGGCCACGTGACCGTGCGCTGCGGCGCGGACGACGGCACGGGCTGGATCGAGGTCGAGGACGACGGCGTGGGCATCCCCGCGAGCGACCTGGACCGCGTGTTCGAGCGCTTCTACCGCATCGACCGCACGCGCTCGGACGCCGCCGGCACCGGGCTGGGGCTCGCCATCGTCAAGCACCTCGTGAACGCCCTGCGCGGCGAGGTGCGCGTGTGGAGCCAGCTGGACGTCGGCACGCGCTTCCGCGTCGAGCTGCCGCTGGTCTGCTGAGGCTCAGATCGAGACCTGCAGGCGCACCAGGACGATCTGGAAGCGCCCGTCGAGCTCCTCGCGCTCGCCCGTGATGTAGTTGAAGATCAGGCGCGTGTTCGCGGTCTGGTACCAGTTCAGCCCGAGGGTCACCGAGCGCAGCGCGTCCTCGTCCATCGCGTTCGGGACGTCGTCGAGGCGCGCGTAGGAGTAGCGCGCGGCCAGCTCGAACGCCCCGAGTCCGCCGCCGCGCCCCAGGGGACGGTCGGGGTTCAGGCGCCCGAACGAGCCGCGGTTGCGGCGGTAGGCGCGGCTCTCGCCGGTCGGGAACCACGACACGAACGCGTAGCCGCCGACCAGCGTCGGCCGCCCGCCCGCGTCGTCCCGGCCGTCGCTGCGCGTCCACTCGGACTGCACCGAGAACGGCCCGCGCACCCAGGCGAACTGCGCGTCGTACGAGAGCGCCCGGTCGAGGTCGATGTTGCCGGTGTCCAGCAGGGTCGGCGCCAGGAACGACTCGGGCCGCAGGGTCACGTCGAACTGGTCGCCGACGGGGTGGAAGAGGCGCGCGGAGGTCCCCAGGTGGATCAAGTCGCGGCCGTCGTCCTCGTCGCGCACGAGCCCGGACAGCCGCGCGGACACCGTGGCGGGGCCGTCGCCGGTCGCGCGCCCGAGGTCGTCGGAGTCGCGCGTCAGCGACAGCCACCACGTCCCGCGGTCGCCGGCGTACTGGCCGAAGATCATCGCGCCGGTCGCGCGCCGTGGCTCGAGGCGGTTGACGACGCTGCGCTCCGCGAAGGTCAGGAAGTCGCCGGCGGTGTGGTTCTCGAGGCCGAAGGGCTCGCGGAACTGCCCGATGCGCAGGCGCCCGAAGGGCAGGTTCCGCCAGTCGACGTAGGCGTCCAGCAGCCGCGCGGTGTTGCGCGCGAAGTCGAAGCGCAGCCGGTAGCCCAGCTCGTCGCCGAAGCGTCCCTGGAACCCGAAGCTCGCGCGCCGGAAGGCGACGTCCTCGTCCCACACGGCCAGCCGCCCGAGGTCGCCGGACGCCCGCTGGGCGGTGGCGTCCACGTGCACGCGCGCCATGACCTCGAGGCGCGCCCGCTTGTCGACCGTCTCGAACCGCAGGCGGTCGTTCCAGGTCATCCGGATCTCGCTGCCGGAGGGCTCCAGGGAGCGCTCCGGCTCCTCCTCGAGCGCGCGGTCGAGCCCGAGCCAGGGCGCGTCGCGGCCCGCCTCACCCGCCAGGGCTGCCGCGCAGACGAGCGGGAGGAGAACCGGCGGGGGGGCCATGGCGGCGCCCAGTCTCCCCGCTCGGGGCGCGCGCCGGGAGGCGAAAAACGGCCGTTAGAAGAACAGCTGCAGGCGCACGCCCAGCGCCTGGTACAGCCCGCGCAGCTCGTCCTGCTCGCCGACGACGTAGTTGAACATCAGGCGCGCGTTGTACGTCTGGTACCAGTTGACGCCCAGCGTCACGGCGTGGAGCGCGTCGCTGCTCTGCGGGAGCGTCGCCACGTTCTCGAAGGACACCGACGAGACGCGCAGCGCGAGCTCGACCGCGCCGCGCCCGCCGTCCTGGCCGAGCGGACGGGCCGGCGCCACCTTGCCGAAGCGTCCCCAGGAGGTGTCGTAGGTGCGCTCGTCCCCGGGAGTCACGAACCAGCTCAGGAAGGCGTACCAGGCGATCTCCTCGGGGTCGCGTCCGGTGTCGGCGCGGAAGCGCTGCGTGATCACCTCGGCCTGGGCCGACAGCGGGCCGTCCTTCCAGGCCGCCTCCAGCCCCAGCAGGAGGCCGTCCTCGACCATCAGGGGCGTCGCCCCCGTGTCGATCGACGGGTCCGCGAGCCCTTGCTCGAACTGCAGCCGGATCGCCGCCTCGTCCTGGCCCCGGAAGCTGGCGCCGCCGCCGAGGTGCACGACGCTCTCGCCCCCGTTCGTCAGGTGCGGGGCGCCGGTCACCCGCCCCGTGAACGTGTACTCGCCGGCCGACTCGTCGAGGCTCTGGTCGTCGCCCTCCCGGAACCAGCCGATGCCCCACGTCATGCGCTCGTTGCTGCCGTCGCTGTGGACCATGACCCCCGTGCCGCGGCGGACGATGGTCTGGTTCAGGAAGCCGCGCTCCATGAACGTGATCGCGTTGCTGCTGGTCTGCCACTCCAGGCTGAAGGGCTGCTTGAACTGGCCGAGGCGGATGCGGTACCCGGGGCGGCGGTACGCCAGGTACGCGTCGCGGAACTCCGCGATCCCCGCGTCGGCGAAGTCGTAGGCGGCGTACCAGTCGATCCACCCGTCGAACTGCCCGCCCATCTCGATCCGCGCGCGGCGGAACTGGACGCCGTCCTCGAACTCGTCCACGCTCCCGATCTCGCCGGGTCCGTCGTCGGCCCGCTGCCAGGTCCAGTCGTTGTGGAAGCGGCCGCCGAAGGTGAGCTTCACCCGCTTGTCGCGCGTCTCGAGCCGCAGGCCGTTCTTCCAGTACGCGCGGAACTCGCTGTCGCCCGCGTCGGACGCGGTCGTCGGTCCGTCTTCCGGCAGCGCGGCCGGGGCGTCCAGCGCGAGGTTCCCCTCGCGCTCGAGGGCTCGGCCGGGCACCCCGGACGAGGTCGGGATCGCGGGGACGGAGAGCAGGAGCGGGAGCAGCGCGGGCAGGCTGGCGGCGAGCGGCATGGCGACCTCGGCAGGGTGGGAGGCCGAGAATCTAGGGGCTGCCCCGGCGCATGTCACGCCCCGGGCGGCTGGGCGGGGCCCGGGCGGGCGCTACTCGGCCCGGTCGCGCGGGCTGGTGGCGCGGTGCCGCAGGATCTCGCCCCGGGCCATGTAGATCACGTCCTCGGCGATGTTGGTCGCCAGGTCCGCGATGCGCTCCAGGTTGCGCGAGATGGCCAGCATGTGGAGCAGCTGCGAGCTGCGCTCGGGCTCGGACCGCAGCGCCGTCTCGACGTGGTCGATCACGCGCAGGTAGTGCGCGTCGACGCGGTGGTCCATGGAGCGCACCGCGCTCGCCTTGTCGGCGTCCACCTCGAGCATCGACTCCAGCGCCTCGCGCAGCATGCCCTCGACCTGCACGGCCATCTCGCGGATGAACGGGGCCATGTCGATGGGCGGCTTCTGCGCGAGCAGCAGCGCCTGTTCGGAGACGTTGACCGCCATGTCGGCGATGCGCTCCAGGTCGTTGTTCACCTTGAGCACGGCCACGAGGTACCGCAGGTCCATCGCGACGGGTTGCTCGAGCGCGAGGATGTGCAGCACCTCCTCCTCGAGCGCCACTTCCTTGTCGTCGATGCCGTGGTCCTCGTCGATGACCTTCCGCGCCACGTCGACGTCGCGGGCGAGCGCCGCCTGGATGGACCGACGCACGGCGCGCTCGACGTCGGCCGAGAGATCGAGGACGAGCTCGCGCACGTGGCGCAGCTGCTTCTGCATGTGGAGGGACATGTTCGCTCCCCTTGGCCGGCCGCTGCGGTGGCCGCATCCCGGACCGGCGCGGTGAGGCTAGCAGATGGCCGCCGGGCGGGGCCAGCGGCGGCACCCGCTCAGCCGAATCTACCGGTGACGTAGTCCTCGGTGTCCTTCAGCAGCGGCCGCTCGAAGATCTTCCGCGTGGGTCCGTACTCGATCAGCTGACCGAGGTACATGAACGCCGTGAAGTCGCTGGTCCGGGCGGCCTGCTGCATGTTGTGCGTGACGATCAGGATCGTGTACGAGCCCTTCAGCTCGTAGATCAGGTCCTCGATCTTGCCGGTCGCGATGGGGTCGAGCGCCGAGCAGGGCTCGTCCATCAGCAGCACCTCCGGCTCCGCCGCGATGGCCCGCGCGATGCACAGGCGCTGCTGCTGCCCGCCGGAGAGGCCCAGGGCGTTCTCGTGCAGGCGGTCCTTGGCCTCGTCCCACAGGGCGGCGCCGCGCAGGGAGCGCTCGCACACCTCCTCGAGCACGCTCTTGCTGTTCTCGCCGTCGATCCGCAGGGGGTAGACGACGTTCTCGAAGATCGACATCGGGAACGGGTTGGGCTTCTGGAAGACCATGCCCATGCGCTTGCGCAGCTCGATGACGTCGACGCCGCGCCCGTAGATCTCCTCGCCGCGCAGGCGGATGTTCCCCTCGATGCGCACGCTGTCGATCAGGTCGTTGATGCGGTTCACCGAGCGCAGCATCGTGCTCTTGCCGCATCCGGAGGGGCCGATCATCGCGGTGACCTTGCCCGTGGGGATGCGCATGTCGACGTCGAACAGCGCCTGGCTCTGGCCGTACCAGAGGTCGAAGTGCTCGATCTCGAGGATCGCCTCCTCGCGCGCGAGCTCGGGGTGCGTCTCCGACGGGATGATCTCCCCGGCGACGATGGCGTCGAGGCGGCTGCGCTCGGGCTGCTTGGATTCTTCCACGGGGTGTCGGGTGGGCATTCCGGGGCGTCCGGAGGCGCGCGGCGCGGGGACGAGCTCGTCCCCGTGCCGGGGAGGGGGCGGACCGGCGTCCGCCCGCGGCGGTTCCTTCACGTCCTCTTCCATGCGGGTCAGACCTGGCTGGCGACGAACCTGCGCCCCAGGCGCCGGCGCATCCAGATGGCGGCGACGTTCAGCAGGGCGATGATCGCGATCAGGAGCAGGGTGGTGGTGAAGACCATGGGCTTGGCGGCCTCGGAGTTCTGGCTCTGGAAGCCCACGTCGTAGATGTGGAAGCCGAGGTGCATGAAGCTGCGCTCGGGGTGGACGAACGGGAAGGTCCCGTCCACCGGCAGCTCGGGAGCGAGCTTCACGGCGCCCACGAGCATGAGCGGGGCCACCTCGCCGGCCCCCCGCGCCATGGCCAGGATCGTACCCGTCATGATGCCGGGCATGGCGCGCGGCAGCACGATCCGGCGGATCGTCTGCCACTTGCTCGCCCCGCAGGCGTAGGAGCCCTCGCGCATCGAGTTGGGGACCGCCGACAGCGCCTCCTCCGTCGCCACGATCACCACGGGCAGCGTCAGCAGCGCCAGCGTCAGCGCGGCCCACATCAGCCCGCCCTTGCCGTAGGTGGGGTTGGGCAGCCGCTCGCGGAACAGGACCTCGTCGAGGGACGCGCCGATGGCGTAGCAGAAGAACCCGAGGCCGAAGACGCCGAACACGATGCTGGGGACCCCGGCCAGGTTGTTCACGGCGATCCGGACGGCGCTGACGATCGCGCCGCCCTTCGCGTACTCGCGCAGGTAGAGCGCCGCCAGCACGCCGAAGGGGACGACGGCGAGCGCCATGATGAGGGTCATCGCGACCGTGCCGAAGATCGCCGGGCGCACGCCGCCCTCGCTGTTCGCCTCGCGCGGCCAGTCCGAGAGGTACTCCCACCAGCGCGACAGGTAGAGCCCCAGCTCGTCGGCGAACGACATGCGGTTCGCGGGGTAGGCGCGCACGATCTCGTCGAGGGGCACCAGCCGCTCGACCGGCGGCATCGTCCCCTCGCCCGCGGTGGTCATCCACAGGCGGTAGCGCCGGTTCTCGCGGTTGATCGCGTCGATCTCGCCGCGGATGCGCGCGAAGCGCTGCTCGAACTCCGGCAGGCGCTCCTCGTGGGCGGCGCGGGCCGCCTCCACGTCGCGGAGCGCCGCGGCGACCTCCGCGGAGTCGGGCCCGTGGGCCTCGCGCGCGTCGGCCAGGCGCAGCTCGGCGCCGCGCACCGCGAGGCGCGCGCGCTCCTGCTCGGCGTTCACGCGACCGGTGTCGTGCTTCTCCAGGCCGCGGCGCTCGCGCCAGCGCGCGCGCACGTCCCCGTGGAAGCGGTTGAAGAGGTCCCAGGCGACCTGCTCGCCCTCGATCTCCTCCGCCACGCCGAGGATGCGCGTGGCCTCGTCGACGCGGTCGGCCGGCAGCAGCACCTCCTGCTCGCTCCCGTCGACCCAGGCCTCCGCCAGCAGGCGCGGCTCGCCGCCGTGGGCGGGGCGCAGCTGCTCGAGCCGCTCCAGCGCGGCGTCGCGCACCTCCGCCGGGGTCGCGGCGGGCGGCAGCGTGTCGCGGGGCACCCACTCGACCACCGCGAAGCCCCGCGGGATGCCGTAGAAGCGCCCCCACTCGAGCCGCTCGAGCACCAGCGCCCACTCGGGCGCCTCCTCCCCGGTGATCTCGTGGGCGTCGATCCACTGGAAGTGCGTCTGCGTGATGCGGTAGTTGCCGGTGCGCAGCTCGATGCGCCGCGCGAGCCCGTCCCCCTCGGCCAGCTCGCGCTCGAAGGCGTCGCGGTGGACGTCCTCGACCGCCGCCACGACCTCGGGTCCCGGCCGGTAGGTCTCGTCCGCCACGCGCTCGCCCATGTACACGCGGCCGTCCGCGGTGGTCACGCGCACGACCTCGCCCGGCCAGAACGTCGCGAGCCCCGCGTACAGCACGAAGCCGAGCAGCGCCACGATCATCAGGACGCACAGCAGCAGGGAGCCGCCGGTCATCCAGATCATGGGCTCGCCCTGGGCGAACAGCGACGTGCCGGTCCGCGCGCGCCGCGGCCGCGCCGGGCGCGCCGCGGAGCCGGCCTGCGCGCGGGAGGGGTCGAGCACGGCCGGGTCGCTCACAGCTGGTACGCCCTGCGCCGGAAGCGCATCCGGACGATCTCCGCCACGGTGTTGACGGCGAAGGTCATCACGAAGAGCACGAGCGCCGCCAGGAAGAGCGTGCGGTAGTGCGTGGAGCCCTTGACGGCCTCGGGCAGCTCGACCGCGATGTTCGCGGAGAGCGTGCGGAAGCCGCTGAACACGTTGAAGTCGAGGATCGGCGTGTTGCCGGTCGCCATGAGCACGATCATGGTCTCGCCCACGGCGCGCCCCAGGCCGACCATGAGCGCCGAGAACATCCCGCTCATCGCCGTCGGCAGGATGATGCGCGTCGCCGTCTGCCACGGCGTCGCGCCGGCGCCCAGGGAGGCCGAGCGCAGGTGGTCGGGCACGGCCGTCAGCGCGTCGTCGGCGATCGTGTAGATGATCGGGATGACCGCGAAGCCCATCACGAAGCCGACGATCAGCGAGTTGCGCTGCACGTAGGTCCCGACGGGCGAGAGGTCGATGCCCCACACGAACAGACTCGCGCGGGGGTCGAAGCCGCTCGCGTCCAGGGCGGCGCCCGCCGCCAGGGACAGGACCACCGCGCCGACGACCACGGCCAGGAAGCGGCCGAGGTCCAGGACGGCCAGGGTCGACCGCCCCACCGCGGCGGCGCGGGCGCGCAGCAGCGGGCCGATCCAGCGCGCCCCGCCGACCGCGGCGGCGACGCCGGCGAAGGGCAGCAGCAGCACGAACCAGCCGCCCGTCGCGGCGGCGAGCTCGGGCCGCGCGTCGGCCAGCTCGGGGCCCCAGGCGCACCAGCCCTTCAGGTCGCCCGCGAAGAGCGTGCGCTCGACCAGCGGGCCCACGACCTGCGCCAGGCCGGCGCCGACGAGCACCGGGACGAGCAGGATCAGCAGCCGGTAGCGCGCCCAGCGCAGCTGGAGGGGCGACGGCACGATCTGCCACAGGTGGGCGCAGAGGAAGAAGGCGAACGGGATGCAGACGAACACCGCCAGGGCGACGGGGACGATCTCCTCGACGAAGGGCGCGAACACGAGCGCCGCGAGGAAGCCCAGCACCACGCTCGGCAGGCTGGCCATGAGCTCGACGGTGGGCTTGACCACGCCCTTCACGCGGCGGGCGAGGAACTCGCTCGAGTAGATCGCCGCCAGGATCGCGAGCGGCGCCCCGAAGATCATCGAGTAGAAGGTCGCCTTGAGCGTGCCGACCACCAGCGGGATCAGGCCCAGCTTGGGCTCGAAGCCCGTGTGGCCGCTCGAGCTCTGCCAGGTGTGCTCGGGCGCGGGGTAGCCCTCGTACCACTGGCGCGTGAACAGCGCCCCCGGCGTCGCCTCGGCGTGGCGCGGGTCGAAGGCCAGCACGTGGGTCGCCGCGGTCGTGCGGACCAGCAGCTCGTCCTCCTTCGGCGCGACCGCCAGCGCCTCGACCGCGTCGCCGCCGGGCAGCTCGTGGCGGGCCAGCAGCCCCTCGTTGGAGACGTTGAAGAGCTCCAGGTGGCCGTCCGCGAAGCCCGCGGCGACCAGGCGGCTGCGCCGCGAGCCGGCGAGCGCGGTGACCGCGGCGCCCTCCCGGCTGGGCAGCTCCTTCGCGAGGGCCAGGCCGAAGCGGGCCTCGGGCTCGCGCACGGCCCCGGGCAGGCCGGGGAAGTCGCCGTCGGCGAGGCGGACGAGGAAGCTGCCCCGCAGGCGGCCCGCGGAGTCCCCCCACACGATGGTGTTGTCGCCCAGGACGCGCGTCAGCGCCGTCACGCGGTCGCCGGGCGGCACGAGCCGGCCGCGCTCGGCCAGGAACGCCGCGTCGTCCCCGGCGGCGAGGTGGACGCGCTGGAAGGCCCCGTCGGCCCAGGCCACGAGCACGTCCGAGGCGGTGCCGTTCAGCACGAGGAACGACGCCCCGGCCTCGCGGGCCTCGAACGGCAGGGGCTCGGCCCGGCGGAACTCGAGCACGGTCTCGCCGGTCATGAAGTCCTCTTCCCCGCGCGCCAGCAGCGACACGAGGCGCGCCTCGGCGCCGTCGCCGACGAGCGCCGCCACCAGCGGGCCGCGCGGGGACTGCACGTGGCTGACGAGCCGCACGGGCCCGTCGCCGGCGCGGGCGAGCGGTCCGGGCGTGACGACGAGGCGCTGCTGGCGGTACTGGCCCTGGGGGGTCAGCTCGACGACGCCGTCGTCGAGGTCCACCGGGCCCGCCCCGGAGTCGAGCGCCGCGCGCGCTTCGGCGGGCAGTTCCGCGGGCTCGAGGAAGCGGGTGGCGAAGCCGATGTCGAGGAGCTGCACGCGCCCGTCCTCGGTGCCGACCACCGCGTCGGAGCCGAGCAGCGAGAACGAGGTGCAGGTCGGGCCCGCCTCCAGCCCGAGGCTCACCTCGGAGCGGGTGCTGCCGTCGTCCAGGCGGAACGAGCGCACCCGCCCGTCGCCGTGCAGCGCCCAGCCGAGGACGCCGTACTCGTCCACGTCGACGTGCAGCGGCGCCGCGCCGGGGCCGGCCTCGACGCTCGCGGTGGCCTCGACGTCCGCGCCGTGGAACAGCGGGACGGCGACCCAGACGAGGAACACCATGACCCCGGTGACGGCCAGGATCGTCCCGATGCCGCCCGCCGTGATGAAGAACCGCGCGAGCGCGTCGGCGACCACGACGGCGCCGCGGGTCGTGCGGCGGCGCTGGACGCCGGTGAACGAGCTCTTGGGGGCCATGCGCGGAGGCGGGAACGGGCTGCGGGTCGGTGGAGCGGGCCGGTCGGGCGGAGTCCGGCCGCCCCGCGCAGGGCGTGGGCCGCTCGTGCCCCGCGCGCTGCCGGTGGGCCGTGGGTGGTGGCGAGCTCAGGGCTCGATCCCGACCTGCCGCAGGTTCTTCGCCGCGATCCCGGAGTTGACGGGCAGGTAGCCGTCCTTGAGCACGACCTCCTGACCCTCGCGGCTGAACATGAGCTTCAGGAACTCCCGGCGCAGGGGATCGAGCTGGCTGCCGGGCCGGTAGTTGATGTAGACGACGAGGAACCGCGTCAGGGGGTACTCGCGGAGGTGCGCCGGGTCGGGGGCGACCGGCTCGCCCTCGTCCGCGATCGGCACGGCGACCACGTCGGCGGTCTGGTAGCCCAGGCCGCTGTAGCCGATGCCGTAGCGGTCGCTGGCGACGCCCTGCACGACCGAGGCGCTGCCGGGCTGCTCCTTCACGGAGTCCTTGTAGTCGCCCTTGAAGAGCGCCCGCTCCTTGAAGAAGCCGTACGTGCCCGAGGCGGAGTTGCGGCCGTACAGGCTGATCGGCCGGCTGGCCCAGTCGCCCTCGAGCCCGAGGTCGCCCCAGGTCTGGACGGGCGTCTTGTGGCCGCCCTTGCGCGTCTTCGAGAAGATCGCGTCGACCTCGGCCAGCGTCAGGCCGCGCTTCGCGATCGGGTTGTCCCGGTGGACGTACACCGCGAGCATGTCGATCGCGGCCTGCATCGCCGTCGGCTTGTAGCCGTAGGCGCTCTCGAACTCGTCGATCTCCTCCGCCTTCATCAGGCGGCTCATCGGACCGAAGTTCGCGGCGCCCTCGATCAGCGCCGGGGGCGCCGTGGACGAACCCTTGCCCTCCACCTCGACCGAGACGTTCGGGTAGAACTCGGCGAACTTCTCGGCCCAGAGCGTCATGAGGTTGTTCATGGTGTCCGAGCCGACGCTCTTGATGCTGCCCGAGACGCCCTGGGTGGGCTCGTAGCGGGGCATCTTCGGGTCGACCTGGACCTGGCCCAGGGCCGGGGTCGCCGCCAGGGCGAGGGCGGCGGCCAGCGTGGGGATCGGGCGGTGGTTCACGGAGGGTCTCCTGCGTCGGGAACGGGCGGACGGCGGCCGGCAGGCTAGCCGATGGGTCGGCCCCGCCGCAGGCTCGTGGGTCCCCGGATCGCGGACCGGACCAGGGAGGGGCCGGACCGGCTCCCGGGATCTCGCCGGACGCCGTTCAGCCCGCCCTCAAATCCACGTCAAGAACACATCAAGATCCGCCCGGCGCCCGCGAGGGCCCCTGCCGGGCCTCCCCGGCCCCCCGGCGCGGCTGCCTGGGGCCATCCGCGGGCCCGAGCCGATACCCTGTGGGCGTGAACGACGACACCCTCAGGGAGCTGCCCGGCGGTCCGGAGGCCGGGCGGGCGGCCCGCCCCGCGCGCGCGGGGCGCGGCAAGCGCGGCGGACGCGGCGGCTCGCCGGCCCCCGGCCGCCCGCTGGAGGACCCCGAGCTCTACATCAACCGCGAGCTCAGCCTGCTCGAGTTCAACCGCCGGGTCCTGGCCCAGGCCCGGGACCTCGAGACGCCGCTGCTCGAGCGCCTGCGCTTCCTGAGCATCTGCTCGACCAACCTGGACGAGTTCTTCGAGATCCGGGTCTCCGGCTTGCGGCAGCAGCTCGAGCTCGAGGTGGCCAAGCCGGGCCCCGACGGCCTGTCGCCCCTCGAGACCCTCCGCCGGGTGGGCGACGTCGCCCACGAGCTGGTCGCCGAGCAGTACCGCGTCCTGCGGGAGGAGCTGCTGCCGGCCCTGCGCGCCGAGGGCCTGCACCTGATGTTCCGCGACGAGTGGACGCCGCGGATCCGCAAGTGGACGAAGTCGTACTTCCTGCGCGAGGTGCTGCCGGTCCTGACGCCGGTGGGGCTCGACCCCGCGCACCCCTTCCCGCTGATCCAGAACAAGAGCCTCAACTTCGTCGTCACGCTGCAGGGCAAGGACGCCTTCGGCCGCAGCAGCCGGATGGCCGTGGTGCAGGCGCCGCGCCTGCTGCCGCGCCTGATCGAGCTGCCGCCGGAGATCGCCGACGGCGAGCACCAGTTCGTGACGCTGTCCAGCATCATGCGCGCGCACGCCGGCGAGCTGTTCCCCGGCATGAAGGTCAAGGGCTCGTACCCCTTCCGCGTCACGCGCAACAGCGACCTGTGGATCGACGAGGAGGAGGTCGACGACCTGCTGCGCGCGCTGAAGGGCCAGCTGCCGCGCCGCAACTACGGCGAGGCGGTGCGGCTCGAGGTCGGCGACTCGTGCCCCGAGGACGTCTCGAACTTCCTGCTGGAGCAGTTCGAGCTGCAGCCGGGCGACCTCTACCGCGTCGACGGACCGGTCAACCTGCACCGGCTGGCGATGCTGTACGACCTGATCGACAGCCCCGCGCTGAAGTACCCCCCCTTCGTGCCGGCCCTGCCGTCGGGCTGGTCGAGCGCGCCGGACGTGTTCGCGGCCATCCGCGAGGGCGACGTCCTGCTGCACCACCCCTACGACTCGTTCTCGCCGGTCGTGGACCTCGTGCGCCAGGCCGCGAGCGACCCCGACGTGCTGGCGATCAAGCTGACGCTGTACCGCACCGGCAGCACGTCCACGATCACCGACGCGCTGATCGAGGCCTCGCGCAACGGCAAGGAGGTCACCACCGTCGTCGAGCTGCGCGCGCGCTTCGACGAGGAGGCGAACATCGACATCGCCACCCGCCTGCAGGACGCGGGCACGCGCGTCGTGTACGGCATCGTGGGCTACAAGGCCCACGCCAAGATGATGCTCGTCGTGCGGCGCGAGGGCGACCACGTCCGCCGGTACGTCCACCTGGGGACGGGCAACTACCACCTGAAGACCGCCCGCGCCTACACCGACTTCGGCCTGCTGACGTGCGACGAGGGCCTGGGCGAGGACGTCCACAACCTGTTCCAGCAGCTCACGGGCCTGGGCAAGGTCGGCGCGCTGAACAAGCTGGTGCAGTCCCCGTTCAAGCTGCACGAGCGGATCCTCGAGCTGATCGAGCAGGAGACCCGCAACGCCGAGCGCGGCCTGCCCGCCGCCATCCGCGCCAAGGTCAACGCGCTGATCGAGCCCGAGGTCATCCGCGCGCTCTACCGCGCCTCCCAGGCCGGCGTGACCATCGACCTGGTCGTACGCGGCATCTGCTCGCTGCGCCCGGGCATCCCGGGGGTCTCCGACAACATCCAGGTGATCTCGTCGATCGGGCGCTTCCTGGAGCACAGCCGCGTGTACCACTTCCGCGCGGGCGGCGAGGACGTCGTCTACTGCTCCAGCGCGGACTGGATGCAGCGCAACCTCTTCCACCGCGTCGAGGCCGCCTTCCCGATCGAGTCGAAGAAGGCCAAGAAGCGCATCCTGGAGGAGGCCTTCGAGGTCCACCTGCGCGACAACACGCGCACGTGGGAGCTGCGCGGGGACGGCACGTACGTCCGGCGCACGCCCGACGACGCGGACCCGTTCGGCGCGCAGGCGCACCTGCTCGCCACGATCGCCTCGAAGAGCTAGCGCGCGGCCGCGCCGGCCGCGGAAGGCGGGTCGCGGAACACGACCTTCAGCTTCACGCCGAGGCTCTCGACCACCGGGGCCTGCGCGCCGAGGTCGCGCGAGGTCAGCGGGTGCTCCTCGGGCCACGTCGCGGGGAACACGAGCCGCAGGCCGCTGCGGTGGGCGTCGATGGCGGTCGGCAGCTGCGACGGCCGGCGCCGGCCGCGGTTCAGCAC
This sequence comes from bacterium, assembly GCA_030428395.1. Taxonomy (GTDB): domain Bacteria; phylum Planctomycetota; class UBA1135; order UBA1135; genus JAUIDW01. The sequence goes on along the minus strand of JAUIDW010000011.1, from coordinate 20,795 downwards.
GGCCGCCAGCCGCAGCAGGATCGCCAGGCGGCGCGCCAGGTGCGCGCGGTCGCCGCGCAGGACCTGGAACACCTCGGGGCGCACCTTGCGCCGGTGCGAGGCGACGATCGCCGCGAGCACCTGGCGCTCGTCCTGCGAGAACCCCGGCATCTCGGAGTTCGCGATCAGGTAGCCGCCGTGGCGGTTGTGGTGCGAGTAGGAGACCGCCAGCCCGAGCTCGTGGAGGCGCGCCGCCCAGGACAGCATGCGCCCGGCCTCCTCGGGGTCCAGCGACCAGCGCGCGGCCACGGCGCGCAGCAGCTGGAGCGAGGTCGCCTCGACGCGCAGCGCCTGCTCGCGCTCGATGTGGTAGCGCTCCTGGAAGCTCGAGATCGTCCGCTCGCGCACGTCCTCGTGCTGGATGCGGCCCAGCAGGTCGTACAGCACGCCCTCGCGCAGCGCGCCGGAGGAGACCGCCATCCGCTGGATCCGCAGGCTCTTGAACAGCGCGGACAGGATCGCCACGCCGCCCGCGAACACGGGGGCCCGCTCGGCCTTCAGGCCCTCGAGCTGCAGCCGGTCGACGCTCCCGACCTCGACGAGGTGCGCGCGCAGCCGGCGCAGGCCGGCGAGGTCGACGCCCTCGGACGCCCAGCCCGCCGCCCGCAGGGTCGACGCGACCGCGCGGATCGTGCCCGAGGCGCCGACGGCCTGCTGCCAGCCCGTGTCCTGGAACGCGCGCCGCAGCGGCTTCAGCTCGAGGCGCGCCGCGAGCACCGCCTCCTCCATGCGCGCGCGGTCGATCGCGCCGTCGGGGAAGAAGCGCCGCGACCAGCTCACGCATCCCATGTAGAGGCTGTGCGCCTCCATCGGCTCGAAGCGCGAGCCGAGGATGCACTCGGTGCTCCCCCCGCCGATGTCGACGACGAGGCGCGTGCCGTAGTCGTCCGCGAGGCTGTGCGCCACGCCGAGGTAGATCAGGCGCGCCTCCTCCTGGCCCGAGATGACCTCGACGGCGTGCCCCAGGGCCTCCTCGAGGCGCGACAGCACCTCGCCCGCGTTGTGCGCGGCGCGCAGCGTGTTCGTGCCGACGGCCCGGACGTGCTCCGCCGGGATGCCCTTGATCCGCTGCCCGATGCGCGCCAGGCACTCGAGCGCCCGCTCGAGCGCCGGGCCGCCGAGCACGGACTCCTCGTCCAGCCCGTCGGCCAGGCGGACCTGCTCGCGCAGGCGGTCGATGATCACCGGCTCGCCGTTCACGACGCGCCCGATGATCATGTGGAAGCTGTTCGAGCCGAGGTCGACGGCCGCGATCCGGTCCGGGTCGGGAGAGGTCACGCGCCTTTCCTAATCGATCGAGGCCGCCGAAGCGATGCGGCGCAGGGCGCGGGGCTCGTGCAGCCAGACCAGCCGCCCGCCGCCGGGCTCCAGCTCGAGGCAGGCCACCCCCGCCTTCTTGAGGTGCGTGAGGGGTCGCGGCGCCCCGACGGCGGCCGCCACGACGCGGTCCAGGCTCGGCGCGTGCCCCGCGAGCAGCACGGCGTCGCGGCCGGCCTCCGCCACGTCCGCCAGCACCTCCCGCGGGTCGCCGAAGGGCTCCAGCGCGTCCAGCTCGAGGCGCGTCGCGTCGGTCGGCTCGAGCACCTGGCGCGCGATCTCCGCCGTCTGGACCGCCCGTACCAGCGGGCTGGAGCCCACGACGTCCACCGCGACGCCGAGCGCGCGCAGCCCCGCGACCGCCGCCCGCGTCCGCCGCCGCCCCTTCTCCGTCAGCGCGCGCTCGAAGTCGGGCGGGCACGCCGGGTCCAGCCGGTCGTGGGCGATGCCGTGGCGGAGCAGGATCAGCAGCATGGCGCGGCCTCGGTCGACGCCCATGCTAGCGGCCCGCAGGCCTAGAGCACGCTCGCCGGGTCGACGTCGACGGTGGCGCGGGGGCGGCTCGTGCGCCCGGCGAGGTCGGTCAGCAGGCTGCGGGCGGCGGCGAAGGCCTCGAGCGCGTCGGGGGGCGCCTTCACCAGCAGGTGGTGGCGGTGGCGCTTGCGGACGAACGCGATCGGCGCGGGGGCGGGCCCCAGGACGGAGAGGGCGTCGGGCAGCTCGGCGCGCAGGCGCTCGGCCCAGTCGCGGGCGGCGTCGGCGACGCGCGCCTCCTCCTCGTCCTCGAGCACCGCGCGCAGCAGCCGGCCGTGCGGCGGGTAGCCCAGCTCGCGGCGCAGCTCGTCCTCCCAGCGGCAGAAGCCGTCGAAGTCGTGGCCGGCGGCGAGCCGGATGGCGGGGTGCTCGGGCGCGCCCGTCTGCACGACGATGCGCCCCGGCAGCTCGCCCCGGCCGGCGCGCCCGGCGACCTGGGAGACGAGCTGGAACGTCCGCTCGGCCGCGCGGAAGTCGGGCAGGTGCAGGGCGACGTCCGCCGACACGATCCCCACCACCGTGACGCGCGGGAAGTCGAGGCCCTTGGCGATCATCTGCGTGCCGACGAGGACGTCGACCTCGCCGCGGCCGAAGCGGTCCAGCGCCTGCTCGTAGTCCTCGCGCCGGCGCATCGTGTCGGAGTCCATGCGCAGCACGCGCGCGTCGGGCAGCAGCGCGCGCAGCTCGTGCTCGATGCGCTCGCTGCCCGCGCCCAGGTAGCGCAGGGCGGGCGCCGTGCAGGTCGGGCAGGCCGCGGGCGGGGCGACCTCCTCGCAGCAGCGGTGGCACACGGCCCGCTTCAGCCGCTGGTGGAAGGTCAGCGCCTGGTCGCACTGCTCGCAGCGCACGGTCTCCTTGCACTCGCGGCACCACAGCACGGGCGCCCAGCCGCGGCGGTTCAGGAACAGGATCACCTGCTCGCCGCGGGCGACGGCGGACTCCATGCGCTGGCGCAGCTCGCGCGAGAAGACCGTCGAGCCGCGCGGCTCGGCGCGCACGTCCACGACGTCCACCGGCGGCATCGGCGCCCCGCCGATCCGCGTCGGCAGCTCGAGCCGGCGGTAGTCCCCGGCGGCGGCGCGGTGCCAGCTCTCGAGCGACGGCGTGGCCGATCCCAGGATGCAGACCGCGCCCGCCTCGCGCGCCCGCCGCACGGCGACGTCGCGGGCGTGGTAGCGCGGCGTGCTCTCCTGCTTGAAGGACGGCTCGTGCTCCTCGTCCACCACGACCACGCCAAGGTCGGGCAGGGGCGCGAACAGCGCCGAGCGCGCGCCGACGACCACGCGCGCCTCGCCGGCGCGCACGCGCTGCCACATGGCGAGGCGCGTCGAGTCGGTCATGCGGCTGTGCAGCACCGCCACCTCGCCGAAGCGCGAGCGGAACCAGCCCACCGTCTGCGGCGTCAGGGCGATCTCGGGCACCAGCACGATGGCGCCGCGCCCGCGCTCGAGCGCCTGCTCGATGGCGCGCAGGTACACCTCGGTCTTGCCGCTGCCGGTCACGCCGCGCAGCAGGAACGTGGTCGCCTCCCCCGCCGCCAGCGCGTTCCCGACGGCGTCCACGGCCCGGCGCTGGTCGGGCGTCAACTGCTCGGGCCGCGCGCGGTCCGAGCGCGCGGTCAGGAGCTCCTCGCGCCGCTGGACCACGCGCCGGAGCGTCGCCAGCCCGCGCCGCGCCAGCGTCCGCGCCGGCGACTCGGACAGGCCCAGGGACCGCAGGACCTCGCGCAGCTCGACCTCGTCCCCCAGCTCGAGCAGGGTCCGCAGCAGGCGGTGCTGCTTGGGGTGCCTGTCCTCGAGCTCGGCGAGCTGCTCCGGGCCCACCCCGGGCGCGGCGGCCACGACCAGCACCCGCGCCGGCCCGCGCTCGCGCTTCAGCGCCGCCGGCAGGACGCCGTGCAGCGCCTCGCCCCAGGAACAGGCGTACTCGTCCGCCATCCAGCGGGTCAGCGCGAGCAGGTCGTCGCCCACCAGCGGCTGCTCGTCGAGCACCTCGTGCAGCAGGCGCACCTTGGCCGGGTCCACGTCCGGCGTCTCCGGCACCCCCACGACCACGCCCACGTGCCGCCGGTTCCCGAACGGCACGGCCACGCGCATCCCCGCCCGGACGCGCCCGGCGAGCTGCGGCGGGACGCCGTAGGTGAACTGAGTCCGCACGGGCCGGTTCAGCACGACCGACGCGTACCCCTCGCAGGCGGGGCGCGCGGGGGGGGTGCCCTCGGGGGCGGGGAACAGCTCTCCGGTCGTGGCGCGCATGCTTCCAGGTACCACCGAGCCCCTCCGCCCTGGGGGACCGGCCCGGCGCGCGCAGGTTACTCGAATTCCCGCGGAGTTCGGCGCGCGTCGGCGCGGGCGCGGCGCGGCCGATTCCTCACGCGTCCTCACGCGCGGGCGCGGGCCCTCACGCGCAGGCGCAGGGCGTCGCGCGGCAGCGGGGGCAGCCCTCGCCGTACTTGGCGCGCGCGGCGGCGGCCAGGTCGACGCCGGCGATGGAGGCGAGCGTGGACAGCCAGGCCAGGACGTCGGCGAACTCGCCCTCGAGCTCCTCGCGCTCGCCGCGGCGCAGGGCGCGGGTCAGCTCGCCGACCTCCTCGCAGAACCACATGTGCGTGCCGGCGAGGCCGCGGGCGGAGTCGCGCTCGTAGTAGATCGCCTCGATCAGGCGCTGGAACTCGCCGATGTCCATGGGCTCAGGCGTCGCGCGCCAGGGTGACGACGGCGACGTCGCGCGCCAGCTCGGCGTCGCCGGCGTACTTGCGGCAGATGCTCTCGAGGTGCTCCAGGAACGCCGGCGTGGGCTCGGCGCCGTGCCGCATCACGAGGCCGTAGAACTTCTTCTCGCCCAGCTCCTCGCCCGCGGGGTTGGCGAGCACGACGGCGCCGGTGTTGGCGAGCACGAGGCGGTCGCCGGGGTCGACGGGGACCTGCTGGATCTCCAGGCGCGAGTCGAAGATCGAGCCCGCGTCGAAGCCGAGCCCGATCCCCTCGGGGTGGATCAGGCGGACCTTGCCGTCCTCGGCGGCGTGGCGGACGAGGGGCAGCTTGTGGCCCGCGCAGGCCACGGTCGCGATGCCCTCGGCGGGGTCGAGCAGGACGTACAGCGCCGTGACGTACATCCCGCGGCGCACGTCGCCGTGCAGGATGCCGTTCACCCGGCGCAGGATCTCCTCGACGTCGCCGCCGGCCTCCAGCTCGCGCCGCAGGTACGCGCGGGCCGTGGCGCCCACGAGCGCGGCCGGCAGGCCCGTGCCGCTGACGTCGCAGACGAGCAGGCCCAGGCGGCCGTCGGGCAGCTCCAGGAAGTCGTAGAAGTCGCCCCCGAGCTCCTCGGAGCCGATGTGGAAGGCGCCGACGGTGTAGCCGTCGACCGACGGCGTTTGCTGGGGCAGCAGGGCCTCGCGCACCTCCGCGGCGACCTCGACCTCGCGCTCGCGGATCGACAGCTCGAGCTCGGTCTCCTGACCCTCCTGCAGGCTCTTGGCCATGCGGTCGACCGAGCGCGCCAGCAGCGCGACCTCGCCGCCGGTGCGCACCTTCGTGCGGTGGTGGAAGTCGCCCGACGCGATCTGGCCGATGTCCATCACGATGCTCTCGATGGGCTTGGCGACCTGGTTCGCGATGGCGAAGGCGACCGCCGCACCCACCACGAGGATCAGCAGGAACATCCCGAGGATCAGGCCGAGGAACGCGCGCTGGGTCAGCTCGATGTCGCCCGGCACGATCAGGTCGGCCCACGCCTCGCGGCCGTCCTTGCCGTACTTGTGGCGGTACACGATGCCCCGCGCGTCGTCCTCGCCGTAGCGCACGTGCGCGCGCTGGACGCGCTCCTTGCGGAAGGTCTTGACCTCGGTGCCCTCCTGCTCCCACTCCGGCTGCTCGGCCAGGATCTGGACGGCCTCGACCAGCGTGCGCTCCTGGACGGTCTCCGCGAGCCGCAGCGCGGACTTGTAGAGCACCACCCCCGAGATGCCGAGCACGACGAGCAGCGCGACCGTCATGGACAGCGTGAAGCGCGCCCACAGCTTGGGCCCCCCCACGCGCAGGTCGGTCGCTCGTTCTCGCGTCATGGGCTGCTCGCCGGCCCCTCCTACGCGGCCCCGAAGTCCCAGGGCAGCGGAATCAGCCACCGGGCCAGGGCCATGACTCCCAACCCATAGAGACCGGCGACCACGTCATCAAGCAGGATCCCGTCGCCGCCGGGGACGCCCTCCAGGCGGCGCGCCAGGGGCGGCTTGAGGATGTCGAAGAAGCGGAACACGAAGAACGCCACGACCAGGGCGACCACGCTGGGGCCGCGGACCCAGGCGATGGTGACCAGGTACCCGATGACCTCGTCCACCACGAAGATCCCGGGGTCCTTGCGGCCCGCGTACTGCTCGGCCCAGGTGCCCAGCGAGCGCCCGATGGCGTAGAGCACCGCGCAGGCGAGCAGGCTCCACAGCAGGTAGTTGCGCGTCCCGGCCAGGGCCCAGGCGACGGCGACGCCGCCCAGCGTGCCGACCGTGCCCGGCGCGAAGGGCGAGCACCCCAGGAAGCCGAACGAGACGAAGGCGAGCTTCAGCGTGTTCAAGCGGAGTCCCCCAGCAGGGCGGAGCGCGTCTTGACGACGTAGGAGAGGCCGGAGCCGGCCGACAGGATCAGGGTCCCCCAGACGAGGACGTGGGCGCCGACCTCGGCGGCGTCGCGGACGGCCGGGGACACCGACGCGCCGAACGCCCCGAGGCCCAGGATCGTGCCGACCGCGAAGCTCTGCGCCAGCATCTTCAGCTTGCCGAACCAGTCGGCCGGCAGCTCGCGGCCGATGCTCTCGACGTATCCGCGGATGGCGGTGACGAGCACCTCGCGCGCCAGCACGACGACCACGACCCACGCGGGCACGAACGGCCGCGACCACGGCAGGACCGCCAGGAAGATCAGCGCGCCCAGGATCAGGACCTTGTCGACGAACGGGTCCGCGATGCGGCCGAAGGCCGTGACCTCCTGGTTGCGGCGCGCCAGCCAGCCGTCGAGCACGTCGGTCAGGGCCGTCACGATGAAGAGCCAGAAGCACAGCACCAGGACGCCGTGCGCCTCGTCGGTCGGACGCTCGCCGTGGATCGCCAGCAGCGCGAACAGCAGGGCCGCGCCCGCGAAGCGCATGGCCGTGATGCGGTTCGGCCAGAAGGCGAACACGCCCGGGGTGCCGGTGCGCGCCGCGGGGTCCGGGCCGCCGGAGGTCACCGGGCGCCCTCCCCGGCCGCCGGCGCGGCGGCGGGCTCGGCGACCGGCTCGCACACCAGGTGCATCTCGTCGTCCACGTCGACCACGCGCGCGCGGACCCGGGCGCCGACGGGCGCGTCGACGCCGGGGAGCACGGCCAGGGGGTCGACCTCGGGCGCGTCGCGCTCGGTCCGCCCGACGGCGACGGGCTCGCCACCGTGCTGGGCCCGCTCGTCGACCAGGACCTCGACCTCGCTGCCCACCAGGGCGCGCTGGCCCGCCGCCAGCACCTCGTCGCGCGCCGCGACCACCTCGAGGTAGCGCTCGACGGCCACGTCCTCGGGCACCGGGTCGGGCAGGTCCCAGGCGGGCGTGTCCTCCTCGCGCGAGAACGTGAAGGCTCCCAGGCGGCCCAGGCCGTACTCGCGCACGAAGGGCGCCAGCTCGGCGGCGTCGGCGGCGGTCTCGCCCGGGTAGCCGACCAGCAGGGTCGTGCGGATCTCGAGGTCGGGCACCTCCGTCCGCAGCCGGTCCAGGGTGCGGCGCACCTGGTCGCCCGAGCCCGCGCGGCGCATGGCGCGCAGCACCGGCGTCGCCGCGTGCTGCACCGGGATGTCCAGGTACCGCGCGACCCGCGGGTGGTCGCGCAGCAGCTCGGCCAGCCGCCAGGGGAAGTTGTTCGGGTAGGCGTACATGACGCGGACCTGGTGGTCGCCCTCCAGCTCCGCCAGGGCCTCGACCAGGTCGGGCAGCTCGGAGCCCAGGTCGCGGCCCCAGGCCGTCGAGTCCTCGGCGACCAGCACGAGCTCCTTCACCCCGGCGCCGATCAGCTCGCGCGCCTCCTCCAGCACGGCCTCGGGCCGCTTGGAGCGGTGCGGCCCGCGGATCGCGGGGATGGCGCAGAAGCCGCAGGTGTGGTCGCAGCCGTGCGAGATGCGCAGGTACGCGTAGGAGCCGGGCGTCGCCAGCATGCGCGCGGCGTCGCGCTCGGGCTCGCGCAGGCCGGGCGAGGCCAGGTACGAGCGCACCCGCCGGCCGCGGGTCAGGTCGCGCAGCGTGCGCGCCAGCTCGCGGTAGTCGGAGATCTCCGCGAACACGTCGACCAGCGGGAAGCGGCGCTCGAGGCGGTGCTTGTAGCGCTGGACCAGGCAGCCCGCGACGACCAGGTGGCGCAGGGCGCCGCGCCGCTTCTCCTCCTCGTAGCGGCGGATCGTCTCCTCGGACTCGGTGCGCGCCGGCCCGATGAACGAGCACGTGTTCACGACCACGGCGTCCGCGTCCGCGGGGTCCCCCGAGACCAGCAGCCCTTCCTCGGCCATGCGGGCCAGGATCAGCTCGGAGTCGATCAGGTTGCGGGCGCACCCCAGGTGCACCAGCGAGACCACGGTCGGATCGGAGGGCGCGGCGGGGTCCTTCAACGAGACGTCGGCCGGTTGGGGCCAGCGCGGGGCGGGCGCGGATGGGGTCCGGGCGCCCGGGGGAGGCGCTCAGCCGACCTCGACCATCTCGCGCCAGGCCTCGGGGGTCATGAGTATATCCCGCTTCTGGCCGCCCAAGTACGGGCCGATCAGCCCCAGCTCCTGGAGCCGATCGAGCACGCGGGTCGCGCCGTCGAAGTCGAGGTTGAACTCGCGCTGGAGCAGGGAGACCGCGACGCGGTTGCGCTCCAGGAACAGGCACCCGGCGCGGTAGACGAGGGTCTCGTCCGGCTCCTCGTCGGCCTCGGCCTCCGCGGCCTCCGCCGCGGGGGCGGGCCGGGGCTCGAGGACGACCTCGGGCTCCGCCTCGGCCTCGGCCTCCGCCGCGACCTCCACGGGCTCCTCCTCGGCGTCCTCCTCGTCCGCCGGCTCCTCCTCGGAGGCGGCCGCCTCGGGGTCCTCCTCCTCGTCCTCGTACTCCTCTTCGTCCTCGTCCTCTTCCTCGTCGTACTCCTCGTCCTCGGCGTAGACCTCGTCCTCTTCCTCCTCCTCGGCGTCCTCCTCGTCGCCCTCGGCCCAGGCCTCGTCGTCGTCCTCGTCCTCGAGCTCTTCCTCGTCCTCCTCGTCGCCCTCCTCGTCCTCGGCCCAGACCTCCTCGTACTCCTCCTCGTCGTCCTCGTCCTCTTCCTCCTCGTCGTCCTCGTCGTCCGCCTCGGCGTGGAGCTCGTCCTCCTCGTCCTCGGCTTCCTCCTCCTCGTCGGCCTCCGCGAGGACCTCGTCCTCCTCGGGCTCGTCCTCCAGGACCCCGTCCCCGGCGTGGAGGTCCTCCTCCTGCTCGGGCTCGGTCTCCACGGCGGCGCTCGCCGCCGCGGCCGGCGCCTCGTCGTCGCGGGGGGTCCCCTCCGGCCCGGCGGCGTCGACGAGCGACGGGTCGACCCCGGCGTCCGCGGGGGCCACCTCGTCCTCGAACAGGTCGGGCTGCTCCCAGCTGGGACGCATGCGCTCGACGAAGGGCTCGCCCGCGAGCGGCTCCGCGACGGGCTCGGCCGGCGTCGCCAGCTCCGCGCGCGGCTCCGCGGCCTCGTCCGCGACGACCGGCTCGTCCTCGGTGAGAGGCTCGCCCTCGTCGAACGGCCCGCCGGCCCGGTCAGGAGCGGCGGGAGCGGGCGCGGCCGCCTCCGCGGGCGGCGGCGGAGCCGCGGGGGGCTCGGCCGGCGACGCGTCGAGGGGCTCGGCGCGCGGGCGCTGCCTCAGGTCGATCGTCGGAGAGACGGGAGCGTCGCCGCGGCCGGCCTCGCCGCCAGCCAGATCCGCGCGAGCGGACTGCGCGCGCACGTCCGACCCTTCAACCGGCTCGGCGGATAGGGTCGCACCTCGATCGTCACCCGCGTCGTCCCGGTCGCCGGGGACGTCTCCGGCACCTGCGGCGGGTCGCCGGTCGGGTTCGGGCGCAGTTGCACGGGCGGGGTCGGTCGGGGTCGTGGGCGAAGGCCCGGGGGAGGCCTCGTGGTCGGGCTCGGAGGGAGCCGTCCCGGAGACGTCCAGCGGGCGCGCGCCGGGCGGGATCTTGCCCTCGCGGCGCACGTCGGGCGGGTAGAGCGGCGGGAGCTGAACCGGCTCGGCGACCTCGTCGACCTCGGCCAGGGCCCGGGCGAGCTGCTCGGCGTCCTCCTCGGGAACGGGGGCGCGCGGCAGCAGCGCCTCGGCCTCCTCGGCGGAGACGCCCTCGGTCGTGCTGCTCCTGGAGAGAGCGGCGTGCAGGCCGCCGCCCTTGCCCGAATTCTCGCTTCTCGGGAGGGGCGTCCACCCCGTGGGACCGATCCAGGCCCACCAGGCGGGCGCCGCGATCAGGATCACGCCGATCAGGACCGCGACGGGGGTCGTGAGCACGCGCGCGACGGAGCCGCCGATCGCCTCGCCGATCGCGCCGTGCAGCGGCAGGGCCAGCGCCCCGCAGAGCACCGCCACGCCGAAGGCGGTCCCGGCCACGCCGGCCACGTGGCGCAGCGTCGCGGCCGAGGGGCCGACGACCCACTGGCGCGCGCCGAGGAAGGCCAGGCCGACGGCGATCCACAGGCTCGGCACCGCGCCGACGAGCAGCACGAGGCTGCCGACGATCGAGGTGCTGGGGTTGGCGCCGTCCCGCGGACCGCCGTGCAGCAGCGCCATCACCGCCGACACGCCGAAGAACACGGCCACGGCGAAGAGGGAGATGCCCAGCAGGTCCTGGCCCAGGCTCTTGGTGCGCTTCTCGTCCGTCGTCATGTCAGACCCCCTCGGGGCTCGCGTTGCGCTGCTCCTCCCAGTCCTCGAGGGTCAGCAGGACCTCGCGGGCCTTGCTGCCCTTGTGCGCTCCGACGATGCCGGCGTCGGTCATCATGTCGATCAGCCGGGAGGCGCGCGTGTAGCCGATGCCCAGCGCGCGCTGGAGCAGGCTCGCCGACCCCCGGCGCGACTTCAGGATGACCCGCACGGCGTCGTCCCACAACTCGTCGGCGGGCTCTTCGCTGTCGCCCGAGCCCGGCTGGGCCGTCCCGGTGGCCACCTGCACCAGCTCCTGGTTGAAGCTGGGGGCGGCCTCCTTGTTGACGTAGTCGATGATGCCCTGCAGCTCGGCGTCCTCGACCAGCGCGCCCTGGACGCGCTTGATCCGCGAGCTCTGGGGCGGGTTGTAGAGCATGTCGCCCCCGCCCAGCAGCTTCTCGGCGCCGATGTGGTCGATGATCACGCGGCTGTCCACCTTGCTGGCGACCTGGAAGGCGATCCGCGTCGGCAGGTTGCCCTTGATGACGCCGGTGATGACGTCGGTCGAGGGCCGCTGCGTGGCCAGGACCACGTGGATGCCGACGGCGCGCGACTTCTGCGCGAGGCGCGTGATGGCCTGCTCGGCCTCCTTCTTGGACACCATCATCAGGTCGGCGAACTCGTCGATGACGATGACGATGTACGGCACGTGCCGCGGCGTGCGCTCGGGGTTCCAGTTGTCCCCCATGCGCTCCTCGAGCTGCTTCTCCGACAGCGCGTTGAACGACTTGATGTTGCGGACGCCGGCGTCCTTGAAGAGCTCGTAGCGCCCCTCCATCTTCTCGACCGCCCAGTTCAGGACGTTGGTCGCCTGGCGCATGTCGGTCACGACCGGCAGCATCAGGTGCGGGATCTCGGCGAAGGCCTGCAGCTCGACCATCTTCGGGTCGATCAGGATCAGCTGCACGTCGTGCGGCGACCGCGTCAGCAGCACGCTCGCGAGGATCGTGTTGATGCACACCGACTTGCCCGAGCCCGTCGTGCCGGCGACCAGCAGGTGCGGCATGCGCGCCAGGTCCTCGACGATCGCGTAGCCCTCGGCGTCCATGCCGAGGAACATCGGCAGCGCCGAGCGCGACTTGTCGTAGGCCTCCTTCGAGATCAGCTCCGACATGCGCACGCGGCGGCGCTTGCCGTTGGGGACCTCGATGCCGACGGTGGACTTGCCGGGGATGGGCGCGCTGATGCGCACGCTCTGGGCGCGCAGCGCGGCGGCGATCTCCTGGCTGAGCTGCGTCACCTTGTTCATGCGCGTGCCCTGCGAGACCTCGAGCTCGTACAGGGTCACGGTCGGGCCCACCTGGGCGCCGACGACCTGCGCGTCGACGCGGAAGCTCTGCAGCACGTGCTCGAGCTTGTTGGCCGAGTCCTCGACGCGGCGGTTGTCCAGCGTCAGGTCCCGCTCGGGCTTCAGCAGCAGCTCGAGCGGCGGGTACTTCCAGGGCCCCTTCGGCGGGCTGGGCGGGTCGAACGGCAGGCTCTTCGCCATCGAGACGACCGCCTTCTTGGCCTTGGCGGCGGGCTTCGCCGCCGGCTTCGGCGCGGGCGTGAGCTCGGGCTCGTCCTCGTCCTCCTCTTCGTACTCGTCCTCGTCCTCGTACTCCTCGTCCTCGTCGACCTCCTCCTCGTCCCACTCCTCCTCGTCGTCCTCGGGCTCCTCGTCCTCGTCGTACTCCTCCTCCTCGTACTCGTCCTCCTCGTCGTACTCGGCCTCGGGTTCCTCGTCGTCCCAGTCCTCCTCGTCCTCCTCGACGGGGGCCGGGGCGGCCTTGCGCTTGGCCGCGCGCGGCTTGCGCACGCTGCCGGCGGCGGCGCCGCCCGTCCCCGCCAGGGCGACGTCCTCGAGGCCCGCGCCGCGCACGAAGTCCCACAACCCGCGGGCGAGCTGGCACGTCCAGACCCACACGGCCTTCAGCACGCTCTCGCCGCGCTCCTCGCGCCGGTCGCGCGCCCACTCGACGAAGGCCTGGATGGCGGGGACGAAGGCCATCTCGGTCGCCAGCATGAAGGACACCAGCGTCGTCAGGACGAGCAGCACCCACAGGCCGGGCACGCCGAACTTGTCCTGCAGGAACGGCAGCGCCTCGAGCGCGATCCACCCGCCCGGTCCGTAGGGCAGGCGCGCGTTGGGCGGCAGGCGCTCGCCGAGGGCGAGCTGCAGCAGGAAGGCGACCGACAGCACGAAGCTGATCGCGCCGAACATGCGCAGGCTGGCCCAGGCGACCTGGTGGCGCGCGACCAGGATCACGCCCCACAGGCACGCCAGCACGCCGATCAGGTAGCCCGCCAGGCCCGCCGCGGACAGCGCGAAGCCGGCCGCGTGGAAGCCCAGGCGCCCGCCCCAGTTGCGCCCCTCCGCCAGCGGGTCGTCGAACGGCGTGTAGTAGGAGCTCAGCGAGATCAGGAGCCAGATCGAGAGCCCGACCATGAGCAGGCCCTTGATCTCCTGGGCCCGGTCCAGCACCTCGCCCTCGGCGGGGTCGCCGAACAGGAACCCGCGCAGCGCCCTGCCCAGCCGGCCGAACAGCCCGCCGGGCTCCGAGGCTTGCTTGCGGCGACGCTTGCGCGATCCGGTTCGGCCCATGGCGGCCGCGGCTCCTGCTTCTTCGTGGGGTGGTGCGGGCGGGGGTCAGCCGCGGGCGGGGCGCACCGCGTCGCGGGACGTCCAGCGGACGGCGAGGTCGACGAGGGCGCGCGCGACCTGCCGCTTGGAGCGGCCTGCGAGCTCGCGCGCGTCGCCGTGCTCGTCGAAGATCGTCACGCTCGTCCGGGTCGCATTCAAGGCCGAAGGGCCGTTCAGGACGATGTAGTCGGCCCCCTTGCGGCGCAGCTTGGCCAGAGCGAGCTTGCGCACGGCGGCCGGCGTGCCGGTCTCGAGGGCGAAGCCGATCACCAGCCGCTCGCCCTTCGTCCGCGCCAGGGTCGCCAGGATGTCCGGGTTCTTGACCAGCTCCAGGCTCGTGGTGTCCGCCCCGCCGACCTCCTTGCGCCACTTGCCGCGGTGGCGCTTCGCCGGGCGCCAGTCGGCCACCGCCGCGGCCATGACCAGGGCGTCGGCCTCGCGGAAGGCCGCGCGCGTGGCGGCCAGCATGTCGCGGGCGCTGACCACGTCCACGCGCTTCACCCCGGCGGGCGTGTCGAGGGTCACCGGCCCCGCCACCAGCGTGACCGCGAAGCCAGCGCGCGCGGCCTCGGCGGCCACGTCGAAGCCCATGCGGCCCGAGGACTCGTTCGTCAGGTAGCGGACCGGGTCGACGTACTCGCGGGTCGGGCCCGCGGTCACGACCAGGCGGGGCTTGCGGCGGCGGGCGGCGGGGGTCACCGGGCCAGCAGCTCCTCGACGCGGTCGGCGATCTCGACCGTGTCCGGCAGGCGCCCGCGGCCGTTCACGCCGCAGGCCATGTGGCCCTCGTCGGGCTCGAACACGCCCCAGCCGTCCTCGCGCAGGGTGCCGAGGTGCCGCTGGACCGCCGGCGTCGCCAGCATGTGCGGGTTCATCGCCGGGCACACCAGGCGCGGCACGTCCGCCGGCAGCGCCAGGGCGGCGGTGGTCGGCAGGTCGTCCGCCAGCCCCAGGGCCAGGCGGGCCAGCAGGTTGGCGCTGCACGGCGCGACCACCAGGACGTCGGCCCAGGTCGACACGTCGATGTGGTCCATCGCGCCGCGGCGGGTCTCGTCGTACTCGTCGACGTAGGCCGGCTCGCCGGTCACGGCCTCGAAGAGCTGCGGGTTGACCAGCTCCGCCGCGCGCCCGGTCAGCACCGTCCGCACCCCGTGGCCGCGCTGGGCCAGCTTGCTGGCCAGGTCGCAGGCCTTGTACACGGCCACCGAGCCGCCGGCGGCGAGCAGCACGTGGCTCACGCCCCGCCTCCCGCGTCCGCGGACGCCGCGATCAGGTCGCGCACCTCGGCCACCGCCCGGTCCAGGTCGTCGTTCGTCACGACGTGATCGTACTTCACGCGCTCGCGGTATTCGTCCTCCGCCTTCTGGAGCCGCCGCTCGATCACCTCCGGCGCGTCCGTCCCCCGCCCGACCAGCCGCCGGCGCAGCTCCTCGAAGCTGGGCGGCGCGATGAAGAGGTACAGCCCGGGCACCCCCTGGGCCTTCAGCTGCAGCGCCCCCTGGACGTCGATGTCGAGCAGCACGTGGATCCCCGCCGCCACCTGCTCCTCGACGGGCTCGCGCAGGGTGCCGTACATGTTCCCGTGCACCTCCGCGTGCTCCAGGAAGGCCCCCTGCCGCACCTTCTCGCGGAACTCGTCCCGCGACAGGAAGTGGTAGTCCCGCCCGTCCACCTCCCCCGCCCGCGGCTGGCGCGTCGTGGCCGACACGCTGAAGCAGTACCCGGGGTCCTCCAGCAGCCGCTTCGCGATCGAGCTCTTCCCGCACCCCGACGGCCCCGACAGCACGACCATCCGCCCCCGCCGTTCCGCTCCGCCGTCCGCGCCCATGCGCCCCATTCTCGGCCCGCCCGCGCGCGGGACAAGTCCGCAGGGGTGGCGGCGGGGAAGCGGGCGGCGCGCGGATCCGCCGGCGCGCCGCGGATGGCATGATCCGCCGCATGCGCTCCACCCCCCGCCCCGCGGCGTCCCGCGGCAGCCGCGCCCTCGGGCTCGCCCTCCTGCTCGCTTCCCTCGCGGCCTGCGCCGCGCCGCGGCCGCCCGTCGTGGCGGTCTCGAACTTCCAGCACCCGCCGTTCTCGTCGCGCGACGCGTCGGGGCGGGCCGTGGGGGTCGAGGTCGAGCTCGTGGAGGACGCGGCGCGGCGGCTCGGGCGCGAGGTGCGCTGGGTCGAGCGGCCGTTCGGCGAGCTGCTGGCCGCGGTCGCCGAGGGTCAGGCCGACGTGGCGGCGTCCACGATCGGCGTGACGCGCGAGCGGACGCTGCTGGTCGCCTTCAGCCAGCCCTACCACGAGACGGAGATCGTCGTGCTCGTGCGCGAGGGTCGCGACGAGCCCGCCAGGCTGAAGGAGCTCTTCGGCCGCCGCGTCGCCAGCGAGCGCGGGACCACGACCGTCGCGGCGGTGGCCGCGCGGATCCCGGGGGCGGACCAGGTGCTCGAGCGGACCGACGAGCGCTCGTGGGCCGAGCTGCTGCTCGCCGGCGAGATCGACGCCATCGCCCTCGACCGCACCCACGTCGACGAGTTCCAGCGCGCCGCCGGCGCGACCTTCGCCGTCCTGGAAGAACCCCTCGCCGTCGAGCGCTTCGCCCTGGCCGCACGCCAGGACGACCGCGCCCTGCTCGAGGCCCTCGACGCCGCCGTCGCCGCCCGCGCGCCGGCGCCGTAGCGCCGGTCCGACGGAGCGGGGCGCGTCACTCGACGTTGGCGACCTGCTCCTTGATGCGGTCGATGTGGGTCTTCAGCTCGACGACCGTCTGGGCGATCGGAGCGTCGTTGCACTTCGAGCCGATCGTGTTGGCCTCGCGCAGGAGCTCCTGGACCAGGAAGTCGAGGCGGCGGCCGACGGCGCCGCCGCCGGCGATCAGGCGGTCGAGCTGATCGAGGTGGCTGGCCAGGCGGGCGAGCTCCTCGTTGACGTCGAGGCGCTCGGCCAGGATCGCGACCTCGCGGACGACGTCGGTGGGCTGCACGGTCTGGGCGTCGCCGACGAGCTCCTGGACGCGCTGCAGCAGCGCCTTGTGGTGGTTGCGCACGACCGTGGGCATGCGCTTCTCGACGCGCGCCATCAGCTTGCGGATGGCCTCGACGTGCTTGCGGAGGTCCGCGGCCAGGGCGCGGCCCTCGTCGGCGCGCATCTCGACCAGGGCGTCCACGGCCTCGCGGGCGGCGCGCAGGACCAGCCGGGCCTCGCGCTCGACCTGCTCGGGCGCGAGCTCGGTGCCCACCACGCCGGGCAGGCCCAGCAGGGTGTCCAGCGAGCTCGGCGGCTCCATGCGCAGGTCGCGGGCGAGCCGGCGCAGCAGGCCGTGGTAGCGCTTCGCCACCTCGACGTTCAGGGCGGGCTCGCCGGAGCCGGCCGCGCGCGTGACGCCGACCGTGACGTTCAGGGCGCCGCGGGCGACCTTGCGGCGCAGCACCTCCTCGAGCTGGGGCTCGAGCGCCGCGAACTCCGGCGGCACGCGCAGCTTCGTCTGGAGGTAGCGGTGGTTGACGCTGCGGATCTCGACGCGGACGGACGAGCCGCCGCCGCGGGTCTCGACGGTGGCGCCGCCGAAGCCGGTCATCGACAGCAGGGCGGCGGGCCCGCGCGCTCCTCCCCGCTTCGCCGGCGGCGTCACGGGGTCGGCGCTCCGGCGCCCGGGCGGCTGCCGGGCTTCACCGCCGGGCCGGCGGAGCCGGACGCGCACAGCGGGCACTCGCCCGGCGCCCAGCTCTTCGCCTTCACGCCGGCCAGGGCGAACAGCGGCAGCCCGTCGATCGCGAACGGGTTGCCGCCCGAGCGGTTGACGATCGAGCCGACGGCGACCGGCTTCGCGCCCAGACCGCGCAGCACGCGCAGCACCTCGCGGGCGGAGCCGCCGGTGGTCAGCACGTCCTCGACGACCAGCACGCGCTCGCCGGGCTCGAGCCGGAAGCCGCGCCGCAGGGCCATGGCGCCGTCCACGCGCTCGGTGAAGAGCGCCCGCACGCCCAGGGCGCGCGCGACCTCGTGGGCCCAGACGACCGCGCCGAGGGCGGGGCCGACGACCACGTCGACCTCCGGCTGGACGGCCTCCGCGAGGGCGCGGGCGAGCTGCTCGGCGCGCGCGGGCTCCATCAGCAGCCGCGCGCACTGGAAGTACTGGTCGCTGTGCCGGCCCGACGAGAGCAGGAAGTGGCCCTCGAGCAGGGCCTCGCTCTCGCGGCACAGATCGAGGACGCGGTCGGCGTTCACTTGCCGTCGGTCGGCGGGACCGCGGGCGTCCCGCCCTCGGGGGGCGCGACCGGGGACACGGTGCTGTCCAGCACGCTGTCGCCGACCTGCTCGATCACCGAGCTGCCCGACTGCGCGCGGTTGAACACGTGCGTCAGCAGGGCCGAGCCGAGGAACACGGCGGCCACGATGCCGGTGAACTTGTTGATGCCGGACGCGCCGACGCCGAACGTCTGCTGGCCGCTCGTGCCGAGGGCCTCGCCGAAACCACCGCCCTTGCCCTCCTGGAGCAGGACGACGGTGACCAGGACGATCGCCGACAGGACGAAGATGATGTAGATCAGCGTGATGAGGAGGCTCATGAGCGGTCGAACTCGACGATGCGCAGGAAGGAATCGGCGTCCAGCGAGGCTCCTCCGACCAGGGCCCCGTCCACGTCGGGGACGGCCATCAGCTCGCTGGCGTTGCCCGGCTTGACGCTGCCACCGTACTGGATGCGGGTGTCGACGGCGACCTCGGCGCCGTGCAGGTCCGCGAGGCGGCGCCGCAGGAAGTCGTGGACCTCGCCCGCCTGCCCCGGCGTGGCGGTCTCGCCGGTGCCGATGGCCCACACGGGCTCGTAGGCGATGGTGACGCGCGCCATGTCGGCGGCGAGGACGTGCTTGAGGCCCTCGGTCAGCTGGCGGTCGACCACGGCCTCGGTCTGGCCCGCGCGACGCTCCTCGAGGGTCTCGCCGACGCACAGGATGACCTCGAGGCCGCAGGCCAGCGCCCGCTCGACCTTGGCGTTCACCAGGGCGTCGGTCTCGCCGTACACGTGGCGGCGCTCGGAGTGGCCCACGATCGTCAGCGTCGCGCCGACGTCGCGCAGCATCGCGGCGGAGACCTCGCCGGTGAAGGCGCCCTCGTCGCGGTCGCAGACGTTCTGGGCGCCCACCTTGACGTTCGAGCCCGACAGCGCGCGCACGACCTCCTCGAGGTAGACGGCGGGCGGGCAGACGGCCACGTCCGCGCGGTCGAAGCCCGTCAGCCGGTCGCGCAGGGCAGAGACCAGCTCGAGCGACCGCCGGCGGTCGAGGTTCATCTTCCAGTTGCCCGCGATGTACGGCCTTCTCATGCCACGGCTTCCTTGTCGGTGTCGGGGGCGGGCACGTCCGCGCGCCCGTTCGTGGGGGCGGACGGAGGCAGCACCAGCTCGCGGCCGTCCAGGGCGCACAGGGCGCGCGCGTCGGCGACGACCCCCTCGAGCTCCTTCAGCGAGATCGCCTGCGCGCCGTCGGAGTGGGCCTCGTCCGGACGCGTGTGCACCTCGACCAGGAGCCCGTCGGCGCCCGCCGCGAGGCCGGCGCGGGCCAGGGCGCGCACGAGGTCCGCGCGGCCGGCGGCGTGCGAGGGGTCCACGATCACCGGCAGGTGCGTGGCGCGCTTCAGGTGCGCGACCGCGCCGACGTCGAGGACGTTGCGCGTGAAGTCGTCGAAGCCGCGGATGCCGCGCTCGCACAGCACGACGCGGTCGTTGCCGCCGTCCAGCAGGAACTCGGCGGCCAGCAGGAACTCGCGCACGGTGGCGGAGAAGCCGCGCTTCAGCAGCACGGGCTTGCGCTGGCGCCCCAGCTCGCGCAGGAGGGCGAAGTTCTGCATGTTGCGCGACCCGACCTGGAACGCGTCCGCGACCCGCGAGACCGCCTCGACGTCGCGCGGGTCGAGCACCTCGGTCACGATCGCGATGCCGACGTCCTCGCGGACGGTCGCCAGGATGTCCAGGCCGGCCCGGCCGGAGCCCTGGAAGGAGTACGGCGACGTGCGCGGCTTGAAGGCCCCGCCGCGCATGCCGGTGGCCCCGCGCGCGCGGACGGCCCGCGCGATCTCGAGCGTGCGCTCGCGGTCCTCGACCGCGCAGGGCCCGGCCAGGATCGACACCGCCCCGCCGCCGAAGCGCGCGTCGCCGACGGCCACCTGCGTGTCCGGGCGGTCGCCGCGCGCGTGGAGCTCGCCCGCCTCGCCGGCGTCGAGCACGCGCTGGACGCAGCGCAGGTCCTCGAAGCGCGAGCGGTGGGCCGGCGCCCCCTCCCCGCCCAGCTCGACCAGGCGGCCGGCGGCGTCGAGGGTGCGCAACTCGTACCCCAGCTCGCGGCAGAGCTGGTGGAGGGCGTCGCGGTCGGCCTGGGTGGCCGAGGATCGGATCTGGAGCAGCATCGGGGGCGGTTCGCCGGGCCCCCGGGCGGGCCGCTCGTACGGCGTGCCGACCGGGAGGAAACGGCGCACTATAGGGGGGGCCGTCGAGAGAGGTCAACGCGGGGGGCGGCGATCACGCTCCCGCGGGCCCGGGGGCGGGGCCGCAGGTCTATGGGACGGTGTGCACGCAGCTGAACGTCCCACCCCCGACCTGACTGGGTTCCGTGTGGAAACGGGGTCCGCTCCCCGTCGGATCCCCTGCAACCGACCGCACTTGGAGCCGCCAAGCCCCGGCGGCGGGCCGTCCGCCCACCCCGCCGGGGACCGCGCCCGGGTCAGACCGCCCCGCGGGCGAGGCCGCACCGCCAGCCCGGCCCCCGTCCAGCGGGGTGCCGGCCACGGCGCGCTCTGCGCCCCCGGCCGCCTCGTCCACACGGAACCCAGACACCTCCGGGGGTGACGCCGGGGTCCGTCCTCCGCCCGCCTCGGGCGCGCCCCGCGGTCCCCTCGCGGGACCGCAGCCGTCCGCCGGGTGGACCGCGGAAGGGCCGGGCCCGAGACTGGGGGGCCGCGGGCCGCGCGGCGGCCCCGGGAGCTCCCCCTTGAAAGGCGTGACCCTGTTCCTGCCCCTCGGGGTGTTCCTCGTGCTGGTGGCGGGCTTCCTGTTCGAGCGCGCCGGCGACCCCACGGAGTCGTTCCCGCTGCTGCGGCCGCCCCAGGAGCCGAACCTGGACGACGTGGAGCTCGACGTCGGCTCGCGGACGCTGCGCGGGCGGGTGCTGGCCGAGGGCGCCGGCCTCGCCGGTGCGGGTGTGTACACGCGCGACGGCAACCGGCCCGTCTGGGACTTCACCGACGAGGAGGGCGACTTCGAGCTGCACGGCCTGTCGGAGGCCGCGCTCCGGCTCGACGTGATGCGCTGGGGCTTCGACCCGGAGACGTTCGAGGTCGCCGCGGGGCAGACTTCGGTGCGCATCGAGCTCGTGAGCCGCA
>JAUIDW010000317.1 GCA_030428395.1 bacterium | reverse complement strand
TGGCACTGATCATGGCCCTGATCGCGGTCGCCGGAGTCGGCGCCGCGACCGCGCTCGGGCTACTCGTCGCCGGCGCCGCCCTGGCGCCGGTCCGGCGACTGACCGAGACCGCCGAGGAGGTCGCCCGCACCGAGGACCTGACCAGCCGGATCGAGGTCGAGGGCGACGACGAGCTCGCCCGCCTCGGGCACAGCTTCAACGAGATGCTGGCGGCGCTGGAGCGATCGGTCGGCGCCCAGCGCCAGCTCGTCGCCGACGCCTCGCACGAGCTGCGGACGCCGCTGACCAGCCTCCGCACCAACATCGAGACGCTCGCGCGCACCCCGCAGATGCCCGACGAGGATCGCGAGCGCCTGCTCGGCGATCTCGAGTCCGAGCTGGTCGAGCTCGGCCGCCTCGTCGACGACATCGTCGACCTCGCCCGCGACGGCACCGAGCCCGCCGCGGAGCCGGTCGAGGCGCGCTTCGACGAGATCGTCCGCGCCTGCGTCGGGCGGGCCAGGAGGCGGGCGGGGCCGTCGCGCGCGCCACGTCCGGCCTGCGCGGCCGGCCGCCCGACCCGCTGCGGGTGCGGCTCGCGCTCGGCGCGCTGGGACCGCTCGGCGGCCTGCTCGCTCCGCTCGGGGTCGAGCCGCGCGCGCTGCGCGAGCTCGTCGCCGTGCGCCTGCGCGTCGCCCACCGCGCGGGGCGCGACGGCGGCGTCGGCGTCGCGGACGTCCTGGGGGTGCTGACGCTCGTGGGGATCGGGGCCGCGCTCGGCGCCCTCGCCCGGTCGCTGGAGAGCCCGTTCGCCTGGAGCTCGACCGCCCTGGCCGCGGTCGCGCTCCTGGCGCTGTTCGTGCTCCTGAACGAGGGCGCGGCAACGCTCTTCGACCCCACGGACGCGGCCGTCGCGGCGCCGCTGCCCGTGCGGCCGAGGACCCTCTTCGCCGCGCGCCTGCTGGCCGTCGGCGCCGGGCTGCTGCTGCCGGTGGGCCTGGTCGCGCTGCCGGCCGGCGTCGTGGCCGCGACGGCCCACGGCCCGGTCGCCGGGCTGCTCGCCTTCCCCATCCTGGCGCTCGGCTCGTGCCTGGGCGTGCTCGGCGGCTTCGCGACCGTCTACGCGCTCGTCCTGCGCGCGGCCGGGCCGGCGCGGGCCCAGCGCGTGGTGACCGCGGCGCAGGTGTTCGGGGGCGGCGCCGTCTACGGCGGCATCCTGTTCGGGCTCCACGGCGGCGCGTCGGCGCTCGCCGCGGCCGTCGACGTCCGGCCGGAGCTGGTCGTGCTCCTGCCGCCCGCGAACCTGGGCGCGGTCTACGGGGCGCTGCTCGGGGAGGAGGTGCGGTGGCTCGGGCTCCACGCGGCGCTGGCCGCCGCGCTCCCGGTCGTCGCCGGGGGGCTCGCGCTCGCCCTCGTGTCGCGCGAGTTCGGCCGCGCGCTGCTCGGCGACGCGACCTTGCCCGGCGTACGCGGCGCGGGCTGGCCGGGCGGCTGGCGCGCGTGGCTCGGCGCGCGGGTCAACTCGCCCGGGCCCGGGCGAGCCGGCTTCCTGCTGGCCGCGGCCATGTCGCGGCGCGACACGGCCTTCGTGCGCGCTGCCTACGGGACCCTCGTCATGCAGGTCGTCGTGGCCGCGGCGATCGTGTTCGGCGGCAGGAGCGGCGAGATTTCCCCCCGCCTCGGCGTCGCCGCGATGCTCTACATGGTCGCGGCCCAGCTCCCGTGGATCCTGCAGCTCGCCGCGCACGGGCCCGAGCGCGACGCGCTGCTCCCGCTGCGCTCCCTCGACGCCGCCGGCCTGCGCCGGTACCAGGCGGGCGCGCTGCGCGGGCTCGTGCTGGGGACGGCGGCGCCGTTCCTGCTGCTGGCCGCGGTGCTGATGCCCGCGCTGCTAGGGCTCGAGACCGCGCTGGACGCCGTCCTGGCCGCGTGCATCGGGCTGGTGATGATCCTGGTGTTCGCGCGGCGCATGACCTTCCCCGCGCTCTTCACCCAGGGGCCGATGAGGAGGAACGCCACCACGCAGGGCCTCGGCCAGGTGTGGGCGTTCGCGCTGGGGATGGCGGGGGGCTTCCTGCTGCACCTGCCCTTCTTCCTGCACCCGCTCGCGCCGCTGGTCGGCATCCCCGTCGCCCTGCTGGTCGCCGGCCGCCTGGTGCGGTCCCTCGACGACGTCCGGCTGAAGCGCCGCGGGTGGGCGGGCGCCGGGCTCTGACCGATCCCGCCCAGGCGCGGGGCCCTTCGCGCGCGCCCCCGGACGGCGGTACGCTGGCCGCCATGGACGGGGCGGGGATCGAGGTCCGCGGGCTGCGCAAGCGCTACGCCGGCGGGCCGTGGGTGCTGGACGGCATCGACCTGTCGGTCGCGCCCGGCACGATCCAGGGCTTCATCGGGCCCAACGGCGCGGGCAAGTCGACCACGGTGAAGATCCTGTGCGGGCTGATCCCCGACTTCGAGGGCGAGGTCCGCGTGGCCGGTTGCGATCCGCGCGTCGACCCGGTGGAAGTCAAGCGCCACATCGGCCTCGTGCCCGAGAACGCGGCGCTGTTCGACGCGCTGACGGTGGCCGAGTTCCTGCTCTTCGTCGGCCGCCTCAAGGAGGTCGACGACGACGTGATCCGCCGGCGCGGGCAGACCTTCCTCGAGGTGTTCGAGCTGGCCGACCGCCTCGGCGCGCGCATCGGCGAGCTGTCCAAGGGCATGCGCCAGAAGGTGCTGCTGACCTCCGCGCTGCTGCACGACCCGCGCATCCTGTTCCTCGACGAGCCGCTCTCCGGGCTCGACGTCAACGCCTCGATCCTGATCAAGGACCTGGTGCGCCGCCTGGCGGACGAGGGCCGCGCGGTCTTCTACTGCTCGCACGTCATGGACGTCGTCGAGCGCGTCTGCGACCGCATCGCGATCGTCGACGACGGCAAGGTCGCCGCCGAGGGCACGTTCGACGAGATCCAGGCGCGCCGCGGGGGCGGCTCGCTCGAGCGCATCTTCGCCGACCTGACCAGCGAGGGCGACGTGGCGCCGCGGGTCGACCGGTTGATCGAGGCGCTCGACTCCTGACGCCGGGCGCCGCCCGCGACGACCCGCCATGCGCCCCCGCCTCGGCGATCCCTGGCATCCGCGCTCGCGCTCGGCGCTGCTGCTCCCGATGGTGCTGGGCGCGGTGGACCGGCTCGAGCGCCCGCTGCGCGCCCTGGGGGTCGAGCCGGTGGCCTTCCGCGCGCTGCTCGGCCTGCGCGTCGAGCTGGACCTGCGCGAGTCGAGCTTCGTCGGCGCCGGCGCCGGGGCCGGCAAGGGCCCGTCGTTCCACGTCGGGCTCGCGCTGATCACGACAGGGTTCTGGCTGGCGGGGATGATGCCCGGGGTCGCGGCGTTCTTCGTCGAGGACTCGTTCCTCTGGCTCGCGCTGGTCCAGGGGATGCTCCTCGGGATGCTCCTGATGGTCCTGCTGGCGCACTTCGCCACGCTGCTGGTGGACGGCACCGACGTCGGCGTGGTGGGGCCGCTGCCGGTCCCGGGACGGACGCTCTTCGCCGCGCGGCTGGGGCACACCTTCGTGTACATGGCGCTGCTGGCGGGCGTGTACGCCGTGTGGCCGACGTTCCTCGGCTGCTTCCGGCACCCGCCGCTGCGCGTGCTGCTGCTCGTGCCGCTCTGCACGGCGCTCACGACGCTGCTCGCGCTGGCGGCGGTGGGGCTGCTCTACGCGGGGGCGCTGCGCGCCTTCGGGCCGCGGGTGTTCCAGCGCGTCGTGCTGTGGATCCAGGTCGTCACCGCCACCCTGGCCTTCGGCGGGTTCCAGCTGGCCGGCCGGCTGCTGCCCGCGCGCGCGCTGCTCGAGGCGACCGGCGACCGCCCCGCGTGGCTCGGCCTGCTCCCGCCGTTCTGCTTCGGGAGCCTGTTCGAGGTCGCCGGCGGGCGGCTCGACGAGCTGCGCTGGGCCGGCGCGCTGGTGGCGCTGCTGCTGCCCGTGGCCGCGCTGGCGGTGTCCGTCCGGCTGGCCTCGGCGCACTTCGCCAGCGCGCTCGCCGGCGGCGGCGCGGCCCGCGGACCCCGCGCGGTGTGGGGGCCGCCGTGGCTCGCGCGCCTGGGGCCGGGGCGCGGAGCGTCGCCGGAGGAGCGCGCGGGCTACGAGCTCGGCCTGGCCCTCGCGCGGCGCGAGCCGATGTTCGTGCGCGCGATCTACCCCCAGCTCTTCGGCTTCACCGCGATGGGCGTGGCCATGACGCTGATGCCGGGGCCGGCCGGCGAGATCCTCGCGGACGCCGGCGCGGCGATGGCGCTCTACCTGCTGGCGGTCGTCGGGCCGGGGATGCTCGAGATGAGCCAGATGGGCTCGAACCCCGAGGCCCGCTGGGTCTACCACCTCGTCCCGCACGCGCGGCGGGAGCGCGTCCTGGCGGGCTGCGCGCGCGCCCTCTACCTCGGCACGGCCGTGCCGGCGTTTCTGCTGACGACGCTGCTCTTCACGTGCCTGCGCGGCCCGACGTTCCTCGGCGACGCCGCCTTCGCCGGCGCGGCGGCGGGCGCGATCGTGCTGCGCGCGGGGCGCGCCATGTCGCTGTCGCTGCCCTTCCTCGGCCCGTTCGTGCCCGGGCACCTGAACACCCGCAACCTGCCGGTCGTGTTCGGTCTGCTGGGCGCGCTGGCCGCGGTCGTCGTCGTCCACGTGCTCCTGCGGCTGCTGCACCCGGTCGGGCCGCTGCTGGCGGCGCCGCTCGCGCTCGCCTGGCTGGCGCTCGAGGTGCGCGTGCCCGGGGGGCCGCGGCTGGTGCGCGAGCCGGACGAGCCGCCGGAGCTGGACCCGGGCGGCGGCGCTCAGGGACGCTCGCGACGGCCGGCGACGTAGGTCCCGCTGCGGCGCTCGAGCCGTCCGTCCGTACGGAAGAAGCGCCAGCGCCCCTCGCGCAGGCCGGCGACGTAGACGCCCTCCTCCTTCACCTGGCCGCTCGCGTACCACTCGGTCCAGGGGCCGACGCGACGGTCGTCCTCGAAGCGGCCGCGCCGCTTCCACTCGCCGTTCTCGTGCCACGACGTCCACGGTCCGTGCCGCAGGCCGTCGCGGTAGGTCCCCTGCGTCCGCGGCGCGCCGCTCTCGTACCAGTCGAGCCAGCGCCCGTCGCGCTCGCCGCGCACCGAGCGGCCCTCGCGCCGGCGGCGGCCGTCGGGCCACCACTCGCGGCGGCGGCCGTGCTCGAGCCCGTCGAGGAACGCGGTCTCCGACTCCGGCGCGCCGCCGGGATGCCAGGCGCGCCACGGTCCCGTGGGCAGACCCCGCGCGAACGCGCCCGCGGCGCGCGTGGTCCCATCGGGGTGCCAGAAGGTCCAGGCGCCGTCGGGCAGGCCCGCGACGAAGACGCCCCGCGCCTGCGGCGTGCCGTCGGCGTGCCGGAACTCCCAGGGGCCGTCGGGCGCGCCGTCCACGAGCTGCCCCGCGGCGCGCACCACGCCGTCGAGGCGCAGCGCGACGTCGCGCGCGCCGCCGCCGTCCTCGTCCGCCGTCTCCGCCGCCGCGGCGGGGGACGCGTCCGCGCCTCCGGCCGGCTGCGCCGGATCCGTGCGGGCGCCGGCGGGGCCGAGCGCGAGCGCGTGCGCGCCGGGCGCGGCCAGGACGCGTAGCGCGTCGGCCACGAGGTCCTCGACGCGGGCGACGGTCGCCGCACCGGCGACGCCGCGCAGCGCGTCGGGTCCCGGGTCGGCACCCGCGTCCCCGGGCGCGCGCGGTCCGGCCGCGAGCACCGCCTCCGGGGCGCGGTCCCGGCCCAGCACGGCGAGCAGGACGAGGGTCACCACCAGCACGGCCACCGCCGCGCGCGGCAGCTCGTCCAGGGCGGTGCGCCTCGCCAGCATGGAAGTCTCCTCCGCGGGGTCAGCGACCCCGGCGGACCTCCCCCTGGTCGGCCGCGCGGCCCGACAGCCAGGCGTCGAGCGACGGCGGCACGCCCGCGGCGTCCGCGCCGCGCAGCGCGAGCCGGAGCACGCCCGCCTCGTCGACGGCGAACACCGCCGGCGCGCGGCGCAGCCGCCAGGGCACCTCGCGCGCGCCCGGCGGTACGAGCACGGTGGTCCAGTCGACGCCGTGCTCCGCGCGCAGGCGGCGGAACGTCGGCGCGTCGACGCCGAGGGCCACGCCGACCAGCACACCGGCGGCGTCGGCGGCGCGCTCGGCCCAGCGCGCCCAGGCCTCGAGGTCGTCGCGGCGCGGGCGCAGCGGGGACGCCGGGCCGCTCGCGTCGGCGGTCCAGACGTGCACGACGACGCGCCGGCCGCGCAGGTCCTCGAGCCGCAGCTCGTTGCCCTCCGCGTCCCGCGCGACGAGCGCCGGCGCCGGCGCGCCCGCGCGCAGGTGGCGCAGACGCCAGGCGCGGTCCGCGGCCTCCGCGGCGGCGGGCGTCGCGCCCCCCCG
>JAUIDW010000010.1 GCA_030428395.1 bacterium | reverse complement strand
CATGGTCGCCATCGTCGACGACCCCGAGCGCACGGGGGACAGCGTCCGCGACGCCCTGTCGACGAGATTGATGGAGGCCTTCCGGCTGCGCCAGACGCGCGCGTGCTTCGGGCTGCTGTTCGAGCTCAACAGCCAGCACCTCCTCGCCCAGGTGGCTGGCTGCCTGCGCCGCTACTCCAGCCGCTCCGATCCGCGCGACGTGCTGCAGGAGGTGTTCTTCAACATCTACCGCTACCCGCACCGCTTCAACTGCGAACGCGAGGACGCGTTCCGCGTGTGGTCGGCGATGATCGTGCGCAACACCGTCCTCAAGCACCTGCGCTCGCAGGGTCGCTCCGGGAGGATGGAAGTCCCCTTCGAGGACCTCTCGGACCAGCCCGAACTGCGCCCGGTCAATCCCCTGAAGGGCGCCATCGAGCGCGAGAGCGAAGGCGTCTGCAGCCGGGTGTACATCACCTACCTGCACCTCTACCTCCAGTTCTACTCGATGCTCTCCCCGCGGGAGCGCCGCGCGATCCACCTGGTAGAGGTGGACGGCTGCAGCTACCGCGAAGCGGCGGCCGAGCTCGGGATCAAGCTGGAGAACCTGAAGATGGTCATCTTCCGCGCGCGGCGGAAGATCCACCGGGCCATGCGACGCGTGTTCGACGGGCTTCCGCCCGACTGCCGTCCCGCCCGCGACCCCCGCGAACGCACCCCCGCGCAGGCCCGCCGTGAACCATCCTCCCCGGACGGTCCGAAATGAAACCCCAGGAAGCATTCCAAGGCTGGGAGTCCGACGAGCTCCCCGAGATCTGTGGTCAGTTCCAGGTGGATCTCTCCTGCCTGGTCGACGGAGAGCTGGACGAGGTCTCCGCCACCCGGGCGATGTTCCACCTGGAAGTCTGCGACTCGTGCAACTCGTTCTTCCAGGACACGCGCGACTGCCTGCGCATGCACCGTGACGTGGTGGACCCCGAGCGCCTCATGGCGCGCGTGGCCATGCTCACCGGCACCGACTTCCAGGAGGAGGCGGAGTCGATCGCCTCGGTCAGCCAGCTCGCGACGATCTTCTACAAGCTGGGCAAGGCCTACATCCTGATGGCCATCGACCCCGACTGGCGCACGCGGGTGTTCGAGAAGGCCGTCCCGGTCGAGCCGACCCAGAGCAACGGCCGCCGGTTCGTGGACGAGGTCCTGGAGAAGGGCGGCGGGCGCCTCGGCGGCGTCGACTGGCAGGAGGCCCGCCACTGGCTGAACGGCCGCCTGGCGGAGATCGAGTCCCCGCTGGAGAAGGGCCGCCGGCTCCTCAACGAGGCCCTCGAGGCCGACCCCTCCCACGAGGAGGCGCGCATCTACCTCGCCTTCCTGCACCGCAAGGAAGGCAAGACGCTCAAGGCGGCCGAGCAGTACCGCCGCGTCTTCCGCATGGCCATCGAGGAGTCCAACCGCGGCCACGCGGCCGTCCAGCTCGGACTGCTGCACGCCTCGCAGGAGGACTACCGCAAGGCCATCGCGTGCTTCCGCTGGGTGACCGCCAGCGGCCTCGCCGAGCGCGACGAGCGCTTCTTCTTCGTCCGCTTCAACATCGGCATGGACTACGCGTTCCTGGGGGACGGCGAGCGTTCCGTCGCCGCCTTCCGGGACCTCCTCGACCGCCATCCCGGGCGGCTCGACGAGGTCGTCGACCTGTTCGCCCGCTCCGATCGACTGCGTGAGTCGATCGACACCGAGCCCGAGTTCGCCAATCACCTCCTGACGACCTGCCCCGAGCTCTTCGACATGCCCGACCCCGATACGGTCGCGCCGTCGGCGGAGCCGTGGTGATGCTCCGGAGGCCCACCAACATGAAGACCCTCAACGACACTTCGATCCGTCCGGGCCTGCTCCGAGGCCTGACCCTGGCCCTGCTCGCAGGCTGGCTCGCGGTTCCGGCAGTGCCCGGCTTCGCCAGCAGCCTCGGCGAGACCTCCGGCGGTGGCTACGGCGACGGAAGCTCCGACTCCGACAGCCTCGAGGACGAGGTCGGGAGCCTCCCGACCTCCCGCGACGACGGCAACGGGCGCGTGGACGAGGGCCGGGACGGGAGCGCCTGCGACCTCCCCCTGGAACCCTCCCTCGTGCTCGTCGGGCCCCAGGCGGCCCTCCGGAACCTCGTCGTGGACGCCTTCGGCGCGGGCGAGGTGCTGATCCAGACCGTGGCGCCCTCGACCCAGGGGCTCGACGCCCCCGTAGAACGCTGGACCTTCCTGGGCGAGCCGACCGTCCAGCTGAACCGCGACGCCCTCGCCCTGGGCCTCGTCGACGTCCGCGTGGTCGTCGGCCTGCGCTACGTCGGCGGCTCCGCGGCCGTGGAGTGGGCTTCCGGCACCACCGCGCCCCAGCTCCTGACGAGCCCCGGCGACCTCGGGCTCCCCCTCGCGCGCCTGGTGCGCGACGGCGTCCTCGACCGCGGCCCCGCCACGATGCGCTTCGCGGGCCTGAACGGCGCGCGCGCCAGCCTCGGCCTGCGGGCCGGCGACGAGCTGGTCTCCCTGATCCAACGACGCGAGTAGCGAGCTCACCGAGCTCCCTCGCCAGCGAAGCAACGAACGGCTCCCCGCGGCTCCCCTGGGCCGTGGGGAGCTTCTTCGTTGGACCCCGGGCCGCCCGCGCGGGAAGGTGTAGGCGAGCGTGTCCCCGCCCTCCCGTTCCCCCCGCGACCCGACGGCCCGCGCCGCCTGCGACCCGACGGCCCGTGCCGTTCGCGACCCGGCGGCCCGCGACGTCCGGTACCCGGTGGCTCGCGCGGCCGGGGGAGCGGCGCGGGTCGGCGCCTGCTCCACGCTCCGGGGCGGCGGCTCCGCGTGGGCGCGCAGGAGCCGGGTCCGGGCGCTCCTGGCGCTGGCCGCGTGCGGGGCGCTGGCCGCGGTCGGGGGGCTGGTCGCGTGCGGGCCGCGCGCGGCGGACGGTCCGGACGGGCTGTCGGTGCTCGTGGTCACGCTCGACACGACGCGCGCCGACCGCTTCGGTTGCTACGGGCACGACGGCGGGCTGACGCCGAACGTCGACGCGCTCGCGCGCACGGGGGTCGTGTTCGCCCAGGCGTTCACGACCGCGCCGCTGACGCTCCCCGCCCACGCGAGCCTCTGGACGGGCCGCATCCCGCCGCGCCACGGCGTGCGCGACAACGGCGGGTTCCGGCTGGGCGAGGAGGCCCGGACCCTGGCGGAGGTCCTGCGCGCTCGCGGGCTGCGGACGGGGGCCTTCGTGGGGGCCTACGTGCTGGACGGCCGCTACGGCCTGGAGCAGGGGTTCGAGCGCTACGACGACCGGCTCGGGCCGGAGGCGCGGGCCGAGCGCCAGGCCACCGCCCGCCAGGGCCTGTACTCGGAGCGCGCCGGCGCGGACGTCACGCGCGCCGCCCTCGACTGGCTCGGCGGACTGGGCGCGGGCGAGCGCTTCTTCGCCTGGGTCCACTACTTCGACCCGCACTTCCCGTACGCGGCCGCGCCGGAGTTCGCGACGCCGGGGCGGTCGGCGTACGAGGCCGAGGTCGCGGCGGTCGACGCCGAGGTCGGCCGCCTGGTCGAATTCCTCCGCGGCGCCGGGCGGCTCGACGACACGCTGGTCGTCGTGACGGCCGACCACGGCGAGGCCCTGGGCGAGCACGGGGAGGCGACGCACGGGCGCCTGGTGCACGACGCGACCATGCGCGTCCCGCTGGTGCTCTCCAGCCCCGACCTCTTCCCCGAACCCAGGGTCGTGACCGACCGCGTGGCGAGCCTCGTCGACGTGGCGCCGACGATCCTCGCGCTGCTCGGCGCCCCCGCGCTGGAGGAGGCGGACGGCCAGGACCTGCTGGCGCCGGACGAGCCCGATCGCGCGGCTTACCTGGAGACGCTGGGCGGCCACCTGCGCAGCGGCTGGGCGCCGCTCTTCGGCCTGCGCCGCAGCGCGGACAAGTTCGTGCTGGCGCCGCGCGCGGAGTACTACGACGTCGGGGCGGACCCGGGCGAGCTCTCGAACCTGGGCACGGAGGCGCCGGGCGCGGCCGAGCTACGGGGCGCCCTGGAGGAGCTGCTGGGGTCGGTCGCGGCGCTGCCTCCCGCGCCGGCGGCCGTCGCGGCCGAGGACCGCGCGCACCTGGCCGCGCTGGGCTACCTGGACGACGTCCGGGACGGCGCCGGCGCGGACGGCGCGCTGCCCGACCCGAAGGACCGCATGGACGCGTTCCGCCGCTTGATGGCGGCGCGCGCGCTGGTGGTCGAGGGGCGCCACGACGAGGCCCTGGCCGAGGTCGACGCCCTGCTGGCGGAGGAGCCGCGCAACGCGAACGCCTGGGAGATCGCCTTCAACGCCCACACCGACGCCGGCCGGTGGCAGGACGCGGAGCGCGCCGCGCGCGAGGTGGCCCGGCTGCGGCCGACCGCGGAGGCCTTCGTCTCGCTCGCCCGGGTGCTGCACCGCAACGGCCGCATCGACGAGTTCCGCGCGGCCCTCGAGCGCGCCGAGCAGCTCGACCCGAACGAGGGCGGCATCTACCTGGCCCGCGGCAACCACCTGGCGCAGCTCGGCCGGTACGAGCGGGCGCTGCGCGAGTTCGAGCGCGCGCTGGAGGTCGATCCCCAGGGAGCGGGGGAGTCCGCGCGCGCCCAGATGGCCGCCGTCCGCCGGCGGCAGGCGGGCGAGGCTCAGTAGAGCTGGCGGACGTAGATGTCGCGCAGGCCGTTGCGGTCGTTGCCGTTCGAGTTCAGGTTCGTGGCGTCCGTCGCGAAGGCCTTGTAACGCCCGTCCGCCGAGATCTCGCCGTTGCCGGAGAGCATGTCGCCGACGTGGTTGCTGATGCGGCTCAGCAGGAGCGTGACGCCGTTGCCCTCGTCGAAGACGCCGTTCCCGTCGGGGTCGCGGTCGCGCGCGAACACGTCGAACGTGAAGTTGTGGTCCAGGGGGCTGAGGTTGCGCGCGAAGCTGACGTAGGCCACGTAGCGTCCCGACCAGGACGTCCGCGCCCAGATGCAGTTGTCGTTGGCGAGCACCCCCGAGTTGTTCACCGACATCAGCCGGATCACCTGGTTGCCCTCGTCGAGGATCCCGTTGTCGTCGGGGTCCCGGTCCAGCGCGTAGATGTCGATCACGCCGTTCGCGTCGAAGGGCCCCAGGTTGGTCGCCGCGCTCTCGAAGACGACGTGGCGCCCGTCGGGCGTGATGTGCGGCCGGCGCGAGTCCCCGTTCGACGGCCCGCCGCCGGGCGCGAGGCTGAGCCGCGTGAGCGTCTCGTTGCCCTCGTCGAAGACGCCGTTCCCGTCGGGGTCGCGGTCGTGGACGAAGATGTCCCACGAGGTGCCCAGGTCGCCCGCCACGAGGTCGCTCGCGCGGCTCTCGAACACGACCAGGCGCCCGGTCGCGGACACCGAGGGGTTCGAGCTCATGTCGTTGCCGGCCTGGCCGAACATGCTCGTGCTGACGCGGACGGTGACGCCGTTGCCCTCGTCGAAGAACCCGTTCCCGTCCGGGTCGCGGTCGTGGAAGAAGACGTCCTTCTGGCCGTTGCCGTCGACCTGGTAGAGGTTGTCGGCGAAGCTCTCGAACACGACCGTGCGCCCGTCCGCGGAGATCTTGGCGAGCGACGAGTCGCCGTTCGCCTCCGTCCCCGTGCTGGACACGCTGATGCGCGTGGTCGTGGACTCGCCGGGCTCGTCGAAGATGCCGTCGCCGTCCGC
The DNA here is from genome assembly GCA_030428395.1 of bacterium. Taxonomy (GTDB): domain Bacteria; phylum Planctomycetota; class UBA1135; order UBA1135; genus JAUIDW01. The sequence continues at coordinate 36,360 of JAUIDW010000010.1, read as the reverse complement.
GTCGCGGTCGCGCACCAGGATGTCGGCGGCCATGTTGGTGTCGCCGAACACGAGGTTGGAGGCCGCCGAGGTGAAGCAAACGTGGCGCCCGTTCTCGGAGACGGAGGGGTCGAAGCTGCTGGCCGAGGCCTGGAGGCCGTTCGAGGCGACGCTGATCAGCACGTACGCGATCTGCCCGGGCTCGTCGAGCTCGCCGTCGTCGTCGGGGTCGCGGTCGCGCAGGTAGACGTCGCGCTGCAGGTTGACGTCGGCGATGCCGAGGTTCGACGAGTCCGTCTCGAAGGCGACGTAACGCCCGCAGGGCGAGATGGACGGGTGCTTGCACTCGCCGTTGCCGTCCAGCTCCCCCGGCGCCGAGCTGGCGCGGAAGATGGGCGGGGGCGGGCCCTGGAACTCGACGCCGGGCTGCGACCCGCCGACGCGGCGGAGTCCTGACAGCGTGCGGCCCTGGGGGTGGGCCGCGGGGACGAGGAGGGCCGCCATGGACAGGGAGAGCAGCAGGCGCATGGCGGAGAGTGGCGAGAGGTACCCAACCTTAGCCCGGGGGTGGGCGAACCCGCAACCGAACGGACGTCGGGAGCCGGCGGGAGAGGGCCCTGAGGGGTCCGACGGGGTGCCGCGGATGTTTCCGGATCGGACGGAACCGCCCCGCGTCGTCCCCGCGGGACGGGCGCGACGCCCGGCGGACACCCGCGGCCGGTACAATCCGCCGCCGCGCGCAGACGCGCTCCTCCGCCGTGCACGCACGCAGCTCCGCCCGTCCCCTGCTCGCGCTGGCCGTGGGCGACCCGGCGGGCATCGGCCCGGAGATCTCGACGCGGGCGGCCTGCGCCGACGAGGTCACGGCCGCGGCGCGCGTCCTGCTGATCGGCCCGCCGCAGCTGCGACCCGCGTCGATCCCGGTGCTGGACCCGGGGGAGGCCGACGAGCCCGGCGCTCCCGCGGTCGGCTGGCACCCCGCGGGGGACGCCAGCGACGTGGCGCCCGGGCAGGCGCAGGCCGCCGGGGGCGCCGCAGCGCTGGCGGCGCTGCGCGCCGGCCACGAGCTGGCCCACGCCGGGCGCGTGCGCGCGCTCGTCACGGCGCCCGTGTCGAAGACGGCCCTGCACCTGGCGGGCGAGCGCGTCGAGGGGCAGACGCAGCTCCTGACCCGCTGGTGCGGCGAGCCCTTCACCGCCATGGCGGCCCTGGCGGGGGACCTGCGCGTGCTGCTGCTGACGCGCCACCTCCCGCTGCGCGCCGCCCTGGACGCGGTCGACGCGCCCTCGATCGTGCGGCACCTCGAGCTCTGGGGCCGCACCCTGCGCAGCTGGGGCCTCGACGCGCCGCGCCTCGCGCTGGCCGGCTGGAACCCACACGCTGGGGAGGGCGGCCTGCTCGGCGAGGAGGACGGCCGGGTGCTGGTCCCCGCCGTCGACCGCGCCCGCGAGCGCGGCCTGGACGTCTCCGGCCCCCTGTCGCCCGACACCGTGTTCCTCCGCGCGGCCCGCGGGGAGTTCGACGGCGTCCTCGCCCTGTACCACGACCAGGCCTTCATCCCGGTGAAGCTCCACGCGCCCGACGAGGCGCTGACGGTGATCGCCGGCCTGCCGTACCTGCGCGTCAGCCCCGCCCACGGGACCGCCTTCGACCTGGTGGGCACGGGCCGCGCCTCCCCGCGCAACCTCGCGCGGGCGCTGGTCTGGGCCGCGGCCCACGCGCCGGCCGTCGAGGAGCGGACCTGCTGAGCCGGGCCGGGGGGCGGGAGAGGACGCGCGCATCCGCCTGGCGCAGGGGGGCTCCGGCGGCCGATGAGCCCCCCGAGAGCGTCCCCGCGCAGCCCGCGGGGGCCCGCCGCGCCGGGGCGTCTCCGGCCGCGACCCACCCCTGGTAGACTTCCGATTGCGGATTCGTGTCCGCGGCCCTCCGGACCCCCCGGGGCGCCCCCGCGGCCCCGGACGCCGCCCTCTCTCCCCCCGACGAGCCACGGAGCCCCCCGACGCATGAGCCGCCGGAAGAAGATCGTCCTCTACCAGCCGCAGCAGGTGAACGAGCGGCTCGGAAAGCCCTCCAGCAAGGACATGCTGCCGCTGGAGATGATGACCATCGCCTCCTGGCCCATCCACGACGGCTACGAGGTCGTGCTGGTCGACGGGTCGATCCACGAGCAGGAGGACGCCCACCGCCGCGCGGTCGAGGCGTGCGAGGGCGCGATGCTGTTCGCGACCACGGGGATCCTCGGCTACATGGTCGCCGACGGCTACCACTGCGCGCAGAAGGTCAAGGCGCGCCACCCCGACCTGAAGATGGTCATCGGGGGCTGGTTCGCGTCGGTGAAGCCGGACCTGCAGCTCGCCACCGGGCTGTACGAGGCCGTGGTGCTGGGCCAGGGCGAGCTGACCTTCCGCGACGTGGTCCGCGCGATCGACGCGGGCGAGCCGCTCGACGACGTCGAGGGCCTGGCGCTCCTGCGCGACGGCGAGGTCGTCCGCACCCCGCGCCGCGCCGTGGCCGGCTGGGACAAGGTGCTGACCCCGGCCTACGACCTGATCGACATCGAGCCGTACAAGCTCCACCAGCTGCGCCCCGACAGCCACCGCGACGTGCTGCGCATGCCGACGCCGCTGTCGATGGGGGACCGCGCGCCGTACTTCGGGATCACGTACTTCTCGAGCTACGGCTGCCCCGAGCCCTGCACGTTCTGCTGCTCGCCGGAGGTCACCAGCCGCCGCTGGAAGGCCCAGCCGGCCGACCGGATGCTGGACGAGCTCGAGGAGCTGCACGACCGCTGGGGCTTCGACGTCGTCCGCTTCCACGACGCCAACTGGGGCGTGATGGAGAAGCGCGCGCGCGACTTCGCCGAGGGCCTGCTGAAGCGCGACCTGCGCATCCACTGGAACTGCTTCATCGAGACCCACTCGATCCTGATGTACAAGCCGTCGACCCTCGACCTGATGGCCGAGTCCGGCATGTACGTCGCCGAGATCGGCGCCGAGGCGGCGACCGAGGACATGATGCGCGCCATCGGCAAGCCCATCAAAGGCGACGACAACGTCGAGGCGGGCTACGAGATGGACCGCCGCGGGATCATGACGTCGATCACGTACATCATCGGCTACCCCGGCGAGACCGCGGACTCGATGCTGGCCACGCTCGACATGGCGCGCCGCACGCACGTGCTGTGCCCGCTCTCCAGCCCGACGGTCTGGCCCTTCCGGCCGATCCCGGGCACGGCCATGTTCGACCAGGCCGTGGGGATGGGCTACAAGCCGCCGGTCGGCCTCGTCGACTGGGGTTCCATCGGCGAGTACCACCTGCAGGAGACCTGGCCGGGCAACATCCCCGACGAGGTCGCGCGCGTGCGCAAGGCGTACGACCACTTCCGCACGCTGGACCGCGGGCTCGCCCGCGGGACCAAGGGCATCTGGGAGAAGCGCGCGCGGCGGCGCCTGGAGACCGGCGACTACTCCAACAGCTCGTGGGAGATGCGCGCCTTCGACGTCTACAACCGCGTCGAGCGCAAGCTCCTGAAGCGCGGCCACGGCCTGTCGCGGTCCTTCATGGACCCCGGGCACAAGACCGGCAGCGGCGGCAACTCGGCCAGCTCCTCGCGCGACGTGATGACGTCGGCGACGTCCGGCTGACGCGCGCTCGGCCGGCTCCCGACGGACCGGGCTAGACTTCCCGGGGCGCGGCCGCGCGCCCAGGCCATGGCGCAGCACCCAGGCTCCGATCCCGCGTCCCCCTCGCCCGGGGAACCGGCCCCCGGGCCGGGTACCGGCGGCGACGCCACCCGCATCCTCCGCGCGGCCTCGGCCGGGGACGAGCAGGCCGTCGACGAGCTGCTGCCCCTGCTCTATGACCGCCTCCGCGCGCTGGCGGGGGCGTACCTGTCCGACGAGCGGCGCGAGCACACGCTCCAGCCCACCGCCCTGGTCCACGAGGCCTACCTGCGGATGGTCGACATGACCCGGGTCGACCTGCGGGACCGGGACCGCTTCTTCGGCCTGGCGGCGCGGGCGATGCGGCGGATCCTGGTGGACCACGCGCGCGGCCGCAAGCGCCAGAAGCGCGGCGGGGGCTGGCGCCGCGTCGAGCTGGACGGCGTCCACGAGGCCCTGGCCCTGGACGGCGTCGACCTGACCGAGCTGGACGAGGCGCTCGAGCAGCTCGCGGCGCGCTCCGACCGGCAGGCGCGGATCGTCGAGCTGCGCTTCTTCGGGGGGCTCGGCAACGACGAGGTCGCGCGCGCCCTCGACGTCTCGCTGACCACGGTCGAGCGCGAGTGGCGCGTCGCGCGCGCCTGGCTGTCGGGGCGGCTCCGGGAGCGCGAGGCGTGAGCGACTCGCTGCACGACCGCGCCGGCGCGACCTTCCTCGAGCTGTGCGAGGTGCCCGCCGACGAGCGCGCGCGGCGCCTGGCGGAGCTCGCGAGTTCGGACCCCGCCCTGCACGCCGAGGTCGCGGCCCTGCTGGAGGGCGACCGCGCGCCGCTCGCGCGCCTGGACGCCCCGGCCGTGGCGGGGCTCGACGCGGCGGCCGCCGCCCCCGCGGAGGCGGACGCGCGCGGGGCCGCGCTGCCCGAGCGCATCGGGCCGTACCGGATCGTCGCCCGCCTGGGCGCCGGCGGCATGGGCGTGGTGTACGAGGCCGAGCAGGACGAGCCGCGCCGGCGCGTCGCGCTGAAGGTCGTGCGCGCGGGCCTCGTCGGGCCCGAGTACCTCGGCCGCTTCCGGCGCGAGGCGCAGGTGCTGGCGCGCCTGAACCACCCCGGCATCGCCCAGATCTACGCGGCGGGCACGGCCGAGACCGCCGAGGGCCAGCAGCCCTACTTCGCCATGGAGCTGGTGCGCGGCGAGCCCATCACGGCGTGGGCCGGCGCGCGCGGGCTCGACGCGCGCGCGCGGGTCGACCTGGTCGCGCGGGTCTGCGACGCCGTCCACCACGCGCACGAGAACGGCGTCGTGCACCGCGACCTGAAGCCCTCCAACGTGCTGGTCGACGCCGCCGGGCGGCCCGTGGTGCTCGACTTCGGCGTCGCGCGCACGACCGGGGGCGACCTGGCGACGGCGACGCTGCACACGCGCACCGGCGAGCTGGTCGGGACGCTGGCCACCATGAGCCCCGAGCAGGTGCGCGGCGACTCGTCGCGCGTGGACGCGCGTTCGGACGTGTACGCGCTGGGCGTGCTGGCCTACCGGCTGCTGGCGGGCGTGCTGCCGCACGAGGTCGAGGCCACGCCCCTGCACGAGGCGGTGCGCGCCATCCTCGAGGACGAGCCGTCCACCCTCGGCGCGCTCGTGCCCGCGCTGCGCGGAGACGTCGAGACGATCGTCGGCAAGGCGCTCGAGAAGGACCCGGCGCGGCGCTACCCGACCGCCGCCGAGCTGGCCGCCGACCTGCGCCGCCACCTGCGCGACGAGCCGATCCACGCGCGGCCGCCCTCGCGCACCTACCAGCTGCGGCGACTCGCGCGGCGCAACCGTGGGCTCGTCACCGGGCTCGCGGCGGTGTTCCTCGTGCTGCTGGCCGGCTCCGTCGTCAGCACCACGCTGTTCTTGCGCGCCCGCGTCGAGGCGCGCACGTCCGGGCGCGTCACGGACTTCCTCGTCGAGCTGTTCCGCCGGTCCGACCCCCGCCAGGCCCGCGGCGAGGAGACGACCGTGCGCGCCGCCCTCGACGAGGGCGCGCGCCGCATCGCCGAGGAGCTGGGCGACGAGCCCGCCGTCCGCGTACGGCTGCTCGAGGCGATGGGGGACGTGTACGTCAGCCTGGGGCTGCCGCGGGACGCGCTGCCGCTGCTCGAGGAGGCGCTGCAGCTGCGCGTGCAGCTCGACGGCGAGCGCTCCCTGCCCTGCGCCGCGGCCCTGCTGCGGCTGGGGCGCGCGCGCCGCGACCTCGGCGAGTACGCGGTCTCGGAGGACCTGCTGCGCCGGGCCCTGGAGCTGCGCGAGCGCGCGCTCGGGCGCGGCAGCCACGAGGTCGGCGAGGTGCTGGCCTCGCTCGCCAACACGCTGACGCTGGCCGGCGAGCTCGACGCGGCGGAGCCGCTGCTGCGCGAGAGCGTCGCCATCGCCGGCCGCCACGACCCGCGCGGGCGCTCGCTCGCCGAGGCGCGCAACACGCTCGCCTCGAGCCTGCGCACCCTGGGGAAGCGCGCGGAGTCGATCGAGCAGCACCGCGCGGCGCTCGACATCCTGCTGGAGCTCGGGGACGACGAGGACACCCTCGTGGCCAGCGTCCAGAACGGGCTCGGGCTGGCGCTGCGCGAGGACGGCCGGCCGGCGGAGGGCGAGCCGCTGCTGCGCGACGCGCTCGCGCTGTCGGAGCGCCTCTGGGGCGAGGAGAGCGAGATGGTCGCGACGGTCGCCAACAACCTCGCGCTCGTGCTGCAGGACCAGGGCGACTTCGCCGGGGCGGAGGAGCACCTGCGGCGCTGCCTCGCGATCGACCGCGCGCTGCTCGGCGAGGACCACCCGTTCCTCGCGACCGACCTCGACAACCTGGCGATCCTGCTGCACGACATGGACCGGCTCGAGGAGGCCGAGCCGCTCTACCGCGAGGCCCTGCGGCTGCGCCGCGAGCGCCTGGGCGCGCGGCACCCCAGCGTGATCCAGAGCCTCGGCAACGTCGGCGTCCTGCTGCAGGCGCGCGGCGACCTCGAGGGCGCCGAGGCCTCGATGCGCGAGGCGCTCGCGCTGTCCCTCGAGGTCCACGGCGACGCCCACCCGCAGACCGAGCACGCGCGCGTCAACCTCGCCGCCCTGCTGCGCGCGCGCGGCGAGCTGGCCGAGTCCGAGCGCCTGCTGCGCGGCGTGCTGACCGCCCTGCACGCGCGTGACGACGAGCCCCACGCGCGCCTGGCGGAGGCCACGCACCAGCTCGCGGACACCCTGGTCGCCGCCGACGACCTCGCCGGCGCCGAGGCGGCGTTCCGCGAGGCGCTCCGCCACCGCGAGGCGGCCGGCATCGAGGACCACCCGCGCGGCGGGGACTGCCTCGCGGGGCTCGCCGGGCTGCTCGCCCGCACGGACCGCCCGGAGGAGGCGCGCGCGCTGCGGGAGCGCGCCCTGGAGGTCTACGAAGGAACGATGGCCCCGGACAGCCCGCGGCTGGTCCGCCTGCGCGCGACGCTCGGCTCGACGCCCTGACCCCGGCCCGGGGCCGGGCTACGGCGTGCCGGCGATCACGGCGTCGACGTGGTCGATCAGCGTCCGCAGCGTGACCTCCGCCGCCACCCGCGCGGTGGGCGCGGGGATCTGCCCGCCGACGTGGACGTGGCCCGCGGCCACGCACCAGTCGGGGTCGGCGGGGTCGTCGTGGGTCTCCTTGTGCCACACGCCGAGATAGGCCACGAACTCGCTGAGGAACCCGCCGCCGTCCTGGGAGAAGCAGATGACCGGCGCCAGCCCGAGGTTCGCGGCGGTCACCGCGTCGACGATCTCCTGGACCGGGAGGCTCGAGTTGCGCAGGTGCCCGACGGGGACGGTGGGGTCGGGCGGCGCGGGCGTGGGCTGCGTCGGCGCGATGAAGTCGTGGAACCAGAACATGCGGTTGTACTGGTTCATCTCGAGCTCCCAGCTGAGGTCGTCGAAGCCGCGGCTGAACGTGATCAGCGCGATCGGACGCTCCTTGCCGACGACACGACCCCAGTCGCGGACGGTGTCCTGGTAGTCGACGGTCAGCGCGCCCTCGCCGGGACCGCAGTTGTTCGTGCAGTTCGGCGGCGTGAACTCCGGGAAGTACGAGACGACGTCGTACCCGCGCCCCTCCCAGTTCGCGCCGATCCAGCCCTGGGGGTTGCGCGCGGGGTTGCGGCTGAAGCGGCGGATCGCCTCGTTGGTCGGGGGCCAGTAGCCGGTCAGCAGGATGACGGGCCGCGGGCCCGCGCCCTCCAGCTCGGCCGCCCTCGCGGGGGCGAGCTCGCGCGCCGGACCCCCGGCCGCGGGGGCCTGCGGCGCGCGCTCGAGCTGGGCGACGCGGCGGACGGCGGGGGCGCCGCGCTGGGCGAGCAGCGGCGGAGCGGTCGCCAGGAGCGACGCGGCGAGCAGGATGCGGGACAGGGCGGGCAGCAGGGCGGGTGACGGCGCTTGCATGGGACGACCTCCTCGGGGTTCGCGACCGGCCGCGGATCGCAGGGGACTAGCGGGACCCCGCGCGCCGGTTTCGCCCCCGGTCCCGGCGCCGTCGTCGTCCCGCCCGCGGGCGCGCGTCCCGGGGCCCTCCGGACGCCGCGCCGCCCCCGCGGAGGGCCCCGGGAGGCGGGCGGACGCGCGTAGGACCCGGGCGCCCGCGCCGCTATCGTGGGCGGGTCCCCGGCGCGCTGCGCGCCGGTCCGAGGCCCCTGGACGTCGAGGTGAAACACCCCATGCGGCGAAACGCGCTTGCCCTGCTCCCGCTCCTCACGCTGGCCGCCTGCAACGGCGCCGCTCCCGCCTCCGGCTGGCGCACCGACGTGGCCCTGCAGGCCCCCGGGAAGGTCGGGGGCTGCGCGGTCGGCGAGCTGCTCGAGGGCGGCGCGGGTCGCGAGATCGCGGCGGTGTGCCAGAACGGCGACGCGTACGTGGTGTGGCTGGACGGCGGCACGTGGCGCAGCGAGGTCGCGGCGCGCACGGCGGGCGAGATGATCCAGTGCGCGATCGGCGACGTGGATCCGTCCAGCCCGGGCAACGAGCTCGTGCTGGTCGGGATGCTCGAGGGCGACGAGGAGAGCGGCGGGCGCGGCGCCGCCTACGTCGTGCGCCGCAGCGGGGAGCGCTGGGTCTCCGAGCGCATCTTCGAGGACAGCTCGCTGATCCACGGCGTGTGCGTCGGCGACCTCGACGCCACGCGCCCCGGCCTCGAGGTGCTGCTCGTCGGGTTCAGCCTCGAGGCGCACCTCGCGACCACCGAGGGCGACGGCTGGAACGTGGAGTCCATCGGCGAGCTGCCCGGCCCGGGCAAGAACGCCGTCCCGTTCCTCGGGGGCGCCGCCGTCGCGTGCGCGGACGGCTCGGTCGTGTGGGTCGGGCGCTCCGAGGAGCGTCCCGAGCGCTGGGAGACGCGCGTGCTCGGGCGCGCGCCGGCCGGGCAGGCGCGGCTCGACGCCGCCGACCGGCGCCTGGTGGTGTGCGCGGACGACGGCGAGCTCGCGCTGATCGAGGACGGCGAGCGCACGACGATGTACCGCTCGCTGCTCAAGCTGCGCGGCGCGGTGCTGGCGGACCTCGACCCGGACCTGCCGGGCCTGGAGGCGGGCACGGCGGGCTACGAGCGCACGATGATCGTGCTGCACGAGAGCCCCGACGGCTGGGTGCCGCGGGTCGTGCACGAGGACGCGGACAAGTTCCACCACGCCGCCGCGGGAGACGTCGACCTCGACGCCCCCGGGGACGAGTTCGTCGCCTGCGGCTTCACGGGCCGCGTGATCGTGGCGCGACGGCGCTAGGGCCCGCCGACCGCGTGGGGAGGCGGCGCTTCCACGCGTCGCGAAGCTCCCGCGCTCGGCGTCGCGCGACCTCCCCGGACCGCGAGATCCCGGCGCGCGGCGAGTTCATCGCAGGCGGTGAACCCCCCGCGAGCGGCGAGCCTCCTGTGCGCGCCGGAAACCCCGCGCGCGGCCGCATTCCGGTGCGCAGCGAACCTCCCGTGTGCGGCGAACTTCCGGCGCGGCGCGGAACTTCCGGCACGCCGCGCGCAACCACGGCGCATCGCGCCGGTCCAGGGTTCGCGTGGAGCCCCGGACGACGGGGCGTCCGCGCGGACGATGCCCGCCCCCGCCCGCTCCCTGCGCCCCCGCCGTTCCCTGCTGCCGCTCTGGCTCGCCGGCTGGCTCGCCGCCCTCGTGCCGCTGGCCGCGCTCGCGCTGACGGACCCCGGCGCACCGGGGGGACCGCCCGCGCCGCGCCCGCTCGGCACCGGCCCGCGCCCCGGCGCCCCCCACGCGCCCGGCCCGCGGACACGCGGGCCCGTTGGAATCGCCCCGCGGACACGCGGGCCCGTTGGAATCGCCCCGCGGACACGCGGGCCCGTTGGAATCGCCCCGCGGACACGCGGGGCCGTTGGAACCGGTCCGCGGACACGCGGGCCCGTTGGAATCGCCCCGCGGACACGCGGGCCCGTTGGAACCGGCCCGCGGACATGCGGGCCGGTTGGAACCGCCCCGCGTGCGCGGGCGGGTGGACGCTCCGACCGTGCTGCCCGGCGGCGGCTCGCGGATCTCGCCGAGCGGGCGGGCGCGCCGGAACCGTCGGCGCGGCGGCGCGCGGTGGCCGAGCTCGCGGCGCTCGGGTCGCGCGAGGCGTGGGCCCTCGTGATCGAGGCGCTGGCCGACGACGAGCCCGAGGTGGCCGACCGCGCCCAGCTCGAGCTGGCCGGCGTGGACGACCCGCGGGTGCTGCGCGACCTGCTCGGGCGCGCGGGCCTGGCCGCGCGCGAGGACTGGGTGCGGTGGCGGGTCGCCGAGGCGCTCGGGCGGCTGCGGGTGTCGGTCGACGCGCGCGACCTCGTCGACGCGCTCCCGGCCCGGGACCCCGAGGGCCTGCGCCTCGGGCTCTGGTCGGTCGAGCGTCTGGCCGGCGCGGGCCGGCTGCTCGAGCCCGCCCGCGCCGTCGAACGCGTCGACCGCCTGGGGCGCGCCTCGCGGGACGCGGGCGTTCGCGCCGGTTCCCTGCATGCCCTCGTGGCGCTCGGCGCTCCGCAGGTCCGTGAGCGCGTCGAGCAGGACCTGGGCGACCGGCGCGCGACCGTGCGCGCCGCCGCCGTGGCCGCCGCCTGGCGGCTCGACGATCGGGCCTGGGCGCACGCGCGGACCCGCTCGGCCGTCGACGATCCCGATTCCGCCGTCCGCGGCCAGGTGCTCGCCGGCTGGGCGCGGTGGGGGACCCGCGCGGCGGCCGCGGCCCTGGTCGAGCGTCTCTCCGCCGAGGACCGGCCACGCCTGCGGTCGGCGATCGTGGAGGCGCTGCGCGCGCTGTCGGGACTGCGCCACCGCGCCGACCCGCGGCCGTGGCGCCACTGGCTCGAGCGCCTGCCCGAGGACTGGTGCGCGTCCCCCGCGTCCGGGCCGCCCGGGGGCGTCGCCGCGCGCGGGGCGGACCGGGCCGCCCCGGGGGGCGAGCACACCGTCTCCTTCGCCGGTCTGCCCCTGCGCTCCGACCGGGTGGTGTTCCTGGTGGACCTGTCGGGCTCGCTGTGGCGCGAGCGCGAGGACGGCACCACGAAGAAGCAGGTCGCCGACGGTCACCTGCGCCGGACGCTCGACGCGCTGGCCGAGGACGCCGCGTTCAACCTCGTCCCGTACACCGGGCAGCCCCTGCCGTGGGAGGACGGCCTGGTCCCCGCGCGCCGCAGCCACCGACGGCGCGCCCTCGACTGGTTCGAGCGCCGCCGCGAGACGGGGCGCGGGAACTTCTGGGACGCCGCCCTGTGCGCCCTCGAGGATCCGGACGTGGACACGCTCGTGACGCTGACCGACGGCGCCCCGACCGGCGGTCCGCACTGGGACCTCGAGCTGATGTTTCCCCTGCTGCTCGAGCGGACACGCTTCCGCGCGGTCGCCTTCGACTCGATCCTCGTGGACGCTCCGCCGCGCCTGCAGCGTCACTGGGAAGCCCTGGCGGCGGCCAGCGGCGGCCGCTCGATCGCCGTGGAGTGGGACTAGGACCCGGCGTGGCCAGGCTTCTCCAGCAGCAGGTACTGGAAGCGCCCGCGCCGGGACTGGAACCCCGGAGCGCGCTCGATCCACGAGAGCACGCGGCCCGCGCCCCGGGCGAGGCCCTGGTTGCGGCTCGAGAAGTTGCGCGAGCGGAACGCGATCTCCTCGGGCTGGGGGACGGCCTGCAGTCCCAGGCGACCGCGCACCTCCAGGCCCGCGTCGCGGACCAGCCCCTCGACCTGCTCCGCGGGCAGCGCCTGGAACGGACCGATGTTCGGGTCGGGGGACAGGACGTACTCGACGCCCCGCGGTCCGCCGCGGTGCCGGCGCAGGCGCTCGGTCGTGTCGTGGAACGAGCGCTGGTTGACGAAGCCCAGCAGCAGGCGGCCGCCCGGACGGAGCCAGCGCACGACGTCCGCCAGGAGCCGGGGGCGCTCGTCAGCGCGCAGGTCCTCCAGCCGGTAGAGGCACGAGGCTACGTCGTAGGCGTCGTCCTCCGGGCCCGTCGCGCCCGCGTCCCAGACCAGCGCGCGGCCCTTCGGCCGCGGCCGCGCCGCGCAGAAGGCGGCGACCTCGGGCGTGTGCTCGACGACGTCGAAGCGGAACCCGGGGCGCTTCTGGGAGAGCCGCTCGGTCAGGATGCCCGTGCACGGCAGCACGTCCAGCCAGCGCGGCGCCGCCTCGGGATCGGGGGCGCGCTCGGCGCCCTCCGGAACCAGCCGGTCCAGCGCCGTCTCGAGCGCGCGCAGCTCCCAGGGCCGGGGCTTGTTGTGGCGCAGCCCGTTCAGGACTCGCGCGCGCTGGTACACGGCGCGCAGGTCGGAGGGCCAGTCCTCCGGGTCCGGCGAGGAGGGGATCGCGCGGCCGGCGTAATGGTTCCAGTGCGCGACCTGCGTCAGCGGGCGGCGGCGGGGGCCGCGCCGGGGGACGGACTTCGGATACCCGAGCGCCAGCACGGCGATCACGAGCCGGTCGTAGGGCAGCCCGACCACCTCGCGGACGCGCTCGGCGTCGCCCATCTGCGTGATCCAGAAGGTGCCGAGCCCCAGGGCGTGGGCGGCCAGGCTCATGTTCTGGATGAGGGCACTGGCGGACTGGACGTTGGCGAAACCCTCCTCGGAGAAGTCGCGCCCGTACGAGACGACGACGTTCACCGGCGCGTTGCCCATCTGCAGCGAGAGCCCGGCGAGCTGCGCGTTCACGTCGGGGTCGTCCACCGCGACCAGGTCCCACATCTGGTAGTTGCAGGAGCTCGGCGCCCAGATGCCCGCGTGCAGCACCTGCTCGACCAGCTCGCGGGCGACGGGCTGGTCGGAGAAGCGCCGGATCGAGCGGCGGCCGTACAGGGTCTCCCAGAAGTCCGCCGCCGGGGTGGGGCCCACCGGCCGCCCCTCGTCCAGCTCGTCGCTGGCGGCGCTCCGCGGCGAGCCCTCCGGCTCGAGGGGGATGTCCGGCGCGGAGTCCCCGCCCTGTCCCGGGGGGCCGGGAGCCTCCCCGGGGTCCTGCCCGGGAGCCGGTCGCGGAGGCGTGTCGGACGGGTCGGTGGACGTCATGGGGGCGGCGGCTCCGCCGGAAGTATGCCTGCTCGGGGCCGCCGGGGCGACGACGGCCCGGCCGGAGTACGCTCGGGGACGTGGATCGACCCGGAACGAGGGCCCGGAGCCGCGCGGAACGGTGCGCACGTGGCCGAGCGTGCGTCGCGAGCGTGCCGGCGCGCAGCGGCGTTCTCGCCCTGCTGCTCGGCGTCCTGTCCGGTTGCGGGTGCGAGCCCGCCGCGGACCGCACCCTCGGCTCGGAAGTGGAATCGGCGGGCGGGCCGCCCTATGAGCGGAGCATCACGCGCCTCACCGCGGAACGAGGAGGCGCGCGCCGGACCATGCTGGAGAATCAGCTCGTGCCGCGCGGCATCGACGACCCGCGCGTGCTGGCCGCGCTCGCCGCCGTCCCCCGGCACCGCTTCGTGCCGGAGCCGGAGCGGAGCTACGCCTACGAGGACTCGCCGCTCCCGATCGGCTACGGCCAGACGATCTCGCAGCCGTACATCGTCGCCTTCATGACGCAGGCGATCGGGCTCACGGGGGACGAGCGGGTGCTCGAGATCGGCACGGGCAGCGGGTACCAGGCCGCGGTCCTCGGCGAGCTGGCCCGCGAGGTGTGGACGATCGAGATCGTGCCCGAGCTGGCCGAGCGCTCGCGCGCGCTGCTCGCGGAGCTGGGCTACGGAAACGTGCACGTCCGCGCCGGGGACGGCTACCGCGGCTGGCCCGAGCACGCCCCGTTCGACGCCATCGTCGTGACGGCGGCGCCCGACCACGTGCCGGCGCCCCTGATCGAGCAGCTGGCCCCCGGCGGGCGCATGGTCCTGCCCGTGGGGGACCGCGCGCAGGAGCTGGTCGTGATCGAGAAGGGCCTCGACGGGTCGCTCTCGGAGCGCTCCGTGCTGCCCGTGCGGTTCGTGCCGATGACGGGCGAGGCCGAGGCGGCCGGCGAGCCCGGACGGCGCTGAGGCCGCCGGGCCCGCGCCTCGCTCGCGCCCGGCGCGCCCGTCGCGCTCAGCGCGCGTGGCTCGCGTCCACCGCGCCGCCGTCCACCGCGGCCCCGTCGACGTCGAGCTCGACCACCGGGCCGAGGCCCAGCTCGTCCAGGCCGGCGCGGACCTGCTCGGCGTCGCCGACCACCAGCACGACCAGGCGGTCGGGCTCGAGGTACTGCACGGCCAGCTCGCGCAGGCGCTCGGTCGTGAGGTCGCGCAGCTCGGCCGCGTTGCGCTCGGGGTAGTCGTCGGGGAAGCCGTAGCGACCCACGTTGTCGACCAGGCCCGCGAGGGCGCGCATGGACTCGTAGCGGCGCGCGTTGGCCTGCAGCAGCGCGGCCCGCGCGAAGTCCAGCTCGTCCTGCGTCGGGCCGGCGAGGATGCCCTGCAGCTCGCCGAGCAGCTCGCGGACCGCGTCGGCGGTCACGTGCGTGTGCACACCGCTTCCGGCCTGGAACGGTCCTGGCACGTTGCTGCCGGAGAGGGACGTGCGCGCCCCGTACGTGTAGCCCTTGTCCTCGCGCAGGTTCATGTTCACCCGGCTGGAGAACGAGCCTCCCAGCACGTAGTTCAGCACGTCCAGCGCGTAGTAGTCGGGGTTGGTCCGCGCCGGGCCCATGTGGCCGACGCGCAGCTCCGACTGCGCGGCGCCCGGCCGGTCGACCAGGTACAGCGCCGTGCGCTCCCGCGCGGGCGCGGGCCGCGGAGCGGCGGCGACGATCGGATTCTCGGGGGGCGTCCAGCGCGCCGCCAGGCCGGCGAACAGCTGCTGGACGGCGGCCGCGTCGTGGTCGCCGACGACCACCAGGCGCGCGCGCGACGGATCCGCGACGCCGCGGTACCAGGCGCGGGCGGTGTCGAGCGTGAGGCTCTCGATGGTGGCCCGGGTGCCGCGCGCCGGCGCGCCCAGGGGCGAGCCGTCGCCGTGGACGAGGCGCGCGAAGACGGTCTCCGCCACGCCGCGGACGTCGTCGCCGCGCGTGTCGATGGCCGCGAGCCGGCGGCGGCGCAGGCGCTCGAAGTCCTCCGGGTCGAAGCGCGGAGTCAGGAGCAGCTCGCCCAGGAGCTCGACCGCCGGCACGAGGTTGCGGTCGAGCGTCGCGAGCGAGAACGTCAGCTCCTCGCGGTCGCTCGACACCGCGAGCGTGGCGCCGAGGTCGTCGAGCGCCTCGGTCCACTCCGTGGTCGAGAGCCGCTCGGTGCCCTCGCCGAGCATCGCCGCCACGAGCGTGGAGAGCCCGGCGGTCTCCTCCGTCTCGGCCAGCCGGCCCCCCGGCAGCGACAGCTCGATGCGCGTCATCGGGATCTCGTCGAAGGGCGTCCCGAGCACCGCGACCCCGTTGGGCAGCCGGTCGTGCCAGATCGGCGGCGTGTGGAACTCCGGCACGGGCCCGGCGGCGGGGCGCTGCGTGCGGTCCAGCGCGGCCTCGGCCTCGACCTGCGCCGGGGTGCGGCCGCTGGCGGCCAGGTCGACGCGACCCTCCGGCACGACCGACAGGATCACCGCCGGGCGGCCGACGAGGTGGCGCTTCAGCGCGCCGTGGACGTCCTCGGCGGAGACGGCCAGGACGCGCTCGAGCCAGCGCGCCGCGGCCGCGGGGTCGCCCTCGAAGACGCTGGCCTCCGCCAGGGCGCTGGTGCGGCCCGAGACGGTCTCGAAGGCCCGGACGTAGCGGGACTCGAAGCGGGTCTTCATGCGCTCGAGGTGGTCGGGGTCGATGCCGCGCTCGGCCAGCTCGAGCAGCAGCTCGCCGAGGCGCTGCTCGAGGGCGTCGAGCGAGACCCCGGGCGCGGCCGTCAGCGTGATCCGGAACTCGCCGGCGAGCTCGCGCGTGGAGTTCGAGGCGGAGACGTCGCGCACGAGCTCCTCCTCGACCTGCAGCGCCCGGTCGAGCACGGCGGACTTGTTCGCCGACAGCACCGCCTCCAGCAGCGTGAGCGCCGCGTCCTCGTCGGTGTAGTGCGTCACGGTGGGCCAGGAGACGACGAGCTGGGGGAGCTGGACGCGGTCCTCCAGGACGACGCGCCGGTCCGCCTCGAGCCGGACCGGGCGCGGCTCGGGCCGCGCGACCTCGGGGCCGGCGGGGATCGAGCCGAAGTAGCGCTCGACCCAGGCGCGCACCTGCGCGGAGTCCACGTCGCCGCCCACGGCGAGCGTCGCGTTGTTCGGGCCGTACCAGCGCCGGAAGAACGCGTGCACGTCGTCGAGCGTCGCGGCGGAGAGGTCCGCCATCGAGCCGATCGTCGGCCAGGAGTAGGGGTGGTCCGACGGGAACATCGCCGCGAGGATGGTCTCGTGCCCGCGGCGGTACGGCCGGTTCTCGTAGTTCTGCCGGCGCTCGTTCTTGACGACGTCGACCTGGTTGTCGAACGACTCCTGTGTGAGCGCGGGCAGGAGGAAGCCCATGCGGTCCGCCTCGAGCCAGAGCGCCAGCTCGAGCTGGTTCGCGGGCAGCACCTCGTAGTACAGCGTGCGGTCGAAGTTCGTGGTCCCGTTCAGCGTCCCGCCGGCCTCGGAGACGAGCTTGAAGTGGCCGTCGTCGTCGACGTGCTGCGAGCCCTGGAACAGCATGTGCTCGAAGAGGTGCGCGAACCCCGAGCGGCCGGGGCGCTCGCGCCCGCTGCCGACGTGGTAGACGACGTAGACCGCGACGACGGGGTCGGAGTGGTCCTCGTGCACGACGACCTCGAGGCCGTTGTCGAGGGTGAAGGTCTCGAACGGGAGGTCCATGCGCGGATTCTGGGGCGCCGCGAGCGCGGAGACGAGGAGGAGCTGGAGCATGGCCGCGATCGTAGCCCGCGAGACCGCGCGGCCCGCCCGCCTTACGCGGAACGAACGGCGGGACCACGCGGCGCCCGCGGGCTACAATCCGCCCCCTCCGGACCCCGGCTCGCGCCACCGCCCGCCGCCGCGCCCCGGGGCGATGCGGACGCCGCGCGCGACCGCCCCGGACCCCGGGCCGCGCCGCGCGCCGAGACGCCCCCGCAGCGCGCCGAGACGCCTCGACACGGGAGACCGATGACCGCGACCTCCGCCGCCCCGCCGCTCCGCTCGACGCTCCTTTCGCGCACCGGGCCGCGCACTGGCCCGCGCACCGGGCCGCGCACCGGGCCGCGCACCGGCCTGCGCACCGGCCCGCGCACCGGCCCGATCACCGGCCCGCGAGTCGGCCCGCACTTGGTCCCGAAGATCGGCCTGCGCATCGGCCAGCGCACCGCGCCGCGCAGTGGTCCGCGCACCGGCCGGCGTACTGGGCCGCGCGTCGGGCCCCGCATCGGCCCTGGCAGCGGGCTGCGTGCCGGCCCGCTCGCGGATCCGGGGCGCGGGCCGATCCCCGGCCTGCGGGCCGGTGTGCAATCGCGTGCGCGCGGGCTCGCACGCGTGGTGGTGGCCGTCGCGGTCTGGGCGACGGGGCTCGCGGCCGGGGCGCAGGTGCCCGCGCCGGGGGAGCACCTCGGGCGGCCCGTCGCGGTGGACTTCGAGCTGGCGGACTGGGGCGAGGTGTCGGCGTACTTCCATCGCCTCGCCGAGGCCAGCCCGCGCGTGCGCACGGACGTGGTGGGGACGACGACCGACGGGCGCGACTTCCTGCTGGCGGCGATCTCGAGCGAGGCGAACCTGGCGCGGCTCGACGCGATCCGGGCCGCGTCCGCGCGGCTGGCCGACCCGCGCGGCGTCGACGCGGCCGAGCTGGCGCGCATCGTGGCGGAGGAGCCGCTCGTGCTGTTCGTGTCGTGCGGGATGCACTCGACCGAGACCGCCGCGCCGCAGTTCTCGATGGAGCTGGCCCACGCCCTGGCGACGTCCGACGAGGCGCCCTGGCGGCGCGCGCGCGAGGAGCTCGTCGTGCTCGTCGCGCCGTGCCTGAACCCCGACGGCCTGGACCGCGTCGTCTCGTGGTACCGCGAGACGGTCGGGACGCCGCACGAGGCCTCCGGCCTGCTCGAGCTCTACCACCACTACGTCGGCCACGACAACAACCGCGACTGGTTCGCGCTGACCCAGGCGGAGACGCGCATCGTCACGCGGCTGCTGTACTCCGAGTGGCACCCGCAGGTGTACTGGGACGTGCACGAGCAGGGCTCGGATCGCGAGCGCATGTTCGTCCCGCCGTTCCGCGACCCGCTGAACCCCAACCTGGACCCCGGCGTCATCGCGGGCATCGGCGCGCTGGGGTCGCGGGCGCTCTACGACATGACGCGCGCCGGGCTCTCGGGCGTGTCCACGGGCGTCTCCTACGACATGTGGTGGAACGGCGGGAACCGCAACGTGCCCGTGCGCCACAACGTGATCGGCCTCTTGACCGAGGCGGCCTCGGTGGACCTCGCCACGCCGGTGTTCCTGCCGATCGAGCGGCTGCGCGGGCCGCGCGGGCTGGGCGACTACGCGCCCTCGAACCGCTTCCCGGACCCCTGGCCGGGCGGCTGGTGGCGGCTGCGCGACGTCGTCGACTACGAGCTGGCCTTCGCGCGCTCGCTGCTCGGCAGCCTGGCGCGCGAGCGCCCGCGCTGGCTGTCGGGGTCGCTCGACGCCGCGCGCCGGGCGGTCGAGCGCGGCCGCACCGACGCGCCGCGCGCCTGGATCCTGCCCTCGGACGGCCAGGACCGCGGGGCCGCGCGCCGGCTGGTCGAGCTGCTGCTGCTCGGCGGCGTCGACGTCTTCGTCGCCGACGCTCCGGTCGAGGCCGACGGGCGGACGTGGCCCGCCGGCAGCGTCGTGATCCCGCGCGACCAGCCCTACGGCGCGCACGTGAAGGACCTGTTCGAGGTCCAGCGCTACCCCGACGGCGACTCGCCCTACGACGTCGCCGGCTGGACCCTGCCGCTGCTGTTCGGCGTGCACCGCGTCGAGGTGGTCGAGGCGCTCGCGGCCGAGCTGCGCCACGTGGTCGGCGCGGACGAGGCGGTGGCGGGCTTCGAGCGTCTGGACGACGGCACCCGCTGGTCGACGCGCGAGAGCGACCGGTGGCGCGACGCGTTCGCGGCGCTCGGCCGCGGCGAGCGCCTGACGTTCGTGGCCGACCCCGACGCCGCGGAGGGCTCGTTCCGCGCGGCGCGCCTCGTGCCGGGGTCTTCCGGCGCGTCGGACGACGGCGCGGACACGAGCGGAGCGGCGGCGAGCGGCCCCGACGCCGCGCCCGCTCCAGCCTGGACGCGGACGCTCGCGCGCCTGCCGCGCGTCGGCGTGTACGCGCCCTGGCGCGGCTCCATGGACGAGGGCTGGATCCGCTGGGTGCTGGACGGCTTCGGCGTGCCCTTCACGCGTGTCCGCAACGAGATGCTGCGCGCCGGACGGCTGGACGGCTTCCTCGACGTGCTGGTGCTGCCGGACGTCGACGGGAGGCAGCTCGACCGCGGCCGCCGCGCCGGCTCGGTCCCGAGCGACTACACCGGCGGCCTGGACCCCGAGGGCGCCGTGGCCGTCGAGGAGTTCGTGCGCGGCGGCGGGACCGTGATCGCCGTCGGCCGCGCGGCGGCCTGGGCGATCGACCTGCTGGACCTTCCGCTCGTGGACGCGGTCGCCGCCCCGGAGGCCGAGGGCTTCTCGTGCCCCGGCAGCGTGCTGCGGGGCGTCCCCGAGCCCGGCGCGCCGCGCGCGGCCGGCCTGCCGGCCTCCGTGCCGCTGTTCTTCACCCGGGGCGGCGCCGCCTGGACGGTGGAGGAGGGCGCGCGCGCCGCGACCCTCCTGCGCTACGCGCCGCGCAGGGTCCTGCTCTCGGGATGGATCCGCCAGCCCGAGGTGGTCGAGGGCAAGTCCGCCTGGGTTCGCGCCGAACACGGAGAGGGCGCCGTGCACCTGTTCGGGTTCCGCCCGCACTACCGCGGCTGGACCCAGGGCACGTTCCAGCTGCTGTTCCGCGCTATCCTGCTGGACGCCCCCCCGCGATGAACGCCCCCCGCCCGATCCGGCCCCGCCCGCGCCTCGCCGCCGCTCTCGCCGCGGGACTCGGCGCGTCCGCGCTGCTCGCGCCGGCCTGCATCCGGCCGCCGCTGCCGTCGGGCTACTACCCGCGCGTGGAGGGGCCGCCCCTCGAGCAGCCGGTCCAGGAGCGGCAGCGCAGCTTCTACCGCAACGACCCGACGCTGCTCGCGCGCGAGACCGGCGTGCTGATCCGCGAGGACCGCAAGACCGTCAAGCACGGCCGCGAGGTCGAGTGGTACGAGGACGGCCAGGTGCGCGCCGAGCGCGAGTTCCGCCACGGCGAGCCGGTCGGGACGTGGCGCAGCTACTACGCCGACGGCGCGCCGCGCTCGCTCGTCGACTTCGGCGCCGGCGGCGCGCCCGGCGAGATGATCTGGTGGTTCGAGGACGGCCAGGTCTCCAGCCAGGGCCCCATGCGCGGCAACGTGCGCGAGGGCGACTGGGTGGAGTACCACCCCGGCGGCCGCAAGAAGGCCGAGGGCCGCTACTACGGCAACCGCCGCACGGGCACGTGGACGTACTGGCACGCCGACGGCAGCCTGGCCGAGCGCGGCAACTTCGGCCCCGGCGGCGTGCGCGTCGGCCGCTGGGAGCGCTGGCGCCCCGGCGAGAACACGGGCGAGCTCGCCGCCGCCGAGGCCGGCGAGCCGGCCCCGACCCCCTCCCGGTGAAGGGGCCCCGCTGACGCCGACCCCACCGGGGCCCCTTCACGACCGGGGCCCCTTCACATGGAGGGGACCGCTCCGGGCGCCGTCGGTTGCAGGAATTCCCGCGGGAACCGGGTCACGCTCGCGCCGGGACCCCGGTCCGTCCGGCCCACACGGAACCCAGTCAGTCCGGGGTCAGTAGGGCTCGCGGTCCTCGAGCGCCTGCCAGGCCTCGAACGGGGCGCGCCCCTCGTCGGCGAGTCGTCGCTCGACGGGCAGGCTGCGCTCGGCGGCGGGGAGCGGGAGCTCGTCGTAGAGGCGGGCGTCGTCGAATCCGGCGCGGGCGGCGTCGTCGCGTCCGCCCGCGAACACGACGCGGTCCACGCGGGCCCAGTAGAGCGCGCCGAGGCACATGGGGCAGGGCTCGCAGCTCGCGTACACCGTCGCGCCGGACAGGTCGTGGCCGCCGAGCGCGCGGCAGGCCGCGCGCACCGCCTCGACCTCGGCGTGCGCGGTGGGGTCGCCGTGGGGGACCACGCGGTTCTGGCCCCGGGCCAGGACGGCGCCGTCGCGCACCACCACGGCGCCGAACGGGCCGCCGCCGCTCCCGACCGAATCCACGGCCAGGGCGATGGCCTCGCGCAGGTGGCGCTCGTCGTCCGCGGTCTCCATGGCCGCAGATCTTACCGGCGCGGCCGGGCGACGCGACCGCCGGCGCCGTAGGATCGGCCCCCGTGACGCAGCGCCGTCCCACCGTCACGATCGTCCGGGCCGAGAACCTGGAGTGGCTGCGCGCGCAGCCCGCCGGTGAGTTCGCGCTGGTCTACGTCGACCCGCCCTTCAACACGGGGCGGCGGCGCGAGCTGCGGCGGCTCGAGACGGAGCGGGACGACGCCGGCGACCGCACGGGGTTCCGCGGCCGGCGCTACCGCACGCGCGAGGTGGGCCGCATGGCCTACGGGGACACGCACGAGGACTACCTCGGGTTCCTGCGGCCGCGCCTGGAGCAGGCCGTGCGCCTGCTCACCGCGAACGGCAGCCTGTTCGTGCACCTCGACCCGCGCGAGTCGCACTACGTCAAGGTGCTGCTGGACGAGCTCCTCGGCCGCGCGTCGTTCCTGAACGAGATCGTGTGGGCCTACGACTACGGCGCGCGCTCGCGGCGGCGCTGGTCGACCAAGCACGACGTGATCCTGTGGTACGCGCGGGACCCGCGCGACTACGCCTTCGACGCGGACGAGAGCGACCGCATCCCGTACCTGGCGCCCGCGCTGGTCGGCGACGAGAAGGCGCGGCGCGGCAAGACGCCCACCGACGTTTGGTGGCACACGATCGTGCCGCCGGGCGGCAAGGAGCGCACCGGCTACCCGACGCAGAAGCCGCTCGGCGTGCTGCGGCGGATCGTGCGCGTCCACTCGCGGCCCGGCGACCGCGTGCTCGACTTCTTCGCCGGCAGCGGCACGACCGGCGAGGCCGCCGCGGAGTGCGGGCGCGACGCCGTCCTCGTCGACGAGAACCCCGCGGCGGTCGAGGTCATGCAGCGGCGGCTCGCGCGCTTCGAGCCGCGCCTCGTGGACGACGCCGGCGGCGCCCCGGCCCGCGCGGCGCACCCCCGTTCCCCCCTGGCCCCCAGCGGCTCCGGAGACTCCCCATGAACACCCTGCCCGCCCTCCTCGTCGTCCCGGTGCTCGCGCTCGGTCTCGCCGCGCCCGGCGCCGCGCGCTCCGCGCAGGAGCCCGGCTACCGCCTGCCGCCGCCGGGCGTGGTGCGGCTCGTGGACGCCCCGCCGACGCCGACGGCGAGCGTGAGCCCCGACGGCCGCTGGCTGCTGCTGGTCGAGCGCCCGTCGCTGCCGACCCTCGCCGACGTGTCGCGGCCGTGGCTCCCGATGGCGGGCACGCGCGTCGACCCCGGCGCGGTGCGGCCGTGGTCGGCGAGCGACCCGGTCGGGCTCGTGGTCCAGGACCTGCGCGCGGTGCGGGCCGGCGCCGCGGAGGGTGTCGAGCGCCGCCTCGCGCTGCCCGCCGAAGCGCGCGTGGTCTCCACGGCCTTCTCGCCCGACGGCGGCCGGCTGGCCTACTCGCTGGCGGCCGAGGGCGGCTCCGACCTCTGGGTCGTGGAGCTGGACGGAGGCGAGCCGCGGCGCGTCGCCACGCGGCTGGCCGGGGTGCTGGACTCCGGCTTCGGCTGGACGCCGGACTCGGCGGCGCTGGTGTGCCTGCTGCGCCCGGAGGGCTTCTTCGAGCCGCCGCCGCGGCCGCCCGTGCCGCTCGGGCCGCGCGTGCAGGAGAGCCGCGGCCGCGCGACGCCGGTCCGCACGTACCAGGACCTGCTGCGCGACGCGCACGACGAGGTGCTGTTCGCGTTCTACACGACCGCGCAGGTGGCGCGCGTCGACCTCGAGGGGCGCGCGACCCCGCTGGGGGAGCCGGCGCGCGTGGCGTCCGCGGAGCCCTCGCCCGACGGGGCCCACCTGCTGGTCGAGATCGTCGAGCGGCCGTTCTCGTACGTGCTGCCGTCGTGGCGCTTCCCGCGGCGGTTCGAGGTGTGGAGCCCGGACGGCGAGGTCGAGCGCGTGGTCGCCGAGATCCCGCTGGGGGAGGGCATCCCGCTGCACGGCGTGCGCACGGGCCCGCGCTCGCTGCAGTGGCGCGCCGGGGCGCCGGCGACGCTGGCCTGGGTCGAGGCGCTCGACGGCGGCGACCCCGAGGCCGAGGTGCCGCACCGCGACCGCTGGATGACGTGGGACGCGCCGTTCGCCGACGGCGCCGCCCGCGAGCTGGTGCGCGTCGAGCACCGCGCCTGGGGCGTCACCTGGTTCGCGGACGGGGCGCGCTTCGTGACCACCGAGTTCGACCGCGACGTCAACCGCCGGCGCACGCTGCTGCACGACCCCGCGTCGGACGCCGGGCCGGTCGTGCTGGACGACCGCAACTACCGCGACCGCTACGCCGACCCCGGCTCGCTCGTCACCACGAGGGACGCGCGCGGCAGCCGCGTCGTGCGCGAGGACGGGACGAGCGTCTACCGCTCCGGGCGCGGCGCCTCGGCGGACGGCGACCGGCCGTTCCTCGACCGCCTCGACCTGGCCACCGGCGAGACGGTCCGCCTGTGGCGCTGCGCGCCCGGGGAGTACGAGTCGGTGACCGGCGTCGTGGCGAGCCGCGCGGACGCGCCGCCCGTCGTCGTGACGCGGCGCGAGTCGGCGTCGGAGCCGCCGAACTACCACCTGCTCGACCTCGGCGCGGAGACGGGCACCGCCCTGACGGAGTTCCCGCACCCCGCGCCGGAGCTCGCCGGGATCCGCAAGGAGCTGCTGCGCTACGAGCGCGACGACGGCGTCGCGCTGACCGCGACGCTCTACCTGCCGGCGGACCACGTGGAGGGCGAGCGCCTGCCGCTGGTCGTGTGGGCCTACCCGCTCGAGTTCGACGACGGCGCGACCGCCGGCCAGGTCCGCGGGACGCCGCACCGCTTCACGTACCCGCGCGGGTCCTCGCACCTGTTCTTCCTGACGCAGGGCTACGCGGTGCTCGACGGCGCCTCGATGCCCGTCGTCGGCGACCCCGAGACGGTGAACGACACGTTCGTCGAGCAGATCGTGGCGGCGGCCCGCGCCGGGATCGAGGCGGCCGTCGAGCGCGGCGCGGCGGACCCCGACCGCGTCGGCGTGGGCGGCCACAGCTACGGCGCCTTCATGACGGCGAACCTGCTGGCGCACTGCGACCTGTTCCGCGCCGGCGTGGCGCGCAGCGGCGCGTACAACCGCACCCTGACGCCGTTCGGGTTCCAGAGCGAGCGCCGGACCCTGTGGGAGGCGCCCGAGGTCTACTTCGCGATCTCGCCGTTCCTGCACGCCGACGACGTGGACGAGCCGCTGCTCCTGCTCCACGGCGCCGACGACCCCAACCCCGGCACGTTCCCCGTCCAGTCCGAGCGCATGTTCCACGCGATCAAGGGCAACGGCGGCGTGGTGCGCCACGTCGAGCTGCCCAGCGAGGGGCACGGCTACCGGGCGCGCGAGTCGGTGCTGCACACGCTGGCCGAGATGTTCGCCTGGTTCGACGAGCACGTGAAGCACGCCCCGCCGCGCGCGGCCGAGGCCGGCTTCGGGCGCTGACCGGCGCCCCCGGCGCGCCCGCGCCGGGTGAATCAGGGACGGGCGCGCCCGAGCCGGGTGATGGGATCAGGGACGGGCGCGCCCGGGCCGGGTCATGAAATCAGGGACGGGCGCGCCCGTCCGGGGCGGCGCCGCCCGGTCGGGTGCGGCGCGCGCGGGCGGCGCGGCCGGCCTCGGCCCCGGCGGCCAGGCCCGGCAGGACGCCCGCGGGGCCGGCCCGGCCGAGGGCCAGCTCGCGCAGCTCCTCCGACAGCTCGCGCTCGATGCGCTCGAGCGTCTGGCGCACCCGGCGCCGGCGGGCGCGGATGCGCGCGCGCTCCTCGAGCAGGCGCCCGCGTCGCAGGAACCGCTGGCGCGCGCCGAGCAGGGGCAGCGCGTCGCGGCGCGGGACGTCGCGCTCCTCGAGCAGCGCGAGGGTCCGGGCGCGCGTGCGCCCGCGCTCGGCGAGCTGCGTCAGCCGCAGCGTCTCGGCCGAGGGCGTGATGGTCGTGAAGCCGGCGTGCTCGACCGCCACGCCCCAGGGCTCCAGGCGGGCCTCCAGGTTCTCGGCCAGCAGCCGGTCGAGCTCCGTCGAGACGCGCAGGCGCTCGCGGTCCTGGGCGCGCAGCACCTCCTGCACGCCCAGGCCGAGCATCTGCAGCATCCCGAGCTCGAGCCGGTCGATCTGCACGAGCGCCTTGCGCACGTCGACGACGCGGTACACGAGGTTCGCGTCGACCAGGTAGACGAGCCCGTCGAAGGTCGTGACCTGCTGCGTCGACAGGTCGAGGGTGCGCGAGCGCGTCGGCACGGTGCGCACGGTCTGGAAGAACGGGATCAGCAGGTGGAAGCCCGGCTCGAGCTCACGGGTGGCCCGCCCGAAGCTGAACTTCAGGCCGGTGGTGCCCGACATCACGGTCTTGCCCGCGGCGCGCACGGCCGCGGCGAGCAGGCCCGCGAGGGCGTAACCGAGCTCGATCGCGTGGTCGGTGGCCGCCTCGCGCAGCCACCGCAGCAGCATGTCGGGCAGGTCCTTCAGGCCTCCGGCTCCCCGGCCTCGTCCGCCTCGCTCTCCCCGGCCGCCTCTCGCTCGGCCTGGGCCTCGAGCGCCCGCCGCGCCTCGTCCTGCAGCGCCGTGCGCAGCTCGCGCTCCTCCCGCGCGAGGTCGGTGCGCGTGGGCGTCGGCTCCTCGGCGTGCATCGCCACGACGGCGCCGGAGACCAGCGCCACGGCGGAGTCCTCGGACAGCCCGCGCTCGCGGAACGTGCGGTAGAGCCCGAGCTTCTCGTGGGCCAGGAGCTCCAGCTGCGTGATCTCCAGCGTGGCGGGGGAGGGCGAGATGTTCGAGAAGCCGAACTGCAGGATGCGAACGCCCCACTGCTCCTCGACAGGGACGAGCTCCGCGCGGATCTCGCCCACCATCGCGTCCACGTCGCGCACGCTCTCGCGGTCCTGCTTGCCCACGACGCGCTGGACGGCGAGGACGACGCGGTTCTGCAGGCCGGTGACGAGGTCGTCGATCTCCACGATGGCCTTGCGCAGGTCGACGATCTGGTAGACGACCTTGCACTCGACCTCGTACACGAGGTCGTCGGAGAGCTGGATGACCTGCGGCTCGAGGTCGAGCGTCGTGTGCTTGGTCTCCTCGACGCTGAACTTCTGGAAGATCGGGATCCGCAGGTGGACGCCGGGTCCGACGACCTCGCGCGCGCGCCCGAGGGTGAACTTCAGCGCGTGCTGGCCGTCGTATACGACGACCAGGAAGCCGGTGATGTTGAGATCCATGGGGCTCGTGGGGGTGGGGGCGCGCGGCGCCGGGCTCGCGGGGCCGCCCGCGGCGGCGCCCACGATACGCCGAGGCGGTGCGCGATCGAGCCCGGACCCCGCCGGGGCCGGACCGCCGTGGACACGACCGTCGGGGCGCGGCTGCCCGCGGGTGGCGCCGCCGCTACCATGCGCGGCCATGGACGCCCAGGAACCCGCGCCCGCCGGAGGGCTGCCGCCGGTCCCGCGCGCACCGGACGGCGCGGCCGGCGGCCCGGCCTGCGACGAGCGGCGGCGCCTGGTCGAGCGGGCCGCGGGGCGCGCGCTGCCCCACCTGGTCGGCGACGCGCCCGTCGACCCGGAGCGCACCCGCGGCAACGTCGAGAACTTCGTGGGCTTCGCCCGGGTGCCGGTGGGGATCGCCGGCCCGCTGGTGGTCGAGACCAGCGGCGGCCCGGCCGAGGTGTACGTGCCCATGGCGACCACCGAGGGCGCGCTGGTGGCCTCCCACGCGCGCGGCATGCGGCTGCTGCGCGCGGGCCGGGCGCGGTCGCGGGTGGTGCGCGAGGGCCTCTCGCAGCACCCGGTGCTCGTCTACGCCGACGCGGACGGCGCCCTGCGGGCCGCGGAGACGGCGCGCGCGCTGGCGGACGAGCTGCGCGCGCGCGTGGCGGAGACGACGCGGCACGGCGCGCTCGTGGACGTGCGCCCCGAGGTGCTGGGGCGGCGGCTCGTGCTGCGGCTGGTGTTCACCACCGGCGACGCGATCGGCATCAACATGGCGGCACGGGGGGCGGACCTGGCGTCGGCGCGCGTGGCCGAGGCCACCGGAGCGCTGGCGCGGTACGTGCACGGCCAGGACGTCGAGAAGCGCGCCAACGCCCGGGCGCTCGTCGAGGGCCGCGGGCGCAGCGTGGTCGCCGACGTCACGGTGCCGCGCGCGGCGCTGGCGGAGATCGCGCGCGTCACGCCCGAGGACCTCGCCGCGATCGCGCGCACGTACGCGCTCGGCTTCGCGCAGCTCGGGACGCAGAACTGGCTGGTGCAGGCCGCCAACGGGCTCGCGGCGGTGCTCATCGCGTGCGGCCAGGACGCGGCCTACGTCACCGAGGCGGCCACCGGGTTCCTGGACCTCGAGGTGACCGCCGGCGGCGACCTGTACGCCGCGGCGACGCTGCCGTCGCTGCTGGTCGGGACGGTCGGCGGCGGCACCGGGTTCGGGACCGCGGCCGAGTGCCTCGCGCTGATGGGGTGCGAGGGAGCGGGCACGGCCAACCGCTTCGCCGAGCTGCTCGGTGCGGTCGTGCTGGCCGGCGACCTGTCCCTGATGGCGTCGTTCTGCGCGCACGAGTTCGTGGCCGCGCACGAGCGTCTGGGTCGGAACCGCCCGGAAACTTCTTCCGGTCGGGCCAATTCGCCGGATGGGGGTGGCATGCTAGGGGGCGACATCCGGCCATGAACCCTGCTGGTGGAACCCCCTCGGCCGAGCCGCTCGCGAACGCGCGGGCGGAGGACTGGGCGCCCGAGCCGCGTCGACGCCGCGCCGGCCGCGTCGAGATGTGGGTGAAGGTCGCGTACGTCCTCACCGTGCTCACCGTCGCGCACGTGCTGTACCTCAGCATGCGCAACGAGGGCCGGCTGCCGATCTACGCGTTCTGGTTCGGCTCGGGGCTGCTGTCGGTCGCCGCCCTGCTGACCCTGCTCGTCGGGACCGTCCGCAGCCTGCTGTTCCGCCCGTTCATGCGCCGCAGCCGGATCCAGGGGCTCTTCTGCATCGCCCTCGTGCTGATGGCGGTCAACTACCCCTACCCGTTCCCCGCCGCGCGCGAGGGGCGGCCCAGCGAGGTCCGCTTCCGGCTCCCGGTACGGGGCGAGTGGGTCGTCGTGTGGGGGGGCGAGGACCCCGCCGACAACGTCCTGGCGACGCAGCGGCCCGACCGGCGCTGGGGGCTCGACCTGGTGCAGGTCGACGAGCAGGGCGAGACCCACGTGCGGCCCGGGACCAAGCTGACCGAGTACTACGCCTTCGACGAGGTCGTGCTCGCGCCGGCGGACGGCGAGGTCGTCGCCGCGCGCGGCGACATGCGCGACAACCCGCCCGAGGCGCGCCGGGTGGTGGACGAGGAGTTCGGCAACCACGTCGTGATCCGCGTCGCCGCGGACGAGTACGTGTTCCTGTCGCACCTCAAGGAGGAGTCGGTGCTCGTCTCGGTCGGGGACCGCGTGCGGGCGGGCCAGGAGATCGGCCGCGTCGGCAACTCCGGGTTCTCGGTCACCACACCCGAGCCGCACCTGGCCATCCACCTGCAGGACACGCCCGACCCCCGCTTCGGCCAGGCCGTGCCGTGGTACTTCCACGACTACCGCGCCAGCGGCCAGCACTTCGAGCGCGGCCTGCCCAGCGGCGGCCGCGGGCGGGCGGGCGAGCTGATCGGGCAGCGCATCGAGTCCGACCTGTAGGCCGGCGGCCCGCGCCGGGGCCCCCGCCGTCCACCCGGACGGCCTCGCGGGGCCGCCCCCGGGTGCTGGACGGGGGCCGTCCTCACGAATTCTTGTCCGAACCGGGGCCCGGGCGGGTTGACGGCCCCGGGGCCCGGGTTACCGTATTCGGCTTCGACCCGCCCGTGGGAACTCTCCACGGGACCCTCGGCCGCGCACTCGGGCCGCGTCGAAACTCCTCCGCGCCCGGTCCCGGTCGTCCGCGCCGCGCCACCCCGGCGCCCCGCGGGCTCCGATGCCGTGTCGCAGTCCACCCCGCAACGCCACCCGTCCAGCCTCACCGATCCCATGGCACCCGCAGTCAAGACGACGTCCAAGCCCTCCGGCAAGGGCGCCAAGACCAAGAAGCTCCACCGCAACATCGGCATCATGGCGCACATCGATGCCGGCAAGACGACCGTCACCGAGCGCATCCTCTTCCTGGGTCAGAAGATCCACCGGATGGGGGAGGTGCACGACGGCGCCGCCACGATGGACTTCCTGGAGGAGGAGCAGAAGCGCGGCATCACCATCCAGTCGGCGGCGACGGCGGTCGACTGGGACGGGCACTCGATCAACATCATCGACACGCCCGGCCACGTGGACTTCACGGCCGAGGTCGAGCGCTCGCTGCGCGTCCTCGACGGCGCCGTGGCCGTGTTCGACGCGGTCAGCGGCGTGGAGGCCCAGTCCGAGACGGTGTGGCGCCAGGCGGACCGCTACGGCGTCCCGCGGATCTGCTTCATCAACAAGATGGACCGCACCGGGGCCGACTTCGACGCCGCCGTGCAGTCGATCCGCGACCGCCTGAACGCGCGCCCCGTCGCGGTGCAGATGCCGGTCGGCTCCGAGAAGGACTTCTCGGGCATGATCGACCTGATCCGCATGCGCTTCTACAAGTTCGACACGGAGGGTGACGGCCGCTCCTTCGAGGACCTGGAGATCCCCGCGGAGCTGATGGAGGAGGCGCAGCTCGCGCACCACCAGATGGTCGAGACCGCCGCGGAGTTCGACGAGGAGCTGCTGGACCTCTTCGTCGAGGACCAGGAGCCGTCCCAGGACCTCGTCCTGAGCGCGCTCCGCAAGGGCACGCTGGCGATGGAGATCTCGCCGGTGCTGTGCGGCTCGGCGCTGAAGCACAAGGGTGTGCGCTTCCTGCTCGACGCCGTCGTGCAGCTGCTGCCCAGCCCCGCCGACATCCCGGCGATCCAGGGCGAGGACCCGGACTCGGGCGATCCGATCACGCGCGAGGCCAGCGACGAGGCGCCGGTCTGCCTGATGGCCTTCAAGACCACGGCCGAGTCCACCGGCGACCTGACCTTCGTGCGGGTCTACTCGGGCGTCCTGAACGCGGGCTCGAAGCTGCTGAACCCGCGCACCCGCAAGACCGAGCGCATCGGGCGCCTGGTCAAGATCCACGCGAACAAGCGCGAGTCGGTGGACGCGATCGGCGCCGGCGACATCGCCGCCGTGATGGGGCTGAAGTTCACGATCACCGGCGACACGCTCTGCGACCCCGACTCCCCGGTGCTCCTGTCGAAGATCCAGTTCCCCGAGACCGTCATCTCGATGTCGGTCGAGCCCGAGAAGTCCGGCGACCGCGACAAGCTCAGCGAGATCATCGGCCGCATGACGCGCGAGGACCCGACGTTCCGCGCCTCGACCAACGAGGCGACCGGCGAGCTCGTGATCTCGGGCATGGGCGAGCTGCACCTCGAGGTCGTGGTCAACCGCATCCGCAACGACCACAAGTGCGGGGTGAAGACCGGCCGCCCGAAGGTCGCCTACAAGCAGCGCTTCTCGAAGGAGAAGGACACGGAGGCCCGCTACATCCGTCAGTCGGGCGGCCGCGGCCAGTTCGCCGTCGTGAACGTGCGCTTCGAGCCCACCCAGGGCGAGGACGCCGGCTTCGAGTTCGTCGACTCGATCAAGGGCGGCAACGTCCCGCGCGAGTACATCCCCGCCGTGTCGAACGGCATCCGGGAGATGTTCGAGGGCGGCGGCAACTCCGGCATCCCGTTCATGAACCTGCGGGCCACGCTGTACGACGGCAAGGCGCACGACGTCGACTCGAGCGAGATGGCCTTCCACGGCGCCGGCGTGCTGGCCTTCCGCCAGGCGATGGAGCACAACACGACGCTGCTCGAGCCCATCATGAAGGTCGAGGTGCGCGTGCCCGAGGACTACCTCGGCGCCGTCGTCGGCGACCTGAACTCGCGCCGCGGCGAGGTCAGCGACGTCGACGCGGTGGGCGACCTGCGCGTCGTGCGCGCGCTCGTGCCGATCGCCGAGATGTTCGCGTACTCCTCCGCGCTGCGCGGCGCGACCCAGGGACGCGGCTCGTTCGCGATGGAGCTCGCCGAGTACCGCGACGTGCCGGTGAGCATCGCCGAGAAGGTCCTCGCGGCCCCCTGAGCGTCGCCGCGACCGGAGCTCGAGGTCGGGCCCTCCCGGACGGATCCGGGGGGGCCCGACCGCCAGTTCGCGCTGGATCCCGCCCCGGCGAGCACACTAGGATCCCTGCCGTCATGACGCGCACCGCCCGCAGACGCTGGAGCCGCGAGATCGAGAGCGAGATCGACGGCATCCTGCTCGGCGAGACCGGTCCGGCGCTGGTCCACGGCTACGACCCGCCGGCGGGGGGCATGTGGGTCGACGACGCCATCCCCGGCAAGCTGTCCGCCCTCGACCGCGGGACGGGCGAGCCGCTGTGGACGTCGCCCTGCGAGGTCGGCTACGGCCGCGGGTTCGGCGCGGGGTTCGGCGCGAGCGGCGAGGTCGTCGTGCTGGGGCCCAGCCCGGCGGGCTACCGCATGGTCCGCATGGCCCCGGACAACGGCGAGCTGCTCGGGGTGCGCCCGATCGCGGAGTTCGACCAGGCCGTCGTCCGCGAGGACCTCAGCATCTGCGTGTCCGCCAAGCGCGTGACCGCCTACGAGACCGCGGGCGCGGCGGAGGCGTGGACCTACTCGCGCGAGACGCAGCGGTTCCACCTGATCGGCCGGGACGCCGAGCGGGTCTTCGTGGTCTACACGAACAAGAAGGACCGCCAGCAGGGCGTGCTCGTGCTGCAGGCGGACACCGGCAAGCCCCTGGGGAACCTGCTGGCCCCCGTGTCGTCCACGGTCCAGGACCTCTCCGTCGACCCGCGCTCGGTCGTGGTGCTGACCGACGGGATCGAGGCCTCGCTGCCGCCGGAGATCCTGCCCGAGTACCTGTCCCGCACCGCCGACGACGACGCCCAGGGCACGGTCTCGCTCCTGGCGCTCGACCCGACCGGGAAGGCCGGCGACGCGCCGCTCTGGTACGAGACCTTCCCCTCCTCCCAGGTCGGCGAGCTGTCCGAGGTGGGCATCTCGACCGACTCGGGCAAGCTGTACGTCGTGCGCGGCGCCTACCTGGACGTGCGCGACGCCCTGACCGGGCGGGCGCTGGGGGACTGGGCGGTGCCCGGCCTCGACGAGCGCATCGCCTGGAAGGTGTGCCAGGGGGCGGGC
The DNA here is from genome assembly GCA_030428395.1 of bacterium. Lineage (GTDB taxonomy): Bacteria > Planctomycetota > UBA1135 > UBA1135 > JAUIDW01. Next base: position 3,806 of record JAUIDW010000010.1, on the reverse strand, counting down.
CTGCTCGCCGAGGAGACCCGCGCGACGGTGTTCGAGCTGCCCGCCTGAACCGCGACCGGAGACCACGAGACCCCAGCCATGGCCGAGACGGAAGCGCCCGAAGAGAAGCAGGACGAGGAGTTCGACGAGGACGGGCTGAAGGTCCAGAAGTACCGCAGCATGGTCCTGATCGTCGTGCCCGAGCACGACTACGGCGAGGAGGCGCTGCGCTACGCCCGCTCCAACCTGTTCAACGTGCACGTCGGCAGCCGCATGGTGTCGACGCAGGACCAGGAGCTGATCAAGGGCCGCTTCCAGGACGAGTTCATCCCCGACGGGCTGCTGTCGGCGGAGCGCATGGACGACTACTCGGGCGTCGTCTTCGTCGGCGGCGAGGGTGCGCTCGAGCTCGCGAACAACCCCGACGCCCTGCGCCTGGCCCGCGAGGCCGCCGAGGGTGACAAGCTGATCGGCGCCTGGGCCCAGTCCGTGGCGATCCTCGCCAACGCGGGCGTCGTGAAGGGCAAGAAGGTCACCGGCTCGCCCGACGTGCGCGAGGCCGTGCAGCGCGCCGGGGGCAAGTTCACCGGGCGGCAGCTCGAGGTGTGCGGCAAGCTCGTGACCGCCGGCGACAGCGCCGTCGGGATGCGCTTCGGCCGCGCGCTGGCCGAGATCGTTCGCATCTGACGCCCCGGCACGCCCGCGCCTCTCGTTCCGCCCGCGCCTCCCGGGCGCTCGCCACGCGCCGCCCGCGCGCCGCTCCCCGCGGGGGGTCGGCCTTCCCGCACGTGGGGCTCCCCAGCCCCCGGAACCGCGGGTAGTATTTTCCCTCCCCTTCCTGCCCATCCGCTTCCCTTCCCCCCGCCCCTGGCCGCCCCCGCACGCCCCGCGTGCGCGCCGCCACGGGCTCCGTGCCCCGGAGTCGCCACCGTGACCTCCACCCCCATCCTCGAGCACCTCGCCAAGGAGTTCTCGATCCCCGCCGAGCGCGTGCGCGCCGTCCTCGAGATGCTCGACGCCGGCCTCGGCGCCCCCTTCATCGGCCGCTTCCGCCGCCCCGAGACCGGCGAGCTGGCCGAGAGCTCGATCCGCCGCCTCGACCGCGCGCGCAGCGAGCTCGTCGAGCTCGACCGACGCCGCGCGACCATCCAGCGGATGCTGGAGAGCTCGGAGTCGGTGCAGGACGCCGACCGCGAGCGCATCGCGAAGTGCATGGACCGGTTCGAGCTCGAGGACCTGTTCGTGCCGCACCGCCGGCCCGAGCCCGAGGTCCAGCTGGCGCTCGACCGCGGCCTCGGACCCCTGGCCGACCTGCTGACCCGCCCGGTCCCGCGCGCCGAGCGACCGCAGACGGAGGCCGCCGAGGCCGATCCGCAGGCGGACGCCGACGCCGGCGCCGCGACGAGCGAGCCGGCCGCGCCCGAGGCGGCTCCGGCGGAGCCGTCCGCCGAGGCGCCGTCGGCCGCGGCCACCGCGCTCGCGGCCCCGCCGACCACGGCCGGCCACGAGGCCACCGTTCCGCCCGGCGAGGCCCCGCCGGACGCCGAGGCTTCGAGCGACGAGCCCGCCGCCTCCGCTACGGAGCCGGCCGCCGACTCGCAACCGGAGGCTGCCGACCCGCAACCGGAGGCCGCCGACTCGCAACCGGAGGCTGCTGCCGTGCAGTCGGAAGCTGCCGAAGCACAGCCGGAGCAGGCCGACTCGCAGCCGGAGGCTGCCGGCGACGCGCAAGCCGCCGCCGGCGAGACCGCGCAGCCGGATACCGCCGGCGCGGCGGCGACGCCGCCCGCCGAGGCGGCCGAGCCGGCGAAGCCCGCCAAGGCGGCGCGCCCGGCGGCGTCGGCCGAGGCCGACGACTCCGGCTCCTCGCGGATCACGCTCACGCCCGAGCTCGCGCGCGCCTGCGCCGAGTTCGTCAGCCCCGACCGGGGCATCCACACCGAGATGGAGGCGCTCACCGGCGCCATGCGCATCCTGGCCGACCGCCTGGGGCGCAACGCGAAGCTGCGCGGCACGATCCGCCGGCTCATGCGCAAGGCGGGCCGCGTCACGGTGCGCCCGACGGTGGAGGACTCCAAGCTGGGGCGCCACAAGTCCCTGCTGCGGATCAAGTCGTCCGTGCGCCAGATCCAGGGCCGGCAGCTCCTCGGGATCCGCCAGGCGCAGAAGGAGCGCGCGGTCACCACGAACGTGCAGCTCGACCGCGCCCAGGCGCTGCCGAAGGTCCGCGCGGCGCTCGGCAAGCACACGAACCCCGCCTTCGCCGGCGTGCTCGACGAGGTCGCCCGGCAGGCCCTGGAGTACCGCCTGGTCCCGACGGCCGAGGCCGACGTGCGCCTCGAGCTGAAGGAGCGGGGCGACGAGGAGGCGCTGCGCTTCCTGTCCCAGCACCTGCGCCAGGTGCTGCTCTCCTCCGCCTGCGGCCGCCGCCCGACGGTCGGCCTGGACGTCAACGCCAAGGGCGACTGGACGCTCGCCTTCCTCGACCAGGACGGCGAGCTGCGCGCGCCGTACGTGCTCGTGGAGACGGGGGACCAGTCCCCCGAGGAGCTCGGCGCGAAGCTCGCCGAGGCCCTCCGCGGCGACCCCGCGTACGCGATCGCCGTCGGCCACGGGAAGGGCCCGCGGGCGGCGCTGCCGAGGATCCGCGGCGCGCTGCGCGCCGGGGGCCTCGAGCTGCCCGTGCACATCGTCAACGACGGCGGGCTCTCCAGCTATGCCAACTCCGAGCTGGCCCGCAAGGAGCTGCCGGAGGCCACCGTGCCGCAGCGCATGGCCGCGAGCCTCGGTCGCCGCCTGCAGGACCCGATGGCGGAGATCCTGAAGGTCGACGCGCGCCAGCTCGGGCTGGGCTCGGAGCAGGGCCTCGTCACCAAGGCGGCGCTCAAGCGCATGCTGGCCGAGACGATCGAGTCCTGCGTCGCGCACGTGGGCTGCGACGTGAACCGCGCGCCGTTCGCGGTGCTGCGACACGTGCCCGGCGTGGACGACGCCAAGGCCCGCAAGCTGATCGAGGTGCGCGCGCAGCGCCCCTTCGAGAGCCGGGAGGAGCTGCGCGCCGAGGGGCTCCTCAGCGAGGCCGAGTGGACCAGCGCCGTCGCCTTCCTGCGCGTGCACCACGGCCACTCGCGCCTGGACTCCACGGCCCTGCACCCGCTGCAGTACGACCTGGTGACCCGCATCGTCGAGTCGACCGGGGGCGGCGTCGAGGAGAGCCTGGGCCGCCCGGGCGTCACGCAGGGCCTGCGGCGCGTCGACTTCGACGTCGACGAGTACACGTGGCGCGACCTCGTCCGCGAGATCGCCCACCCCGGCCGCGACCCGCGGCCGCGCGCCTGGGTGCCGCAGCTGCTGGACGCCGACGCGGACCCGGTCACGCTGGTCGCCGACCGCGTGATCGAGGGCATCGTGTCGAACGTCGCGAGCTTCGGCGCCTTCGTCGACGTCGGCCTGCCGAGCGACGCGATGATCCACATCAGCGAGATCTCCGACCGCTACGTGCGCGACGCCCGCGAGCTGCTGCACGTCGGCCAGGTCGTGCGCGTGCGCATCCTGGAGAACAACGGCCAGCGTCTCTCCGTGTCCCTGAAGAAGGTGCCGCGCCGCGAGGGCGGGCGCCCGGGTCGGGGCAGCCGCGAGCGCGGCGGCCGCGGCGGCCGTCCGGCGGCCGCGCCGAACATGCGCGCGGCCCAGACCCGGCGCGACGGGCTCGCGGGCACCGGCGGGGGCCGCGAGGGCCGCGGCGGCGGACGCGGTCGCGGCGGGCCCGGCCGCGGTGGCGGCGGTGGCGGTGGCGGCGGCGGACGGGGTCCGGGCGCGGCGGGCGG
>JAUIDW010000316.1 GCA_030428395.1 bacterium | reverse complement strand
TCGGCCCCGCGCTGGCGGGCGCGCGGCCGGTGCGCACCGTCGCGCTGACCGCGACCCTGGACGCGCCCGCCCAGCGCGCGGGCGACCCCGACCGCGTGCGCCGCGAGGTGCTCGCGCCGACGCACGGCGCCTGGGCCGCGCTGGTGCGCGCCCGCGTGCCGGCGGGCGTCGCGACCGACGACCGGCTCGCGGACGGTTCGTTCGCCCTCGGTCCCTTCGCGGCCCCGGCGGACGACGCCCTCGGCGTCCGCGCGCTGGTGCTGCCCGTCCCCGACGCGCTGGACGAGGCGGCGCGCCGCGGCGTCGAGCGCTTCGAGCGCGCGGGAGGCGCGGTCGTGCGCCTGCGCGCCGCGGACTGGCGCACGCCGGCCGACGTCGAGGCCGCCGGCGCCGCGCTGCTGCGGGAGCTGGCCGGGTCCGTCGCCGCGGCGCCGGTGCGCGTGGTGGGTGGCCCGCCCGGCCTGCAGGCGAGCGTGCTGCGGGCCGCCGACGGCGCCCTGCTGGTCGCGCTGTCGAACGACTTCGGCTGGGTGTGGTCCGAGCGGCGCGAGCTGCCCGGCGGCGTGCCCGCGCGGCTGCCGCCGGGGATCGACGAGGTGCCTCCCGACGTCGCCGGGGTGCACCTCGAGCTGCCCGGCGCGGCGGCGGACGAGGTGGCGGCGACCGAGCTGGTCGCCGGCGCGCCAATCGCCCCGGTGCCCGGCGCCGGCGGCGCGCGCGTCGCCGTCCCCCCGTTCCGGGCCCTGGCCGTCGTGCGGATCGAGCGCTCGCCGCGCTGATCCCGCCGGGAGGCGCGGTACCCTGGGCCCTCGCCCCCGGAGTCGACATGAGCACCCGCATCGCCCGCCGCCTCGAAGGCCTGGTCCAGTCCGACATCCGCCGCATGACGCGCGAGTGCGTGCGCGTCGGCGGCCTGAACCTGGGCCAGGGGATCTGCGACCTGCCCACGCCGCCGCCGGTCGCGCGCGGCGCCATCGAGGCCATCGAGGCGCGCAAGGCGACGTACTCGCTGCCCGAGGGCGTCCGCGAGCTGCGCGTGGCGATCGCCCGCAAGCTGGCGAGCCAGAACGGGCTCGACGTCGACCCCGACCGCGAGATCGCCGTCACGGTGGGCGCCTCGGGCGCGTTCACCGCGGCCATCCACGCCCTGCTCGACCCGGGCGACGGGATCCTGATCCTGGAGCCGTACTACGGCTACCACCTCAACGCCTCGATCGTCGCCGGTTTGGAGCCCCACTACGCCGAGCTGACCCCGCCCGACTTCGCGGTCACCGAGGAGCTCCTGCGCGCCGCCGTGCGCCCGAACACGCGCGCGGTCGTGGTCTGCACGCCCTCCAACCCCAGCGGGAAGATGTGGACGCGCGCCGAGCTGGCCGCGCTGGCCCGCGTGGCGCGCGAGCACGACCTGCTCGTCGTCACCGACGAGATCTACGAGGACATCCGCTACGACGGCCGCGAGCACGTCTCGCCCGCCACCGTGGAGGACCTGGGCGAGCGCACCGTCACCATCCTGGGGCTCTCCAAGACGTTCAGCATCACCGGCTGGCGCCTGGGCTACGCCGTCGCGAGCGAGGAGCGCATCCGCGCCATCACGCTGGTCACCGACCTGTTCTACGTGTGCGCCCCCACCCCGCTCCAGCACGGCGTGGCCGCGGGATTCGGGATGCCGGCGAAGTTCTTCGACGACCTGCGCGCGGACTACGCCCGCAAGCGCGAGGTGCTCTGCACCGCCCTCGACGCGGCGGGCATGAACCCGGTCTGGCCCGAGGGCGCCTACTACGTCCTGGCCGACGTCGGCCACCTGGGCCACGCGACGGCGCGCGACGCGGCGCTCGCGCTGCTGGCCGACACGAAGGTCGCCGCCGTCCCCGGCAGCGCGTTCTACCGGGGCGCCACCGGCGAGCGGCTGCTGCGCTTCTGCTACGCGATGGAGGACGCCGTCGTCGACGAGGCCGCCCGCCGGCTGCGCGCCTGGCGCCCGACCCCGGTCTCCGCCCCCTCCCGTGGCGCCTGAGCCCGCGCCCGGCGCGCCCGTCGAGCGCGCCGTGTTCTGCGACTTCGACGGCACGCTGACCGACACGGAGACGTTCGTCGCCATGCTGCGGCGGTTCACGCCGGACCTCGCCGCGGAGCTGATCCCGGAGATGCTGGCCGAGCGCCTCGAGCTCGCCGTCGGGGTCCGCCGGCTGCTCGAGTCGATCCCCTCGGCGCGCTACCCCGACATCGTGGCCTTCGCCCGGGCCGCGTCGCTGCGCGCGGGGCTGGCGGAGCTGCTCGACGAGCTCGAGGCCCGCGGCGTGCCCTTCGTGGTCGTCTCCGGCGGCCTGCGCGGCATGGTCGAGGCCGCCCTCGGCCCCACCCTCGCGCGCGCCGCGGCGGTGTACGCGGTCGACGTGGACCCCGCCGGCCCGACCCTGCGCGTCCACGCGCCGCTCGAGGGCGACGGCGAGCTGGTCTCCAAGGTCCGCGCCATGGCGCTCCACCCGGCCGCCGAGCGCGTCGTCGTCGGGGACTCGATCCCCGACCTCCGCATGGCGCTGGCCGCGGACGTGGTGTTCGCGCGCGACGGCCTGCGCGACTACCTCGACCGGCGCGGGGTCGCGTGGGAGCCGTGGGACGACTTCCACGACGTGCGCCGCGCGCTGGTCGCGCGCTGGGGGCCGCGCGCGGACGGGCGCCGCGGCGCCCGGACGCGCTAGAAGTGGATCTCGATGCCCAGGTAGGGCCCCGAGAACGTCAGGTCGGCCTCGACGACGTCGGCGTCGTCGTCGTACTCGACGTCGAGGTCGGTCCAGCGGTAGCCCAGCACGATCGAGCCGCGTCCGCGCGAGTTCGGGCGGAACAGCGCGAAGCGCAGGAACGCGTCGGCGTCGAGGTAGGTCACGTCGCCGTCGTCGACGCTCGCGGACATGCCGCTGACCACGCCCTGCAGCTCGAGCCGGCTGAAGAGCTCCGTCCCGATCGTGCCCGCCAGCACCGGGATCGGCAGCGTCTCGTCGGAGGACACCGTGTTGACGCCGTCGGTGGTCGTGAAGTCCAGGTCGATGGCCGTCACGCCGGCGCCGATGCCGAGCTCGAGGAGCTTCGTCGGCGCGAAGTCGAACAGGAACAGGCCGCTGTAGATCCCGAGGTCGAGGTCCGTGTCCACCGCGGAACCCGCCGTGATCGTCGTGCCGTCCAGCACGAAGTCCTGCGACAGCGTGCCGCTGCCGTCGTGCACCGTCTGCTGGGCGTTGAACACGAACCGGGGCGCGCCGACGTCCATGTCCGCGCGCACGCCGATGTAGCCGTCGTCGTCGTCGATGCCCAGGTCCTCGACGCTGTTCTGCAGCACCGGGGTCCCGCTGACGTTCGCGCCGACGTCGCCGTCCACGTCGTAGATCCCGTAGCGCGGCGTGACGTCGAACGTCGGCAGCGCGCAGGACGTGGTCAGGGCCAGGGCGAGAGCGAGCGACGCGTACTTCATGGTCGGTCTCCTGCGGGGTCGAGACGGCCGGAGGCCTGCGTCGCACGGTCGCGGCGGGCGCCGGCCTGGAAGGCCGCATTCTAGGGAGCCGGGCCGGCGCCAGCCACAGGTCCCGCGGGCCTAGCGCGGGTCGCCGGAGGCGAGCGCGCGCAGCCGCTGCTCCACCCAGGGGAAGAACGGGTTGTAGCGCAGGCGCATGAAGCGCTCGAGCGGCACCCGCAGCAAGGCGCGCTCGCCGCGCGGCTCGATCGCCCCGACCTGGAAGCCGTGGGGCTCGGCCCGGTCGGCGCTACGCCGGACTCCGTAGTGCCAGTCCTCCGGCGGGAACGGCAGCGCGACGTGGGACAGCGAGAACACGTCCGGTGGCCACTGCAGCTCGAGCGGCTCGAGCGCGGCGCGGGCCTCGCCGGGCGCGTGCCGGTGCGCCGCGATGCCCGGGCCGTCCCCGTCCGTGGCCAGCACCGTCAGCGTCCACGGCCGCCCCGGCGCCCGCAGCCGCGCGAGCAGCTCGTCGGGCTCGCGCGCCAGGAACGGCCGCACGTGGGGCGCGCGGTTGACGTCGAACAGCACGAGCTCGTCCTCCGCCGTGCCGACGACCGCCAGCAGCCCGTCCACGATCGCCGGGGTGCGGACGGTCGTGTCGACCAGCGACTGCAGGACGAGCACCGGCGGGAACGCGCGCCGCTGCTCGACCGTCAGGGCGCGCAGGCGGGCGCGCACGGCCGCGGTCAGCCCGTGCACCTCGGCGCCCGCGGCCAGCGGGAACGAGCTGTACTTGAACGGGTCGTACTCGACCTCGACGGTCTCCCAGGCCAGCCGCTCCAGGCCCGGCAGCGCCGCGACCGGCTCGAGCCACGCCGCCAGCGCCGCGAACCCGGTGACGCCGATGGCCGGCGAGAACAGCACGACCCGGTCGGGACGCGGCCCGCCGCCCTCGACGCCCGCGCAGGCCAGGTCGACGGCCAGCGTCCCGCCGGTCGAGTAGCCCACGACCCAGAGCGCGCCGCTCTCCGCGCGCGCCGCCGCGTGCCGCAGCCCGAGCCGCGCGGCCGCGCGCCAGTCCGCGCCGCGCGCGCGGGCCAGGGCGCCGGGGAGGGTGCCGTGGCCCGGCAGCCGCAGGCCGAGCACGGCGAAGCCCTCCTCGGCCAGCACCTCCCCCACCCGCCGCAGGCTGTAGGGCGAGTCCGACAGCCCGTGCAGCAGCAGCACCGCGCCGCGCGCGGGCCGCGCGGGCTCGAGCTCGAAGGTGCGGTTCCAGTCGCGCGGGAACCCGCGCGGGTCGTTGGGCCCCCCCGGGAGGTAGCGGGAGATCTCGGGCGCCGCGTCGTCCCCGCCCGGGGCGGCCAGGGCCTCGCCGAGCTCCGCGAACACGCGCTCCTCGAGCTCGAGGTACCCGGCGAGGTCGCGGACGTCCCCGGCGTCGCGCGCGCGGAACTCCGAGGGCGGGGCCTCGCGGTGCCACCGGCCGAGGGCCGGCCGCTCGCCGGCCTCGCAGGCGCGCAGGACGAGCATGCCGATCCCGGCCGCCCCCACCAGCGCGAGGAGGCGGCCGACCCACTTCACGAGCCCGGCCATCCCGCGAGGGTGGTGCGCGGGCGGCTCCGGCACAAGCCCGCGCCGGACCCGGTCGCGGGCCCCCGCGCGGACGCGGACGCGGTCCCGGACGGGAAAGGGCCCCGCGGCTCGCGCCGCGGGGCCCCCCTCGGTCGAGGGAGGAACCACGCGTCCCGGGGACATCCACCGCAGTGGCCTCCCGTGCACACGGCGTCGGAACCTCGGTCCGCGGGGTCCCTCGTTCTGTCAGCGCCCGAAGGCGATCCCCAGGGCGTCGATCGACGTGGTCTCGCCGGTCGCCGCGTTGGAGACGATGGTCACGCGCGCCTGGACGTGGCGCGCGCCGTCGAGGTCGGACGCGTTCGCCTTCCAGGTGTCGTCGCCCTGGAAGAAGTCCGGATCCAGCAACGGGAACTGCGGCAGGGCGTCGCCGTAGGGGTCCAGCAGTCCCGCGTCCGCCTGGGCTCCCAGGGCCCCGGTGTCGTCCGCCCCCCGCAGCGCGACCACCACCTGCGTCCCGGCCGGTCCCGGCAGGACGCCGTCCTCGGTCGCGATCGGGTCCACGAACTGCGTGCTGGTGGAGCCGGTGTCGAACCAGATCGTGTGGATCACGTTGACCCGGACCACGAAGTCCGCCTGGCCGAAGTAGAAGGCGTTGTCGCGCGGCAGCGTGGGCGCGCCGGACCCCGGGTTGAAGCCGCCCTGGGCGACGCCGTCGAGGTCGGGGTCCACCAGGACCGTGGCTCCGCTCGCGTTCACCCCGCCGGCCGAGAACGCGCGGAACTCGGGGCGCGGGGAGGTGTTCAGCGGCAGTGCCACGCGCAGCGCGTTCAGGCCCAGCGCCAGGTCGTCGGGGAACACCTTGAAGTCCATGAGCAGCGGCAGCCCGAGGGTCGGCACCTGACCCGGCGGGTACACGGGCGCCGGCGGCGGGATCCCCGCGAGCTGGTAGACGATCTGCGGGTCGACGCCGGCGCTCTCGTCCCCGCCGACCTCCTGGACCCGGGTGTCGCGCCACGTGAAGTAGCGGAACTGGTCCGCGGGGACGCCCCGGTTCAGCGGCCAGGGGATCATCGGGGTCCCGGTCGAGGCCAGGAACACGTCGGCGGGGTCGACGACGTAGCCGCGGTCGCGGGGATGGACGACCGTCAGCCCGTCCGCCTGGTTGTCCGCGTACAGGGTCCCCAGCCCCGAGTCCGGGTACGCCCCCAGCAGCGTCGCGTCGCGCACCTCGTCCGGGGCGCGGGCGGCGTGCCCCAGGGCCATCTCGAACCCGGCGAAGCTGTCGGCGACCACCTGCCCGCCGACCGGCGCCCAGGCGAGGCCCTCGACGTCCAGGTTCATCGCGGCCTCGTCCTGCAGCGAGAACCCCAGGTCGACGT
>JAUIDW010000315.1 GCA_030428395.1 bacterium | reverse complement strand
ACCTCGACGAGAGCGACGCCGACCTGACGATCGCCCCGGCGGCCGCGACGGGCTACTGCAGCGGCAAGCTGAACTCGCTGGGCTGCGTGCCCTTCCTGACGTACGAGGGCGCGCCCTCCGCGACGGCCAGCGAGCCGTTCCGCCTGACCGCGCGCGACGTCGTCGCCGGCCAGAACGGCCTGCTGCTGTACGGCCTGACCGGCAAGGCCAGCCTGCCGTTCCACAACGGGACGCTGTGCGTGAAGGCGCCCGTCGTGCGGCTGCTGCCGCTGAAGACCGCCAAGGGCGGCGGGGGCGGGGCGTGTCCCGGCCGCTTCCAGACCGACTTCAACAAGCGCGTCCAGAGCGGCGCCGACCCGCGCCTCTCGGTCGGCGCGACCGTGCACGCCCAGTGGCTCTACCGCGACCCCGGCGTGGACGCCTTCAACGACGGCCTGACCGACGGCATGCGCTTCGTCATCCAGCCGTGAGGCGCGCGCGGCGACCGCGGCCGGGGCGGGCGGCCGGTCCGCGGCGTCGTGCGCGGCCGTTCCCCGGCGCCGGCTGCCAGGCTCGCGTCATGATCGCGGTCCTCGTCGCGCTCTCGACCCTGGCCCTCGCGCCGCCCGCGCCGCCGGCGCGCGAGGTCGAGGTCTGGGACCCGGCTCGCACGTGGGTCTTCGTGGCCAGCGTGCTCGTGTGGGAGCACGCCGACACCTGGGAGCCGTTCCCGGCCGAGGGGCGCCGCGACGTCGAGCTGGTGCGCCTGCTGCGCGCGCGCGGCGTGCTCCCCGAGCGCGTGGTCGTCGTGCGCGACGCCGCGGCCACGCGCGCGCGGCTCGAGGCCGAGCTCGCCGCGCTGGTGGCGCGCGTGCCGCCGGGCGACGTGCTGCTCCTCTTCTTCGCCGGCCACGGGCACCGCGACGGCCCCGACACGTGGCTCGTGCCGCACGACTGCGGCGACGACGTGGCGGCGGGCGGCTGGAGCACGCGCGCGATCGTGGACCAGCTCGCGCGCTCGTTCCGCGGCCGCGCCGTGCTGCTGGCGGTGGACGGCTGCCACTCGGGCGCGCTGCTGGCCGACGCGGCCTCGCGCGAGCTGCCCTTCGCGGTCGGCGGCGTGGCCTCGGCCGCGCCGCGGTGCACGTCGACCGCGCGCTGGACCTTCACCGACCTGCTGCTCGACGGGCTGCGCGGGTCGCGCCTGTGCGACGCGGACGGCGACGGCGCGGTCACGCTGGGCGAGCTGGGGCGCCACGTCGAGGGCGGCATGGCCTGGCTCGAGGAGCAGATGGCCCCGTACCACGCCGGCTGGGACCCCGTGCTGGCCCCGGCGACGCGAGCGCCCCCGCCGCGCGCCGGCGAGCGGCTGGAGGTGCTGCAGGACGAGCGCTGGTACCGCGCCCTGGTCCACCGCGCCGCCGCGCCCGGCGACCCGCTGGCGGGGCAGCTGCTCGTCCACTACGCCGGCTGGGGCTGCGTCGAGGACGAGTGGGTCGGCCCCGAGCGGGTGCGGCCGTGGCGCGCGCCGGACCACGCCGCGGGGGACGCCGTCCTGGCGCGCCGCGGGGGCGCCTGGCGCGAGGCCGTCGTGCTGGACGTGCGCCACGGCCTGGTGCGCGTGCGCTTCGCCGACCGGCCGCGCTCGCGCGGGGCCTGGCTGGCGCCGGCGCGGGTGCGGCGCGCCGGGGAGCCGCCTCCGGGGGACGAGGGCGCCGCCGGCGACGGCTGAGCGCCCCGCGCGCCGCCGGGAGGTGCACCGCGCACGAACGCCGCGCGCCGCGCCTACCAGCGGTTGCGGATGCGCAGCAGCGTGGCGTTCGGCGGGAAGCCCTGCGCGGGCAGCAGCTCGTCGAACTGCAGCTCGAAGCGCTCGAGGTGCCCGGGGTCCTCGCGCCAGTCGCGGGGCAGCGTGGCCAGCGGGTCGTCGGTCGCCACGATCGTGGCGGAGTAGTACGTCGGCCGGTAGCGGTCGAAGAAGGTGCCGGGCACCGAGCGGTCGTGCCCCGCGGACTTGCCGTGCTGGTACACGGCCGACTCCGCCGCCTCGCGGTGGGTCAGGCCGTACGAGTCGTACAGCACGAGCTCGGTGTGGTAGCCGACCGCGCCGACCGGACCGAGCGTCATCGACTCGCCCGGCTGGACGTGCAGGGCGAGCGCGCGGCCGAGGTAGCTCCAGCCGAGCGCGTTGTCGCGCATGAAGCGCCACATGGCGTACTCGCTCTTCCACTGCTCGGGCGGCTGGCGGCTCTCGTTCCAGCGGAAGTGGAAGCGGTTGCGCAGCGACCGCGGCGCGAGGTCGCGGTCGAAGGCCGGCAGCAGCGCGGCGGCGACGGCTGCGGCGAGCACGACCGCGACCCCCGTCCGCGCGGTCGCGCGCAGCCCGTCGAGCCCCGCGGCCAGCGCCATGGCCGCGAAGGCCAGCGTCGGCACGAGGAAGCGCCCGAAGGCCATGAAGTCCCCGCCGACGAGCCAGGCGTAGGCGGCCGTGCCCAGGACGACGGAGAGCGCCGCGACGGTGGCGCGGCGCTCGCGGGCCAGGCCCAGCAGGCCGACGAGGACCGCCAGCGGCACGGAGGGGAAGGCCAGGGCGAAGCTCGCCAGGTAGTTGCGCCCGCGCAGCAGCACGGCGTCGCGCACCTCGGCGTCGGCCAGCATCTCGCCCAGGCTGACCTTGGCCTTGGCGGTGTTGGGCGCCAGCGCCTCGTGGTAGCTCCAGCGCCAGGCGAGGTGCGCCAGGACGACCGCCGCGGCGATCCCGGCCGCCCCCAGCGCCGCGCGCGCCAGCGCCCGGTCGCGGCCGAGCGCGGCGGCGACGAGCGCGCCACCGACGAGCAGGCCCGCGAACCCGAACCCGTCGGCGCGCAGCAGGCACGCCAGGGCGAGCGCGGCGCCGGCGGCGACGCCGCGCGGGCGCCCGGGGTCGCGCGTCAGGCGGTCGAAGGCGACGAACAGCGCCAGCGCGAACGGCATCGTCGCGAGCCCGCCGGTCGTCCAGACCGCCAGCGGCGGCAGGAAGCCCAGGAAGGCGGCCGCGGCGAAGGCGGGCAGGCCGCCGCCCAGGCGCCGCCGGACGTGCTCGACGGCCGTGAGCACGAGCGCCGCGCCACAGGCCCCGGACAGGACGCGCGCGGCCGTCCCGGCGTGGACGCCCAGGCGCTCGGCCAGTCCCAGCACGACGACCCACAGGAAGTTGCTGTAGCCCTCGACCGGCGGGCTCTCGCCGGGGTTGAAGCGCAGCCCCTGGCCCTCGGCCAGGTGGCGCGCGTAGCGGAACGAGATGAAGGCGTCGTCGCAGAGCCAGTCGAAGCGCCACGCCAGCCACGCGAAGGGCAGCAGCGCGACGGCGTGGGGCGCCAGGGCCGCGGCGGTCCGCGCGAGCGAGCGGTCGCCGCTCGCGGCGAGCGGGCTCGGCGTCGCGCTCACGCGGGCTTCTCGAGGAACTCGATCGCGCCCTGCGGCAGCAGGTACGCGATCAGCATCGTCCCGCCGGCCACGGTGGGGACGTGCGTCGAGCCCGTCGGCATCACGACCCAGCCCGGCGGGCGGCCGTCGAAGGTCGGCGCGCCGTCGAGGGCCACGCAGTAGTTCACCTCGCCCGCGGGGTGGCGGTGCTTCGGCCCGGGGCCGTCCATGACGACGACGTCGATCGAGAACCCGAGCGAGTCCTCGACCGCCTTGGTCACGCGCCCCCAGCGCACCGGCGGCGCGCCGTTCTGCGCCAGCTCGCCGGCCTCGTACAGCTCCCGCAGCCGCGCGCCGAGCGCCCGCCCGGCCTCCGCCTCGGGGTCGAACCGCCGCGCGAGCTCCGCCCGCGCCGCGTCCGCGTCGGAGAGGTCCAGGCCCTGCGCGGCCTCCAGCAGGGGGCGAAACGTGTCCAGCATGGCCGCCATGATGCGCCACCGACCGCGGCGGGTCCATGCCCCGCGCGGGCCGCGGGCTCAGAAGCCGTAGGAGAGGGACACGACGAGCGAGTGCAGCCAGGCGAAGTTGTAGACGTCGTCGTTGCCGGCGCCGCCCTCGATCGTGCGGTAGCCGAAGCCGAGGGTGCAGCGGTCCGACAGGTCGTAGTGGCCCTTCAGCGACAGGTCGAAGGCGCGCCCCTGGGACGAGGCCAGGCCGTCGAGCTCCGCCGCGATGCGCCAGCGCCGCGACGGGTAGAAGTCGGCCGCGAGGTTCACCAGCGGCACGAGGCCGACGTCCGAGTCGGAGGCGCTCGTCCCGGCCTGGCGCAGCTCGATCTCGGCGTCGCGCACGAACAGCGTGCCGCCCACGCGCAGCCGCCAGCGCTCGTCGTGCAGGAACGTGTAGCGGTAGCCCAGCCGGTAGGAGGAGAAGCGGTACTTGCCGTCGGTGCGCACGCCGGGCGCGAAGACCTGGCCGTCGAACGTGGTCGCCTGGTCCAGGTGGCCGCTGCCCTCCAGCTCGAGGGGCGCGACCACGGCGCGCACCGCGTGGCGCTCGTTCACGTCCCAGTCGGCCGTGACCCGGCCGACGGGGTAGGGCCCCGCGCCGATCAGGTCCGCCATCGAGAAGCGCGTGCCCGTGTCCCCGGGGATGCGCACGTCGTTGCGGGACTGCCACGTCGGGCCCGCCTCGACCTCGACCCGGAACGGGCGCGCGTCGCGGTGCGCGGACCGCGACGAGCCGGGGGCCGCGCAGGCGGCGGCGAGCAGCAGCGGCAGGGGCCGGAGCGCGCGCTTCACCCCTCGCTCCCGGCGCCCTCGTCGTAGCGGATGCGCAGCAGCACGAGCGCGCTGTCGGGCGGGAAGCCGTCGGCCTCCTCCAGCGGGAACACGAGCTGCTCGAAGTCGCGCGCCTGGCGCTCGTTCAGCGGCTTCACCTCGTCCCGCCGGTACACGTGGGCGCCGGCGTACTTCGGCCGGACGAGGTCCAGGTAGGCCTGGTTGGCGTGGATCTGGTGCCCGCGCGACTCCTCCCGCTCGTCGCGGTAGGCGGGGTTGGTGGCGACCTCGCGGTTCACGAGCCCGAGCACGTCGACGATGAAGAGGTCGGTGTAGTAGCCGAAGCAGCCGATGCCCGAGGCGGTCATCGTCTCGCCGGGTTCCGTGTGCAGGGCCAGGGCGCGGCCGATCGTGGACCACTCCTCGGCGTGGCCCTTCATGCGCCGCCAGCTCTCCAGCTCGGTCAGGTAGCGGCGGTTGCCCCAGCGGAAGTGGCACGCCTCGCGCCAGGCCCGCGGCGCCACGTGGAGGTCGAACGCCGCCGGCAGGGTCAGCGCGACGCAGGCCGCGGCGAGCGCGGCGGGTCGCCAGGCGCGGCCGCCCTCGTCCAGCGCGCGGGCGGCGGCGGCGAAGAGCAGCGCCGCGAACGGCAGCGCCGGGACCAGGAAGCGTCCCATGGTCATGAAGTCCCCGCCGACGAGCAGGGTGTACGCGACGGTCCCGGCGACCACGAGCGCGGCGGCCCCGCTCGAGGCCACGCGCCGCGCGCCCGGCAGGATGGCGGCCGCGAGCAGCGCGAGGGGGACGCCGGGGAACACCAGCAGCCACGTGCCGACGTACTGGAGCCCCTGCACGTACGTGTCGCGCCCCGTGTCCACCTTGGCGTGGGCGGTGTTCGGGACCCAGTCGCCGTAGTAGGCGTGGCGCGCGAGGAAGTGGGTCGCGACGGTCGCGGCGGCGAGGGCGCCGGCCAGCCCGGCGGCGCGGGCGAGGCGCGCGTCGCGCCGCCGCCAGGCCCGCAGGCCCGCGGCGGACAGCACCAGCCCGGCGAACCCGAACCCGTCGGCGCGCAGCAGCACGACCGCGACGAGCGCGAGGCCGCCCTGGAGGCCCCGGGGGCGCGCGGGGTCGCCCAGGAGGCGCTCGAAGGCCAGGAAGATCGCCAGGGCGAAGGGCATCGTCGCCAGCCCGCTGGTCGACCACACCGCCAGGGGCGGGAGGGTCCCCAGGAACAGCGCGGCGGACACCGCCACGGCCGGGCGGGCGGACACGCGGGACTGCACGAACCGCACGACGGCGACGACCAGGGCCGCGCCGCAGGCGAGCGAGCTCAGCCGCGCCACCAGCGGGGTCGGGCCGCCCAGCCGCTCGCTGAGCGAGAGCCACACGACCCACAGGAAGTTGGTGTAGCCCTCGACCGGGCGGTGCTCGCCCGGGTTGAAGCGCAGCCCGTGGCCCGCGGCGAGGTTCTTCGCATAGCGGAACGAGATGAACGCGTCGTCGCAGAGCCAGTCGAAGCGCAGCGCGAGCACCAGGAACGGCACCAGCCCCGCGAGGACGGGCCAGAGCGCGCGGGCGCCGCCGGGGGCCGGCGGCGGGACGGTGGGGCGGTCGGGGGAGCTCACGGGACGTCGGCGGCGGCGCGCGGCCCCGAATCCTAGCCCGCGGTCGCCCCGGGCCCCGCGCCGCGCCCGGCGCTTCTCGCGGCGCGCGCCCGTCGCCCGGCCCGACCCGCCGGCGC
>JAUIDW010000314.1 GCA_030428395.1 bacterium | reverse complement strand
CTTCCTCTCCATCGGCCCCGAGCGCGACTACGCCGCCCAGGCCACCTGCCGCGAGCTCACCTACCTCGGCGTCGACCCCGGCGCCGCCCAGGCCATCCTCCGCCGCGCCGCCGAGTCCTTCGTCCCCGACCACGAAGAACGCCTCGCGGCCTGACGCCTCCACCGCGACCCGACGCCCGAACCGGGGCGCACGTCCGGGCGAGCCGGGGCGCACACGCGGCCAACCCGAGGCGCCGGTCCGGCCTGCTCAAAGCGTCGGCCCGGCCTACCCAAGACGTCGGTCCGGCCTACCCGCGGCGCACGTCCGGCCAGCCCGCCGCGACCGTGCAGCCAACCCGTGGCAACCGTGCAGCGGAGCCTCGGCGATACTGCGGGGATCCACGGCGACCTTGCGCCCGACACTCGGCAACCGCGCGGCCGCTCCGTGGCAACCGCGCGGCCGCTCCGTGGCGATCGCGCGGCCGATTCGTGGCGATCGCGCGGCCGATCCGTGGCGACCTCGCGGCCGATCCGCGGCGACCGTGCGAGCGACCGGTGACGGCCGTGCGTCCGATCCTCGGCGATCGGACGAGCGATCGCGGCGCTCGTGCGGCCGGCCCGGGGCGGACGTTTCGCAGGCTCTCGGCTGTGGTCGGTGTGCCCGGCGCGAGCTCCATCGCGCCGGGGTCGCCGCTCGCGACCGCGCGCTCGGGGGCTCGCGGATCCCGGAGGGCCGTCAGGCTCCGGAGGGGAGCTCCGCGAAGGCCAGGCGGCCGTGGCGGAGCCAGCCGTGGGTGAGCAGCCAGGTGTGCGCCCGGGCCACCGGCGGGTCCGGTCCGGCGACGTCACGAGCTGCTCGAACCGGCAGGGGCTCCAGCCACCCGCGGAACCAGCGGCCGGAGGAGAGCGGGTCGACGTGAGCGAACCGGACGCCGTGCTTGCGGGCGTTCTGGAGCACGTAGCGCAGCGCGTTGCGGACCTGCCGCGGCGTGCGCAGCACCACGTCGTGGTAGCGGTCGGCGAAGACGCTGCCCCGCCGGCGCCACACGCGGTTCAGGCCGCGGGCCATGCGCACGCAGAGCCCGCCGGTCCACCGCGCGATCCGGTCCCGGTCCGCGCCCTCGACGATCAGGTGCACGTGGTTCGTCTGGATCGAGTACTCGACCACGCGGAACCCTTCTCGTTGGCACCCCCTGGCCAGGGCCCGCCGCAGCACGCGGTGTGGTAGCGGCCGGCGCAGGCTGGGCAGCCCCGCGCGCAGGCGCAGCGTGACGTGCAACGGGAAGCGCTCGCGGAACTCCGCGCGGGGTCGGTGCGGAACGCCGGCGCGGTCCGACCGCGGCCGCCCCGCGCCTGGCCGGTGCCCGCCCCACTGCCGTCGGTCCAGCCGGAGCTGCTCGATCCTCGGTACGCGCGCCACACCCCGTGGACCGGCCTGGATGCGATGGGTTGCGGATGCTCTGCTCGATTCTCGCAGCGAATGCGGCGCGGCCCCCCCACTCGATTCCGGCAGCGAACCCGAGGCGGGCCCCCCACTCGAATCGGGCGGGGTTTCGCGGCGGACCCGGCCTACCGCAGCTTCCGCAGCAGGGTCAGGTCCCTGCCGGAGTACACGTAGCTGCAGTCGCGCTCGGGCGGATCGCCGTACGAGCCGAGGTTCACCACGAAGTCGTCGACGCCGTCGCCGTCGAGGTCGGCGCCGCGGTCGTAGCTGGCGACCAGCTCGGGGTGCGGGACGAGTCCGGCCCGGGGGATCGTGCGCAGGACCGAGCCGTCCACGCCCGAGCAGACCACGGCGCCGAGCTCGAACATGGCGCCAGCCAGGACGTCCGGGACGCCGTCGGCGTCCTGGTCCGCGAGCGGGACGAGGTCGCTGTACCCGACCGGCAGGGGCGCGCTCCACTGGACCGATCCGTCGCGCGGAGAGCAGGCGAACAGGGTCGCCTGGGAGGGCCGGGTGCCGGTGGTGGCGACGACCAGGATCGACGCGCGCCCGCTCGCGGGGTCCCGCTCGAGCACGACCGGTGAACCGGTCGCCGTCGTCCCGGGCAAGCTCACGTCGAAGAGCGGGTCCCCCGTCCTCCCGGACCGGGCCGCCAGGCGGGAGCCCCTCCATTCGACCAGGAGCCCGTCGCGCACGCCGTCTCCGTCCAGGTCGTGCCCGACGAGCAGCGGGAGGCTCCAGCCACGGCAATCGACCGTCCAGAGGACCTCCCTGGTCGCGCCGCTGCGCACCTCGAACGTCCATCCGCTCTCTCCGTCCGGGTCGCTGGCGTACCGCGACCGGACGACCTCGGGCTCTCCGTCGCCGTCCACGTCTCCCAGGCGCGGCCGCACGAGGGCCTCGGCCCACGACCAGGGCACCTTTCGCGGCTCGCCGCCCCCGCTCGGGACCAGCAGGGCGTCGGGGGGGTCGTCGAGGTGCAGGACCTCGGCGAGCCCGTCCCCGTCCTGGTCGGGGACCAGGTAGGCGAGGCGGAAGTACAGGTTGCTGTCGGCGTTGCGGAGGAATCGCTGCCCCAGGAGCACGACACCCGCCACCAGCGCAGCACCGACGACGAACCCCGCCAGCGCCCGCACGCTCAGATCCTCGGCGGGTGGAACTCCACCGGCGGGGCGCCCTTGCGGACGCGCATGTTGATCAGCTCGACGGCCAGGGAGAAGGCCATGGCGAAGTAGACGTAGCCCTTGGGGATGTGCTTCCCGAAGGCCTCGGCGGTCAGCATCACGCCGATCAGGATCAGGAAGGAGAGGGCCAGGATCTTCATCGTCGGGTGGCGCTCGACGAAGCTAGAGACCGGCCCGGCGAACACCATCATCACGGCGACCGCCACGACGACGGCGACGACCATGACCCAGATCTCCTTGGCCATCCCGACGGCGGTGATGACCGAGTCGAGCGAGAACACGATGTCCAGCAGCGCGATCTGCACCAGGACGCCGGCGAAGGAGGCAGCCTTCACCGCCTTCTCGTGCACGGCCGGGCCCTCGAGGCGTTCGTGGATCTCGAAGGTGGCCTTGCCGATCAGGAACAGCCCGCCGCCCAGCAGGATCAGGTCGCGGCCGGTCACGGCGTGTTCCATCACCGTGAACAGCTCCGCGGTCAGCCCCATGACCCACCGGATGCCGAACAGCAGCGCGATGCGCATCCCCATCGCCAGCGCCAGCCCGACGGTCCGCCCCTTCGCGCGCTGCTCCTCGGGCAGCTTTCCCGTCAGGATCGAGATGAAGACGATGTTGTCGATGCCGAGGACGATCTCGAGCGCGGCCAGGGTCAGCAGCGCGACGAGGTTCTCGGGCGTGAAGAGGTCGGCCACGGCGGTCCTTTCGGTCGGCGGGGACGGAGCGGGGCGGGCGGACGGCCGCGCGGCGGCCGCGGGCGGTCAGGCGTCCTCGGCGAGGACGCCGGCCAGGCCGTAGGGGCTGGCGTGGCGCGGCACGACCTCGACCGTCGTGCCCACGAGCCCGGGGGCGCCCTGCAGCGAGATCGGCAGGTTGTGGTGCGTGCGCGCGCGCAGCGTGCCCGGGCGGTCCGCGCTGGCCTCCTCGACGAAGGCCGGCTGGCGGCGGCCGAGCTGGGCCTCGAAGCGCCGGCGCTGCACGCGCTCGGCGGCGGCCAGCAGGCGCTGGTTGCGCTCCTTCTTGACGTCCTCGGAAACGTCGTCGGCGCGGTCGAAGGCCGCCGTGTCGGGGCGCGGGCTGTACTTGAAGACGTAGTTCACCACGAAGCCCTGCTCGGCCACGAAGTCCTCGCAGGTGGCGAACTCCTCGTCGGTCTCGGTCGGGAAGCCCACGATCCAGTCGGAGCCCAGCTCGATGTCCGGCACGAGCTCGCGCAGCACGTCGGCGCGCCGGCGGTAGAGATCGGTCGTGTACCCGCGCTTCATGGCCCGCAGCACGCGGTCGCTGCCGTGCTGGGCCGGCAGCGGCAGGAAGCGGTCGACCTTGTCGCAGTCGCGCACCGCCTCGGCCAGCGCGCGCGTCGCGTACGAGGGGTGCAGCGTGACCAGCCGGATGCGCGCGAGGTCCGGGACCTCCTGCAGCGCGTGGAGCAGGTCGGCCAGCCCCGGCCGGCCCTGGCGCCCGCGGCCGCGCGGTTCCCCGGGCCCGGGCGGGTCGAGCTCCTCCCCGTAGCTGTTCACCGTCTGCCCGAGCAGCGTGATCACCCGGCAGCCCTGGTCCACCATCCAGCGCGCCTCGTCGACCAGCGCCGGGATCGGGTGGCTGATCACGCGCCCGCGCGTGCGCGGCACGACGCAGAAGGTGCAGTTCAGGTTGCAGCCGCGCATCACGGCCAGGTAGCCGTGCAGGCCGCCGGTGTACGGCTCGCCCGCGCGGTCGACGACGAACTCGGAGTCCAGCGCCGTCGCCAGCACGCGCGCGTCGCGGCCGCCGTCGGGCTCGGCGCGGCGGCGGCGCACCTCGTCGACCAGGTCGGGCAGGTCCTGCAGCTGGCGCGTGCCGCACACGACGTCGACGTGGCCGGCGCGGCGGAAGACCTCCTCCTCGACCCGCTGCGCCATGCAGCCCATGACGCCCAGCACGAGGTCGGGGCGCGACTCTCGCGCGCGCTTCAGCTCGCCCAGCCACGACCAGACGCGCTCCTCCGCGTGGTCGCGCACCGAGCACGTGTTGAACAGGATCACGTCCGCCTCGCCGATGTCGCCGGTCGTCGCGTAGCCGCGCTTGCGGAAGCGCCCCTCGACCAGCTGCGAGTCGTACTTGTTCATCTGGCACCCGAAGGTGACCACGTGCAGGCGCGGCGCCTCCCCCCCGGGGTCGGCGCCCTCGGCCGGCTCGGCCCGGGACTGGAAGCGCGTCAGCGTCATGGCGGCGGAAGATTCTGCCATCGCCCCGCCGGGGCCCCAAGGTCCGCGCGGTCCGCCGGCGCCCCGCGCGCCCGGGAGCGACGGTCGCGCCGGCTGGTCGGGACGCGGGGCAGCGCGTACCGTGGACCGGATGGACACGCCGACCCCGAGCCTCCAGGAGCGCTACGCCCCGACCAACCGCTGCTTCGGCTGCGGCCCCGCCAACGACAAGGGGCTGCGCATCCGCAGCCTCGTCGAGGGCGACGAGGTCGTCTGCGACTGGACCCCGGAGGAGCACCACGAGGCGTTCACGGGGATGCTGAACGGCGGGATCATCGGCGCGCTGCTGGACTGCCACTCGAACTGGACGGCGGCCTGGCACCTGATGAACCGCGCCGGCGCGGACGAGCCGCCCTGCACGGTCACGGCCGAGTTCCACGTCAAGCTGCGCCGGCCCACGCCCTCGGGTCGCCCGGTGCACCTGGTGGCCAGGGTGGTCGAGTCGGCCGACGACCGCGCGACGGTCGACGCGCGCCTCGAGGTCGACGGCGTGGTCACCGCGACGTGCCGCGGGCTGTTCGTCGCCGTGAAGGAAGGGCACCCGGCGTACCACCGCTGGTAGGGACCCGTGGACGCTCCCGCTCCTCGCCGGCTCGTGCTCTGCGCGCTCGCCGCGGCGCTGGCCGCGGCCGGCTGCGAGGTGCGCGCGGGCGAGCGCGAGCCGGCGGCCCGCAACCTGCTGTTCCTGTCGATCGACACGCTGCGCGCGGACGCCCTGGGCACCTACGGCTACGCGCGCGGCACCAGCCCGGCGATCGACGCGTTCGCGGAGACCGCGGTCGTGTTCGAGGACTGCCAGGCGAGCTCGTCCTGGACGCTGCCGACCATGGCGTCGCTGTTCACGTCGGCGTACACGTCCGCGCACGGCTGCTGGGACAACGAGACGCTGCTCGACGGGTCGTGGACGACCCTGGCCGAGGTGCTCCGCGACGCGGGCTGGCGCACCGGGGCGGTGACGACGCACCTGTACGTGTCCCGCCGCTACGGCCTCGACCAGGGCTTCGACGACTTCGACGACGGCATCTTGCGCGCCGCCGGCCGCGGCGGGGCGCCCAACCCCCACAAGCTGGTCAGCTCGCCCTGGGTGAACGAGCGCGCGCTCGCCTGGCTGCGCGCGCGCACGGACGACGAGCCGTGGTTCCTGTGGCTGCACTACTTCGACCCGCACCACAAGTTCAAGCGGCACGCGGGCGTGTCCGAGCGCTTCGGGACCGACACCCCGCGCGACCGCTACGACGGCGAGGTCGCCTTCACCGACCGGCACGTCGGCGAGGTGCTGGACGCGCTGGAGCGCTTCGGCCTGGCCGACGACACCGTCGTCGTGCTGGTCGCCGACCACGGCGAGGAGTTCGGCGAGCACGGCGAGCAGGGACACCGCAAGAACCTCCACGGCGAGGTGCTGCGCGTGCCGCTGATCGTGCGCGTCCCCGGGGTGGAGCCCCACCGCGTCCCCGGCCGCGTGCGGACCGTGGACGTGCTGCCCACCCTGCTCGACCTGCTGCGGCCGGAGGGCGCGCCCGACCGGTCCGGGCTCGCCGGCGAGAGCCTGGTCGACGCGCTCGAGG
>JAUIDW010000313.1 GCA_030428395.1 bacterium | reverse complement strand
GGGGCCCGGCGGAGCGGGCGTCGGCCCGGCCGGGACCGCCGGGCGCCGCGGGGGGGGCCGTGGACGCCGCCGAGGTCCTGGCGGGCCTCAACCCCGCCCAGCGGCAGGCGGTGACGCACGAGTACGGGCCGCTGCTGATCCTGGCGGGCGCCGGCTCGGGGAAAACGCGCGCGATCACGCGGCGGATCGCCTGGCTGGCCCTCGAGCGGGGGGTGGCGCCCGGCGAGCTGCTGGCGATCACGTTCACGAACAAGGCGGCGCGCGAGATGCTGTCGCGGGTCGCCGCGCTGGTGCCCACGAAGGGCATGTGGATTTCGACCTTCCACTCGATGTGCGCGCGCATCCTGCGGCGCGAGATCGACGTGCTGCCCGGCTACACCCGCGACTTCTCGATCTACGACACCGACGACCGCAACCGCCTGCTGAAGAAGGTGGTCGAGGGGGCCGGCTACGACACGAAGCGCTTCCGGCCCGCGGCGGTGGGGCACTGGATCAGCGACTGGAAGAACCGCGGGTCGTTCCAGGAGGAGGAGGCCGACGACACCTCGTTCGAGGGCGAGGCCTTCACGGCCATCCGCGACGCCTACGAGCGCGCCATGGAGCAGGCCAACGCGCTGGACTTCGACGACCTGCTGCTGAAGGTGCTGCGCATCTTCGAGGAGCACCCCGGCGTGCGCGACGCCTACGCGCACCGCTTCCGCCACGTGCTGGTGGACGAGTACCAGGACACGAACCGCGTCCAGTACCTGCTGATGCGCCACCTGGCCGGCGCCCACGGGAACCTGGCGGTGTGCGGCGACCCCGACCAGTCGATCTACGCGTGGCGGGGCGCCGACGTGCGCAACATCCTGGACTTCGAGACGGACTTCCCCGACGCGGCCGTCGTGCGGCTCGAGCAGAACTACCGCTCGACCCAGAACATCCTGTCCGCCGCCCAGGCGCTGATCCGCAACAACGCGCAGCGCGTGGACAAGGACCTGTGGTCCGACCGCGGCGACGGGGACAAGCTGTGCGCGATCGAGTGCGGCGACGAGAACGACGAGGCGCTGGAGATCGCGCGCCAGGTGCACGCGCTGTCCGCGGCCGGCACGTCGCCCGGCGGCGTGGCGGTGCTGTACCGGGCCAACTTCCAGCAGCGCGCCCTCGAGCGGGCCCTGCGGCTGGCGCGCGTGCCGTACCAGATCGTGGGCGGCGTCGAGTTCTACCAGCGGCGCGAGGTGCGCGACGTGCTCGCGTACCTGAAGCTGCTCGTGAACCCGGCCGACGACGTCGCCTGCGCGCGCATCGTCAACGTGCCCTCGCGCGGCATCGGCGACACCAGCCTGCAGCGGCTCGCCGGGTGGGCCGCGGACCGGCGCCTGCCCCTGTCCGCGGCGGTGGCCTCGACCGAGGCCGTCGGCGCGCTGCGGGGGCGCGCCAAGAGCGGCGTGGCCCGCTTCGCGGCGCTGCTCGAGGAGCTGCGGCCCTTCGCGGAGGGACCGGCCGCCGTGGCCGTCGACGCCGTGCTGGACGAGAGCGGCTACGTCGACCACCTGGCGGGGCTCGAGGGCGACGAGGTCGACCGCCGTGCCAACGTGGAGGAGCTGCGGGCCCACGCCGAGGCGTACGACCGCGAGTCGCCCGAGGGCGGCCTGCGGGGCTTCCTGCAGGACGTCGCGCTCGTCAGCGACGTGGACGACTTCGAGCAGGACGCCGAGCGCGTGACGCTGATGACCCTGCACGCGGCCAAGGGGCTCGAGTTCCCCGTCGTGTTCGTCGCCGGGCTCGAGGAGGAGCTGCTGCCGCACGCCCGCGCGCTGATGTCCGACGACCCCGACACGGGCGTCGAGGAGGAGCGCCGCCTGCTCTACGTCGGCATGACGCGCGCCCAGGACCGCCTGTTCCTGACCCACGCGCGGGTGCGCCAGCACTTCGGCCAGGGCTCGTTCCGCAGCCCGTCCCGCTTCCTCGACGAGCTGCCGGCCGAGCGCCTCGAGGGCTACGAGCAGGAGGAGGACGAGGCCGACGCGCTCGGCGAGTACGTCGCCGACGACGGCGCGCCCGGGCTGTCGGAGGGCGACGTCGTCGAGCACGACCACTTCGGCCGCGGACGCGTGGAGGCGCTGGTCGGCCGCGGCGTGAACGCGCGCGCGACCGTGCGCTTCGACCGCCACGGCGTGAAGCAGCTCCTGCTGCAGTACGCGAGGCTGCGCGTCGTCGGGGGGAGCGGCCGGTGAGCGGCGCCGGCGACTCCCTGCGCGAGCGGCTCGCGGCGCTGCTGGAGGAGGCCCGCGCGGCGGGCGCGCTCGCGGACCTGCGGTCGCTGCTCGCGGAGGCCGCCGGCGAGGCGGCCGCGGCCCCGCCCCTTGTGCAGGTCGGGCAGGTCGGGCAGGTCGGGCCGCCCGCGGAGGACGCCCCGGTCCCGAAGCGCTTCGGGATGATCGGCGACAGCCCGCCGATGCAGGCGGTCTTCGACCTGATCGCGAAGGTCGCGCCGAGCGACGTCCCCGTCCTGATCCAGGGCGAGACCGGCACGGGCAAGGAGCTCGTCGCGCGCGCCCTGCACGAGCAGAGCCGGCGCCGCGACCAGCCGTTCCTGGCGGAGAACTGCGCCGCCGTGCCGCCGCAACTGCTCGAGAGCGAGCTGTTCGGCCACAAGCGCGGCTCCTTCACCGGGGCGGTCGCGGACCGGCCGGGGCACTTCGTCGCGGCGGACGGGGGCACCGTGTTCCTCGACGAGATCGGCGACATGCCCCTGGAGATGCAGGCCAAGCTCCTGCGCGTGCTCCAGGAGGGCGAGGTGCGCCCGGTGGGGTCGAACCGGACGCTGAAGGTCGACGTCCGCATCGTGGCGGCGACGAACAAGGACCTGCGCGCCCTGTGCGCCGAGGGCGGCTTCCGCGAGGACCTCTACTTCCGCCTGAACGTCGTCACCATCCAGCTCCCGCCGCTGCGCGAGCGGGGGGACGACGTGCTCCACCTGGTCCGGCACTTCGTCGGCGCGGCGGCGCGGGAGATGGGCCTCGCACCGGAGCGGATTCCGACCTTGACCCCGGCCGCCCTCGAAGCGTTAAAAGGGTGGCGCTGGCCGGGCAACGTGCGCGAGCTCGAGAACGAGATCCGCCGCGCGCTGGCCCTGGCCGACGGCACCATCGGCCCGCAAGATCTCTCTCCCCAGGTGGGGTCCAGCGGGTAGAATCCGCGCCCTCTGCGCCACCTGCGAAAGGAACCGAAGCCCCATGACCTACGTCGTCGCCGAGCCCTGCGTGATGTGCAAGTTCACGGACTGCGTGGACGTCTGCCCGGTGGATTGCTTCTACGAGGGCGAGAACACGCTCGTCATCAACCCAGACGAGTGCATCGACTGCGGCGCGTGCGTCCCGGAGTGCCCGGTCGAGGCGATCTTCAGCGAGGACGACCTGCCCGAGAAGTGGGCCGAGTACCTCGAGATCAACGCGAAGCTCTCGCAGAACTGGCCGGTGATCACGTCCAAGCAGGACCCGATGGACACGGCCGAGGAGTTCCGCGAGGTCGAGGAGAAGCGCGACAAGCTCTCCGAGAACCCCGCCGCGCGCTGAGCGCGCGCCCTCAGCGCCCCCCGTTCGCCTCGGGCTCCCCGTTCTCGCCCGGCCCCGCGCTCCCCGGGCCGCCTTCCTCGCCCGGGAGCCGCGGCCGGACCACCAGCACGTCGGCGCGGTCCCGCACCAGGTACGTCCGCGCCAGCCCGTCGAGGTCGGCCTTCGACATGCGCCGGTAGTGCCCGGGCGCCGCGCGGACCTCGGCCAGCGCCTCGGGCCGGTTGTGCAGCTCCGCCAGCACGCCGACCCAGTACGCCGGGTTGTCCTGCATGGACGCGAGCTGGGTCAGGATCGGCTCGCGCAGCCGCGCGACCTCGGCCTCGGTCGGCCCCTCGGCGCCCAGCGCGGCGGCCGTCTCGAGGCACGCCTCGACGAACTCGGCGACCCGGTCCACGGCCACGGCGCCGCGCACCTGCAGGTAGCCGGAGCCCTCGAGCGCCGTGCTCGCGAACGAGTCCGCGTTCACGTTGGCGGTCGTCCCGAGCCGCTGCGGCACCTCCTGGCGCAGCCGCTCCGCGAGGACGCGGCCGAGGAACGAGAGCTGGTGGCGCGTCGGCGCGTGGCGGCCGTCGGTCGTGGGGAAGAAGATCGCGACCAGGGCGCGGTCGCCGTCGACGTCCACCACGTACTCCTGGCGCAGGCCGGTGGCCATGCGCACGGGGCGCCGGGCGGCCTCGACGACCTCGGCTCCCTCCCGCGGCGGCAGGGCGCCGAAGGTCCGGGCGACGGCGGCCTCGGCCGCCTCGACGTCGAGGTCGCCGACGATGGTGACCTGGAGCGCGTCCGAGAGCAGGTGCGGCTCGAGCCAGGCGCGCACGTCCTCCATCCGCACGGCCTCGAGCTCCTCGCGCGCGGGCAGCCCGAAGCGCGGGTCGTCGCCGTGGACCGCCGGCAGGAAACCCACCACCAGGGGCCCGGTCAGGGAGGTCTGGACGGAGGAGAAGGTCTCCGGGATCCGCGAGCGCAGCGCAGAGAGGCTCTCGACGCGCCAGCCGGGCTCGGTGAGGTACGCGCAGAGCAGCTCGCACTGCAGCAGCAGGTCCGCGTCGTTCGTGCGGCCGGTCAGCTCGAAGAAGTCCTCGCGGATCGCGAAGTCCGCGCCGACCGCGCGGCCCGCGAGCAGGCGCGCGAGCTGCGAGACGCTGTGCTCGCGCAGGCCCGCGCCGAACAGCACGCGGCTCGCGACCCACTGGAGGGCGGACCGCTCCGGCTCGATCGAGAGCGCGCCGGCTCCGAAGCGCGCCGAGACGAGCAGGTCCTCGCTCGCGTCGCCCGTGTCCTTGAGCAGCACGCGCACGCCGTTGGCGAAGCCCAGGCGCACGAAGCCGTGCTCGCCGTCGGTCGTGCGCTCGACCGGCGGGACAGCGTCGGCGGGGTCGGAGGAGTAGGCGAAGCCCTCCGCGTCCGGGCGCTCCGGCCGCTCGGCCCGGATCCGGCGCACCTTGGCGAAGGCGGCCGACAGCAGGAGCGTGCCGTCCTGGCCCAGGTCGAGGTCGCCGGCGCTGCCGATGACGAGCGTGCCGTCGGTCCACGAGTCCGCGAACGTCCGCGAGCACGTCGCGGCGTCGAGCGCCTCGATCACGGGCTGGTACGCGGCGCGCCGCCCGGCGATGCCCATCGGGGGCAGGCCGCCGTCAGCCGCGGCGAGGATCTCGGCGGCCAGCAGGTTGTTCGGCTCCTGCTCGGCCTCCTCCGCGGCGGAGCTCAGCACCTGGAGGTCGATGCGCCGCAGGCGCTCCAGCTCGCTCTCCAGGAACCCGAACTCGAGCGCGCGTCGCAGCTCGACGTCGCAGGCGGTCAGCGCCTCGCGCCAGCGCTCCTTCGTGCACGTGATCGACATGGACTCGCCCTCGAACACGCCGAGGCCCCGCGAGGCGGTGTCGCAGCCGGCCACGGAGAAGGGCGAGTCGGGGCGCTGGGAGAGCTGGGCCAGGCGCAGGCTGAGGATGCGCCGCCCGTACTGCAGCGCGAGGTCCTCGCGCCAGGCCCGGCGCGCCTCGGCCGGGGAGTGCGCGGGGCGCAGCCGCTCGATGCTGAGCACGACCCGGTCGAACTCCGGACGGTGGAGGACGTACGCGCTCGGGACGCGCTCGGGGTAGCCGGCGGCGGGCGGCTCGCGCGGCGGCAGGGCGGGACGCTCGAGGTCGCCGAAGGTCCCCTCGATCCACCCGGTGGGGTCCGCGCCGCCGAGGTCGGCGACGACGATCACCGTCAGGTTCTCCGGCCGGTACCAGGTGCGGTGGAAGCGCCGCAGGCCGTCCGCGTCGAAGTCCGCGCGCGACTCCGCCGTGCCGAGCGGGTCCCGCTCCGGCACGCGCGTGCCGGCGAGGAGCTGGTCGTAGCTCTCCAGCACCGCGGTCTCGAGCGGGTTCGCGGCCCGCGCCGCCTCGACCTCGTCCACGCGTGCGCGCGCGGCGTCCAGGGCCTCGGGCGTGCACCGCGGGGGGTCCGCGAAGCCCCGCAAAAGCTCGAGCCCGCGGCGCACCCCGTCGTCGCCCGCGCGCGGCAGGTCGAAGCTGTACACGGTCTGGCGGTAGTCGCACGCGGACGTGGCGCTCGTGGCCTGCTCGACGCCGCACGAGGCGAGCCACTCGCGCACCTCGTCGGCGGTGGCGCGGGCGGTGCCCTGGAGCCCGAGCACGCGCACGAAGTTCGCCATGCCGAGCTGCCCGTCGTCCTCCGCCAGGCTGCCCGCGGCGACGCGCAGGACGAGGTGCGCGCTGCCCGCCGGATGGCGGCCGTCGAGCCACGCGTAGCGCACGCCGTTCTCGAGCCGACCGAGGTGCACGCCCGGTCGCACCGGCAGCTCGAGGGAGGCGAGCCCCCACGGGTCGTCGGCCGCCTCCGCCTCGCCCGCGCCGGGGTGCTGCGCGC
>JAUIDW010000312.1 GCA_030428395.1 bacterium | reverse complement strand
CGCGCCTGCCACGCGGACGGCAGGGCGTTGAGGAAGTGCGCGTAGAGCCCCTGGCTGAGCTCGTGCTTCATCACGTAGAAGGCGCGCGTGCCCTTCGGCCAGGCCGCCGGGATCGGGCCGCCCTGGTCTCCGCGGTAGCGGTGCTCGTCGGTCGCGTACCAGAGGCCGCCGGGGGTGTCGCGGTCGACCGCGATGGCGGACTCGTCGGCGACCGGGTACACGCCCTCGACCGCGCCGCCCTCGCCGACGCGGTGGAACGCGCCGAACCGTCGGGCGGTCTCGTGGCCGTCGCCCAGCTCGAACCCGCCGGCCGGGACGTACACCATGCCGACGGCCCAGGCCTTCGCGCCGTCGGGGACGGGCTCCTCCAGGACGAGGGTCAGGCGCCACGACACGTCCCCGCGGTGCTCGCGCGCGGGCGCGACGAACACGCCGCTGCGGTCGTCGGGCACCGCGAGCGCCACCGGCACGGCGGCCCGGCCGACCTCCGCGTGCCCCTCCGCCGCGAGGCGCAGCACCCCGCCGGTCGCGTCGGGACCGCGCAGGACCAGCCACGCGGCGTCGTGGTTGCGGTCGTTGCGCCAGGCGTTGGGCCAGCCGATCGAGAGCCGGACCCGCGTGGGGTCCTCGCGGTCGATCTCGAGGTCACGGACCAGCGGGTGCGGCGACTGGGCCGCGGCGAGCGCGGAGAGGACGGCGGCGGCGACGGCCACGGCGGCGGGCTTCGGCATGCCGCCGAGTCTAGTCCCACGAGCGCCGGGCGCGGGACCCGCGAACGGGACCCGTACGCGGTGGGCCGGGGTTCGCGCGGGCGGCGCGGCGGGCGTGCCGTACCGTTCTGGGTCCGCCCGGGCCGGCCCCGGCTCCTCGCCCCACCGTGTGCTCCCCGTGAAGGCAGTCCTCCTGACGCGCTACGGCTCCCCCGAGGATCTCGAGGTCCGCGACGTCCCGCGGCCCGAGCCCGGGCCGGGGCAGGTCCTGATCCGGGTCGCGGCGTCGTCGGTGAACGACTGGGACGCGTCGCTCGCGAGCGGGAAGCCGTTCTACGTGCGCGCGCTCTGCGGGCTGCGCGCGCCGCGGGTCCGCATCCCCGGCGTCGACGTGGCCGGCACCGTCGAGGCCGCGGGCGAGCGGGTCACGCGGTGGCAGCCCGGCGACCGGGTGTTCGGCGACCTGTCGGGCTGCGGATTCGGTGCGTTCGCGGAGCACGTCTGCGCGCCCCAGGACGCCGTCGCGGCCGCGCCGGAGACGCTGTCGCTCGAGCAGGCGGCCGCCCTCCCCCACGCCGCGGCGCTGGCGTACCAGGCGCTCTTCGACGTCGCGGGCCTCCGGCCGGAGCACCGCCTGCTGGTGAACGGTGCCGGCGGCGGCGTCGGCACGCTGGCCGTGCAGATGGCCCGCGACCTGGGGGTGCGCGACGTCGTGGGAGTCGACCACGGCGACAAGCACGTCCGCATGCGCGCGGCCGGCTACGCGGACTGCCTCGACCACCGCCTCGTCGACTTCACGCGCACCGGCGAGCGCCACGACGTCGTCCTCGACGCGCGCACGACGCGCGCGGCGCACGCCTACCTCCGCGCCCTGCGCCCGGGCGGCACCTACGTGACCGTCGGCGGACACACGGACAAGCTGCTGCAGGTCGGCCTGCTCGGCCCGCTGCTCGGACGCGCGTCCGGCCGTCGCCTCCGGGTCCTGGGCCTGAAGCCCAGCGGCGGCCTCGACGCGGTCCGCGCGCTGTGCGACGCGGGCAGGCTCGCGCCGGTGCTGGACTCCACGGTCCCCCTCGCGCAGGTCCCCGCGGCGCTCCGCCGCTTCGGCGACGGGCTGCATACGGGGAAGATCGTGATCGCGGTGGGCGCCGGCTGACTCGCCGGCGGGCCGCGGCTCCGGGCGGCGCGCCTAGGCGCCGGGCGCGCCGAAGAGCTGCTCGACGTGCCGGGCGTCGAGCGGTCGCGTGACGCGCGAGACGGCCCAGGTCAGCGCCACGGAGACCAGCTCGCCCAGCGCGGCGCACGAGAAGGGGTTCGTGGCCTCGCCGGCGAGCCACGTCGCGAGCGGCGCGAGCGGGCCCAGCGCCGCGGGGTCGACGAGCCGCCACGGCAGGCCGGAGTGCAGCAGGGCGAAGGTCGCCATGCCGGAGACGAGTCCTGCGAAGGCGCCGGACAGCGTGACGCCGCGCCACAGCGCGCCGAGCACCAGCGGGCCGGCGAAGGACGCCATCAGGCCGCCGGAGCCCAGCGAGACGAGCAGCGCGACGTTCATGTCGCGCGTCGCCCACGCCAGGCCCACGCAGAGCAGCAGCACCCCCACCGTGCTCCAGCGGCTGACGAGCAGCACGCGGCGGTCGACCTCGGCGTCGCCCGGGCGGTGGCGGAGGCGGGGCACGACCGTGCGCCGGTAGACGTCGTTGGCGACGATCTGCGAGCAGGCGATCACGAGGCCGTCCGCGGTCGACATGACCGCCGCCAGGATGCCCACGCCGATCAGCGCGGCGAGCCACGGCGGGAGCAGCTCGACGAACAGCGCCGGCAGCGCCTCGTTGGGCGAGCGTCCCTCCGCCAGCAGCGCGTCGCCGAGCACGGCGCGGGCCAAGACGCCCCCGCACCCGAGCAGGCCCAGCACGAGCCCGACCCCGAACGCCAGCCGCACGAAGCGCATGCGGTCGCGGTCGTCCTCGAGCGCCCACACCTTGTTGCCGACGTGCGGCAGCATGCCGAGCGGCACGTGCGCCAGCAGCAGCGCGACGACCGACCACCACGAGTGCGCCAGCGGCGTGCTGCGGTTCAGCGGGCCGACCAGGTCGGGGTCCTGCGCGCGCAGGCTGTCGACGATCCCGCCGAAGCCGCCCTCGACGCCGAAGCCCACCGCGACGAGGCCCAGCGTCAGCACGGCCACCAGCAGCATCAGGAAGCCCTGCACGCCGTCGGTCAGGATGTCGGCGTGGGCGCCGCCCAGCACGACGTAGACCATGAGCACGCCAGCGGTGATCGCCAGCGCCCAGGCCGGGTCGAGGCCGAGCATGGTCTCGAACATCACGAGCCCCGACACGAGCTGGCCGGCGACGTAGAAGCACAGCACCAGCGAGAGCAGCGACACCAGCAGGCGCACGCCGTCGCTGCGGTAGCGGTCGCCCAGGAACTCGGGGATCGTGCGGTTGCCGAAGCGGTTGCCGCAGGTGGCGACCAGCCGGATCGAGACCAGCACGCCGAGGTACAGGCCGACCGGGTACAGCGCCGCGCCCCACAGCGTTGCGAAGCCGTACGTGTACGAGAGCCCCGGGCTGCCGAGGAACGTGCCGCCGCTCGCCGCGCTGGCGGCGAACGCGAGCGCCAGCAGCCACGGCCCGTAGCTCTTCCGCGCGGTCGCGAAGTCGTCCCCGCCGTGCACGCGCTTGCTGGCCACCCAGCCGAACGCGAGCAGCCCGGCGACGTACGCCCCGAGGAACAGCCACGACCAGCCCGCCAGGCTCACGGCGCGCTCCCCGGGGCCGTTGCCCGGCGAGGAAGGCGACGCGCGGGCGGGCGCAGCGAGGGGGTCGAGCGGACGGCGAGCGGCATCTGCGCGCGGAGAGTCTAGCCAGCCCGCGCGGAGCCCCCCAGGCCGACCCCCTCAGGCCAGGTCGTCGACGCCCTCGATCAGGTAGTGGTGGCTGACCGAGCCCGCCGTCCGCGCCCGCAGGTGCGGCGCGTACTCCGGGTCGCTCATGAACGCCAGCGCGGCCTCCCGCGACGGCCACTCCAGGAGCACGCGCAGCGCCGCGTTCTCGCCCTGCCCCTCGAGCCGCTCGTGCTTCGCGGTCCGCGCGAGGTACTTCCCCCCGTACCGCGCGACCAGCGCCCCCACCGCCTCGACGTAGGCGGGCCCCCAGTCGTCGCGAGTGGGCGTGACTTCCAGAACCGAGTAGCAGGTCACGGGGTTCCTCCTGGAATCGTGCGCGACCAGGCGATCGCGCGGGTCGCTACCGTGCAACCGAGGGGCGACAATGGCAAGGAGCGACCGGTCACGGGTCAGCTCGCACCGCGCTCGGTGCCCTCGGCCGACAGCCGGCGCAGGGCCTCGAGGATGCGATGCATCAGCTCTGCATCCCGCCCGCAGTACTCGAGGAGCTCGGCCCGCAGCCGTTCGCGCTCGACACCGTCGGCCCCGAGCGCCTTCCGCCAGGCCAGGACGGCGGCCATGCCGTTGTCGATCTCCAGGTCCTCGTACCCTCGACCGACGAGCGCCGGCGCCAGCTTCTTGATCGACCAGCTGCCCTGCTGGGCCGGGTGGTAGTACCCCGGGCGCGAGATCGTCTCCGTATCCTGGAAGCGCGAGTTCAGCGCCAGCAGCCGCTCACCGAGCCCGCCCCCCAGTCGCTCGGCGAGTCGCCGGAGCACGCCCTGCTCCGCGGAGGCGTGGTGCGCGACGAGGCTGCCGCTCTCC
Source organism: bacterium (assembly GCA_030428395.1). Lineage (GTDB taxonomy): Bacteria > Planctomycetota > UBA1135 > UBA1135 > JAUIDW01. Next base: position 2,017 of record JAUIDW010000312.1, on the reverse strand, counting down.
GGCACCGCCTCGAGGAACGACTCGGCGAAGGGCCGGCTCGGATCGTCGGCGTCGAGGTGCAGGAAGGAGCGCGGGGCCTCCAGCCGAGCGCCCGGTTCGCGCTGCACGACGAGGGCCCACTGGAACGGGATGCGCTCGTAGGGCCGGCACCCCTCGAACCGGGGCACGGCCATCCCGGTGTCGAACTCGAAATCCACGTACGCGACCGGCCACTCGATAGCTCCCAGCCCCTTGCGGAGCCGGTCGGGATCCACGCGCGGCTCCCCGCGGTGGACCGCCTCGATCACAAGGCGCTGAAGCCGCGGCCACCCCCTCGCGGGGTCATCGGGGTCCAGGTCCTCGATCGCCAGGCCGGGCTGCCCGTACACGTAGTCCGCCCGGGCGCCGCGCAGACCGGGCAATCTCCCGGCCCAGTTCCCGGGGAGCGTCTTCCCGCACTCACCTTCCCGCGCCAGGTGCCCGCAGGAGCTGGGCCGGTTGCCGTCCCCGGAGTCGCGGTACGCCTTGCAGCGCGCGGCCGGTAGCTCCACGGGAGACGCGGAGCGCTCGCAGGCCCCGCGCAGGGACGCGAGCTCGCCCCGGACGTCGGGTTGCAGTCGCTCGACGTCGGCGGTGCGATCGACTCGCACCAGGAGTTGATCGGGGTCGATGTCTCCTCCGCCGCGGACGAACTCCGACGACAGCAGGATCACCCCGGCGCCGACGACGTCCAGGCCGACCTCGCGGGCCACGAGCACCTGGAAGGCGAGGTCCCAGTCGAAGAGCACCGTCCACTTGCCCGGGTCGTGGGTCGAGGCCTTGACCTCCCAGAGGAACCAGCCCGACCCGCGCGGCTCGAGGATGTCCGCCACCGCCAGGAGGTCCCCCGCCCGCAGGTGAGCCTGGAAGACCGGCCTCGCGCGTCGCAGCGCTTCCCCGGTCCGCCGCGCTCGCTCGTCGAGACCGGCCGGGGGCTCGTCCTCGTCGTCCCCGGCGTCCGCGATCGCGACGCCGCCGGGGAAGAGGCGCTCGGCGTAGGCCTCGACGTGCTGGCCCTCGCGGGCGCGCTCGTCCCACACCTTCTCGGGTTCGAGCGCGGGCTCCTGCACCCCGCGCGAGGCCAGCCAGAGCCGCTTCGGACACTGACGCCCCTTCAGGTAGAGGGACTTCGTGATCATCGGGCGAGCCAGCCGCGCCGCCGGCAGCGGGCGACACGATAGGCGAGCGTGCAGACGGCGACCACTGCCGGTCACGACCCGCTGCAGGCGAGTGGCCGGCCGGCGCGCGCGCGGCGCGCGGACCGGGCCAGCGTCAGGGCGCAGGCGGTGCCGAGGGCGAGCTCCAGGATCGTCGCGGCGAGGAGGCCGGGGGCGGGGAGGCCGTCGAGGGCGAGGGCGAGGAGGCGCGAGGCGCCGTAGGAGAGGTAGACCGCGGCGGCGATCGTGGTGGAGGCCAGGGTCATGGGGCGGGCGAAGGCGCCGGCGGTCATCAGGGCGCCGAGGACGAGGAGCGCGCCGCCGGGGGCGCGGACCTCGCTCAGGAGGCTGGGGTCGGCGGCGAGCTCGACGCCGTGGGTCGCGTGGAACGCGTGCGGGGCGAGGAGGATCGCGGCGCCGACCCCGGAGGCGATCAGGCCGCTGACGACGAGGAGGGTGCGGAGGGTCTGGGTGGGCTGCACGGCGGGTTCCTTCGGGGGTGGCGGGTGGTGGCGCGTGGCGCGGCGGAGCGGGCTCGCGCCCGGTCCGGGCGCGTCGCGCGCGGACCGGGGAGCGCCCGTGGGGACTCGTGGAGCGGCGTGGGAGCGCGCGGCGCTCAGGCCTGCTGCGGCACGGGGTCCCAGGCGCCTTGCGCGGCGGCGGCGCGGGCGTAGTCGCGGAGGTCGCGCGCGGGGCGACCGAGAGCGCTCCGGACACCGTCGGTCGTGCTCGCGTTGCGGCCGTCGAGCACGGTCGCGAACAGGTAGTCGAGCAGCTCGACCTGCGGCGCGGGCAGGCCCGCCTCCGTCAGGCCCGCGACGAAGACCTCGCGCGGGAGGGTC
>JAUIDW010000311.1 GCA_030428395.1 bacterium | reverse complement strand
CCCACCACGCGATCGCGGGCACCCGCCCGGCGCGCGCGGCGCAGGCGAGGACGGCCGCCGCCAGGAGCTGGACCAGCAGCGCCGCGGCGAGCCCCGCGGCCACGGCGCGGCGGTCGACCTCGGTCGCCCAGCGCGAGGCCCCCACGATCCCGAGGCTGCCGACCGCGTAGGCCCCGAGGGTCGCGGTGGCGGCCAGCGCGTGGGCGCCGAAGCGCCACGTCGGCGCGCCGGCGCCGCGCAGGAGCCGCCCCAGGACCGCGATCTCGAGCAGGACCAGCAGGCCGACGGCGGCGCCCAGCAGGCCGTAGGCGAGCGCGGCGTAGCCCTCCGCGAGCAGCGCGTCGCCGGAGCCGCGCAGCGACGCGTTGGTCCAGGCCGCGCGCCATCCCAGGACGGCTCCCGCCGCGGCCCCGGTCCCCACCCACGCGAGCCAGGCGCGCGCGGGACCGGGTCCGGGAGCGGTCGCGGGCTCCGTCGCCGTCGCGGGCTCCGGGGGGCGCCCGGCGGAGGGATCGGGGTCGGCGGGGGCGGCGCTCATCGGTCGACGTAGCCCAGACGTTGCAGCTCGTCGAGCTTCGCGTCCAGCGAGCCCGCGTCCAGGTCCTCCGGCCGCACCGACCACTCGGGGTGGTACGGGCCGAACTCCGCCTCGACGCGCGCCGGCGGGTCGTCGAACAGCTCGGCCAGGAGCCGCCCGCTCATCCCCTGGCGCACGGGGCAGCCCAGCGCCGCCAGCACCGTCGGCGCGACGTCGAGCAGGTGCGGCTTCTCCGCCAGCGCGGCGCCCGCGCGCACCCCGGCTCCGGCCGCGACGAAGATGCCGTCGGGCGCGAGCTCGTGGCCGATCCGGCCGGTGTACTCCCAGCCGTGGTCCGACACGATCACGAGCAGGGTGCGGCCCTCCTCGACCAGGTCGGCGTAGGGCTCGAGCAGGTCGTCGACGTGGCGGTGGTAGGCGTCCAGCACGGGTCCCAGGGTCTCGGGCGAGACGACCGCCCGGTGGCTGACGCGGTCGACGCCGGGCAGGTACACGCAGGCGAGCTGCACGTCGCGGTGCTCGAGCAGGTGGATCCCCGCCTCCGCGGCGAAGCGGTCGCCGAGGTAGGAGTTGCCGAGGTCCGCCACGGTCTCGGAGATGTACGCGTCCCGCACCTCCTCCGCGTGGCCCTCGAACAGCGGCTCCGCTAGGATCTCCTCGACCTCCGCGGGCGACGGGGACCGCGGCCACCACGAGGGCAGCAGGGGGTCCAGCTCCTCGATCAGGTCGGGCGGGTACGTGAAGCCCCCGGCGCCGTCCTCGACCGCTTCGGTCAGGCGATGGCCGCTGCCGTCGGACGGGTCGTGGTCGGCCACCATGCAGCCGCGCACCACCTCGCAGGGCCACGTGGCGTACCAGTTGACGACGCCGACCTCGATCCCCGCGCGCCCGGCCAGGTTCCACACCGCCGGGGCCCGGCGGTGCCGCGCGGTGATCGGGACGTCGCGGGCCAGGCCCAGCTCGCGGAGCCCTTCCACGATGGGCACCACGAACGTGCCGCGCGGCACGCGCGGGCGCTCGCCGTAGCGGTAGCCGGCGCGCTCGAGCCCGCTGGCCATGCCCGGCAGCACGAGCTCGGTGAAGTCGCTGACGCCGTGCTCGTCCTCGCCCACGCCCGTCGCGATGGTCGTCCACAGCACCGGCGACCACGTCGGCCGGTCCACGCGCAGCGGCGCGCGCACGCCGTGGCCCAGGATGCGGGCGAGGTTCGGCATGGCCCCCGCCTCCAGCAGGGGGTCGATCGTGCGCCAGTCGGCGCCGTCGATGCCCAGCAGGACGACGCGCTCGGCGCAGCCGTCCACGTCCGGGAGGTCCTCGACGGGCACCGGTTCGCTCCGCGCGTGCGCGCCGTGGTCGGCGGCCGCGGCCAGGCCGAGGGCGGCGACGGCGAGGGTCGCCAGCGCGGCGGTCGCCAGCGGGCGCGACAGCCGCGCCGCCAGCGGGCGGGCCAGCAGGAGCACCACCAGCCCCCCGACCGCGCCGAGCGCCAGGTCGGCGGGCGCCGTCTCCATGCGCCAGGGCGCCACGGCCCCGATCGCGCGCTCGACGGCGAGGTACCCCAGGGCGAAGGCGACGACCCCCCAGGCGGCCGCGCCGGGGCCCGGCCGGCGGTGGCGGCCGAGCAGCAGCTCCGCCAGGACCCCGAGGGGCAGTGCGCAGGCGGCGGCCGCCGCGGCGACGAACAGCCCGAACACGAGCCGGTCGCGACCGGTCTCGAGCGACCCGTTCGCGGCGAGCGTGGCCCAGGCCCCCAGGGCGCCGACGGCGGCGCCCCCCAGGGCTCCGCCGGCCAGGCCGGACCCGAGGCGCGGGCGCGGAGTCGGTTGCGAGGAAGGGGTTTCGTCCATGCTCCGGGCGTGGTCGCCCGACTCCGTCGGCGGATGGTCTCGGGGTGCCCCCCACCCCTGCTCGTCCGGGGCCCCCGTGGGGCGCCCCGGATCTCAGACTACCCGGCGGACGGGCCCGGGGCAGCAATCTCGCCCCGGTACCAGTCGATCGCCTCGCGCAGCCCCTCCTCGAGGCTCCGGGACGGGCGCCAGCCCAGGCGCTCGCGCGCCTTCGTGCAGTCCAGGTACTGGCGCAGGATCTCGTGGGACGCCTCGTTGCGCACGTCGGGCTCGAGGTCCGTGCGGTCCATCAGGCGCAGGATCAGGTCCACCAGCTCGAGCACGGACATCGGCGTCTCCGTCCCGAAGTTGAAGGCCTCGCCGTGCAGCGACGAATCGTCCATCCGCTCGGCCAGCAGCAGGTACGCGTCGACCGCGTCGCGCACGTAGAAGTAGTCGCGCACGAAGCTGCCGTCGCTGCGGACGACCGGGCGCTCACCCAGGAGCACGGAGCGGATGGTCCCGGGCACCAGGCGGTTCCAGTTGAGGTCGCCCGCGCCGTACAGGTTGCCGCAGCGCGTGACCGCGACCGGGACACGGTAGGAGTGGTGGTAGCTGAACGAGATCAGGTCCGTGCAGGACTTCGAGACGTCGTACGGGAAGCGGCCGACCAGCGGCGCCTCCTCGGTGTAGGGCAGCGTCTCGTGCTCGCCGTAGGCCTTGTCGCTGGAGGCGACGACGACCCGCCCGACCAGGCCCGCGCACTCGTGGCAGGCCTCGAGCAGGTTCCACGTGCCGCGCACGTTGGCCTCGAAGGTCGAGAGCGCCGAGCGCTTGGCGGTCCCGACGATCGTCTGGGCGCCCAGGTGGAAGACGCTCTCGATCTCGTGCTCGTTGACCGCGCGCAGCAGCAGCTGGAAGTCCTCGAGCTCGCCGCGGACGACGTTGACGCGGTCCACCATCCCGGTCGTGATCAGGCGGCTGCGCGGGACGTGGTCGCGCACGAGGCACGTGACGGCGGCGCCGCGCGCGAGCAGCTCCTCGACCAGGTGCGAGCCGAGCAGCCCGGTCGCGCCGGTGACCAGCGTCGGGCGGTTCTGCCAGAAGCTCATGACCAGGTCTTCCAGGGCGCCCTGCCGTGCCGCCACATCTCGTTCAGCGTCAGCGCCTCCTTGTACGTGTCCATCGAGAACCAGAACCCGTCGTGGGTGAACAGCGCCAGCTGGCGGTCGGTCGAGAGCTTCGGCAGCGCGGACGTCTCGAGGATGCAGTCGGGGTCGAGGTAGTCGAAGATGCGCCGGTTCATCACGAAGAACCCGCCGCTGGTCTGGTCGGTCATCAGCGGCTTCTCCTGCCAGAAGTGCACGATGCCCTCCTGGTCGCTCTTCACGACCCCGTAGCGCGAGCGCGGGTGGAAGCCCGTCAGCGTGGCGATCTTGTTCTTGCGGTGGTGGTACGCGACGAGCGCGTCCAGGTCGACGTCCGACAGCCCGTCGCAGTAGTTGAACAGGAACGTGTCGCCCTCGATGTGGCGCTGCGCGCGGAACAGGCGCCCGCCGGTCTGGGTGCCGTCACCGGTCTCGACGAAGGTGATCTCCCAGTCCTCCAGCCCGTCGGCGCCGTGACCGGTGCACTTCCCCGACTTCAGGTCCAGGGTGAAGTCCTGGTCGCGCCATTGGTAGTTGAGGAAGTAGTCCTTGATCATCTCGCCCTTGTACCCGAGGCACAGGACGAAGCGCCGGTAGCCCGCCTGGTAGTAGACGCGCATCAGGTGCCACAGGATCGGGCGCCCGCCGATCTCGACCAGCGCCTTGGGCTTGAACTCCGTCTCCTCGCGCAGGCGGGTGCCCTCGCCCCCGCAGAGGATCACGACCTGTTCCTTCTTCCACTCCATGGCGTTCAGACGATGCGCGGGCGGGGCAGGGGGAGGATGAACTTGCCGCCGGCCTCACGGTAGGCGGCCTGCTGGCGCAGGATCTCGTCGGCGAAGTTCCACGCCAGGATCAGCACGTAGTCGGGGCGCCGCTCGAGCAGCGTCTCGGTCGGCAGCACGGGCAGGTGCTGGCCGGGCGTGATCGTGCCGACCTTCATCGGGTTCTTGTCGACGGTGTACGCGACGCGGTCGGGGCCGATGCCGCAGTAGGCGAGCAGCGTGTTGCCCTTGGCGGGCGCGCCGTAGGCCGCCAGGGAGGCGCCCTCGCCGCGCAGGCGGTCCAGCAGGGCCAGCAGCTCGTCGCGCGTGGCCGCCACGTCGGCGGCGAAGCGCTCGTACCGCGCCAGGTCGGCGAAGCCCTGCTCGCGCTCCTGGTCGGCCATCGCGAGGACCGCGGGCGCGTGCTCGGGCACGACCGTCCGGCGGGCGCCCTGCACGCGCAGCGAGCCGCCGTGCACCGGCACGTGGTCCACGCGCACGATCGACAGGCCGGCGTTCTCGAACAGCCGCAGCAGCGGCATGACCGCGAAGTAGCAGAGGTGCTCGTGGTAGACGGTGTCGTACTCGAGGCGCTCGAGGAACTCGCCCAGGTACGGCACCTCGACGATCGCGCGCCCGTCGTCGGCCAGCAGCGCCTCGAAGCCCTGCAGCAGCCCCAGCGTGTCGTCCACGTGCGCCAGCACGTTGTTGCCGATCACCGCGCGCGCCGGGCCGTGCTTCGCGCGCAGCTCCGCGCCCACCTCGGCGCCGAAGAACACGTTCTCGGTCGGGATGCCGTCGGCGACCGCGCGCTCGGCGATGTTCGTGGCGGGCTCGATGCCGAGCACGCGCGTGCCCCGGTCGCGGAAGCGCTTCAGCAGGCTGCCGTCGTTGCTGGCGACCTCGGCGACCAGGTCGTCGGATCCCAGGGCGAGCTCGTCGCACACCGCCGCGGCGTACGCGTCGTTGTGCGCGGCCATCGTGTCCGACGTGCCGGTCACGTAGATGTAGTTGCGGAAGAGCACCTCCGGGTCCACCACGTCGACCAGCTGGACCAGCGCGCACTCGCGGCACAGGTGGACGTCCAGCGGGAAGCGGGGCTCGTCCGCGAACTCGGCCTCGGAGCGCAGGAACGAGTTGGCCAGCGCCGTCTCCCCCAGGGAGAGGAAGCGGGTCAGGCGGGTCGAGCCGCAGGCGCGGCAGGTCTGGCGGACGTGGTGCACGGGGGATCCGGTCGGGCGCCGGGGATCCCAGGGGGATCGCCGGGGGGTCTCCTGGGGGGCGTCCCGGCCCGGGAAGCGCGCCCCCGGATCCTCCTTCGTCCCCCGCGGCCGCGGACTATAGCTCAGCCGGCGTCGGCCGCGAAGTCGCGCGCGAGGCGCACCCCGGCGGCCACGTCGGTCGGCGGCGTCCACCCCAGGGCGGCGCGCAGGCGCTCCACGTTGACCGGCCGGTGGCTCATCTCCTCCGTCCGGGTCGGCAGGGCCCCGAATCCGAGCCGCCCGGGCGCGATCGAGAGCGCCGCGGCCGCCGCCTCGACGAAGGCCCGGACGGTCGTGAGCCGCCCCGTCGCGAGGTTCACGACCCAGCCCGGCTCGCACCGCCGCAGGCCGAGCCGCGCGAGGCCCTCGGCGACGTCGCCGACCCACGTGAAGTCGCGCTGCTGCGTCCCGGCGGTCAGCGGGAGCTCGGCGTCGCCGCCGGCCGCCGCGAGCAGCGACGGCAGCAGCCGGCCGGCGTGCTCGCCCGGGCCGTACACCGTGAAGAGCCGCGCGGTCAGCGCCGGCAGGCCGCAGCAGGCCGCCGCGCGCGCCAGCGCCCGCGTCCCCGCGAGCTTGGTCGCGCCGTACAGCGTCGTCGCGTCGGGCTCGGAGTCCTCGCGCAGGTCGCCGCCGATCTCGCCGTACTCCAGGGCCGAGCCGACGTGCACGAGCGCGGTCCCCGCCCAGGCCGGGTCGCGGTGCGCGGCGACGGCCTCGACCAGCTCGGCGGGCAGCTCCGCGTTCAGCCGCCGGGCGAGCTCGGGGTCCCGCTCGGCGCGGTCCACGCCGTAGCCGACCGCGTTGAACACGGCCGCGGGCCGCGCGGGCTCGAGCGCGCGCGCCGCGGCGCCCGGCGCGGCGACGTCCAGCGCGACGACGGCGTCGACCGCGGCGCCGACCGCCGCCAGGGCCTCCCGCGCCGCCTCCGGGTCGC
>JAUIDW010000310.1 GCA_030428395.1 bacterium | reverse complement strand
GGGCCTCGAAGGCCAGGCGGTACCCCTCGAGGCGCGCGAGGAGCTGCTGGATGCTCGCGAGCCCCTCGTCGCGACGGTCCATCGCGTCCGCGCTCCTGCGCACCAGCTCCTCGAGGGCCGCGCCGGGGGGGAGCTCGAGGGCCGCCTCGTCGAGCTCGCCGCGGATCGATCGGCGCTGGGCCTCGATGAACAGGCCGCGGGTCTGCGTGAAGCGCTCGTACAGCCGCTCGACGTCGTCGGTCAGCCCGGCGCCGAGCTCGTCCGCCTCGGCCAGCATGCTCTCCACGCGCTGGCGCACCGACATGCGGTCGCGCCAGGAGGAGAGGAACTGCTCGGCGACCTCGAGGTTGGCCTCGACCGCCTCCCGGTCCTCGACCCCGACGTCGTCGAGGGAGGGCGGGCGCGGGGGCAGCGGAGCGCGGAGGCGTTCCAGACCCGCCGCGAGGTCGTCGGCGATGACGTCGAGGGCCTCGACGTTCGCCTTGGTGGCGGCCTGCAGGCGCAGCACCTCGGTGGCGGCCCCGCGGACGCGCTCGCTGAGCTGGTCGGCCGGGAGCTGCGAGGGCGTCTGCGCGGAGGGGCTCAGGAGCGCCGCCAGCAGGACCAGGGCCCGCAGGGCGGCCGCGCCGCTCGCCGCTCGGTTCGACGGGAGGCTCATGTCCGGGATGCTAGGCCGCGGGCACCGGGCGGTACCAGGGTCGCGCGAGGGATCGCGGGGGGCCGCGGGGCGCGCGTCGGCCGCGGGGCCGGTCGGCTGCTAGGATCCCCGGCCCGTCGTGCCGGTGCTCCACCCCCCGGCAGGCGCACCTCGCACCCCGACCGGGAGATTGCCATGCGTGCCCTCCGCATCCCTCCGTGCCTCGTCCTCCTGCTCGCCCCGGCGCTGGCCGTCCAGGATCCCGGAGCGCCCGCGGCGCCGGCGCCGGAGCAGCGCGCGGCGGGCGAGCCGCGGGCGTGGGAGCACGAGACCTCGGACGTCCCGGTGGACCCGCGCGTCCACTTCGGCGCGCTCGAGAGCGGCCTGCGCTACGCGTGGGCGACGAACCCCGAGCCGCGGGAGCGCTCGTACCTGCGCCTGCACGTGGCCGTCGGCAGCCTGGCGGAGCAGGAGGCCGAGCGCGGGATGGCGCATTTCCTCGAGCACATGGCCTTCAACGGCTCGCGCAACTTTCCGGCGGGGACCCTCATCGAGTGGTTCCAGGAGCACGGCATGGCCTTCGGCCCGGACACGAACGCGTCCACCGGCTTCGACGCCACCATCTACATGCTGGACCTGCCGGAGTCGGACGAGGAGAGCCTGCGGGAGGGCCTGACGGTCCTGCGCGACTACGCCGACGGGTTGCTGCTCGGCGAGGAGGAGGTCCAGAAGGAGAAGGGCGTGATCGACGGTGAGGAGCGCGAGCGCGACTCGCCGGGCTACCGCGTGTTCGTGCGGCAGCTCGACGAGACCCTCGCGGGCACGCGCTACCCGTCGCGGATCCCGATCGGGACGAAGGACGCGCGCGACGCCTTCACCGCGGAGTCGGTGGGCGCCTTCTACCGGCGCTGGTACCGGCCCGAGAACATGACGCTCGTGCTGGTCGGAGACCTCGGCGAGCGCGACCCGACCGCGCTGGTGGAGGAGGTCTTCGGCGACTGGAGCGGGCCGGACACCCCGGTCGAGCCCACGCCGGAGCCGGGGGCGGCCGAGCGCCTCGACTTCGCCTACGCCATCCACGAGCCCGAGATCCCGACGGTGACGGTGGTGGTCGAGCGGCTGGAACCCTGGGAGGAGGAGCCCTTCACCGCCGAGCGCTGGACCCGCGAGCTCCCGCTCGTGTTCGCGCGCAGCATGCTGAACCTGCGCTTCGCCGAGCTGGCCAAGGAGGACGCGACGCCCTACCTGAGCGCCGGCGTCGGGGACGCCTCGCGGCTGCGCGTCTTCGACGGGGAGGCGCTGCGCGTCGTCGCGGACCCCGAGCGCTGGGAGGAGGCGCTGGCCTTCGCCGAGCGCGAGCTGCGGCGCGCGCTGCAGTTCGGCTTCCAGCAGGCCGAGCTGGACGAGGTCCGGGCGGACTCGCTGCGGGCCCTGGACGAGGCGGTCGAGCGCGAGGCCACGGCGTCGAGCCGCGCCCTGGTCGGCGCCCTGCTGGCGGCCTCCGACGCGCGCTTCGTCCCGACCGACGCGCGCACCCGCCGGGAGCTCACGGCCCCCGCCGTGGAGGAGCTGACGGTCGAGGGGTGCCACGAGGCGCTGCGCGAGGCCTGGAGCGAGGGCACGCTGTCGCTGCACGCGGTCGGCGCCGTCGACCTCGGCGACGAGCCCGGGCGACGCCTGCGCGAGGCCTGGAGCGCCAGCAGCGAGGTCGAGGTCGCCGCGGGCGACGAGATCGCCGTGGCCGAGTTCGCCTACGCGTCCGACCCCGAGCGGGCCGGCGAGATCGTGTCGCGCCGGCACGTCGAGGACCTCGACGCCCACCTGGTCGAGTTCGCCAACGGCGTGACGCTCACGGTCAAGCGGACGGACTTCAAGGAGCGCCAGGTCCTGCTGCTGGCCTCGCTGGGCGAGGGGCGCCTGACGGTCCCGCACGAGGCCTCCGCGCTGGTGCTGGTCGGCGACAACGTGTTCGACGCCGGCGGGCTGGAGGCCCACGACCAGGACGAGCTGCGCCGGCTCACCGCGGGCCGCGTGGTCGGCCTCGGCTTCAGCGTGGGCGAGGACAGCTTCGTCCTCAGCGGCTCGACCACCGCCGAGGACCTGCTGTTCGAGTGCGAGCTGGCCTGCGCCAAGCTGACGGCGCCCGGCTGGCGCAGGGACGGCCTGGTGCGCTTCCGGCGCGCGCTGCCGCAGTTCTACGAGGGCCGCAAGCACCAGCACGCGACCCCGCTCACCGACGAGTTCTTCCCCGAGGTGTACCGCGGCGACCCGCGCTTCGGCACGCCCGCCCAGGAGGCGCTGGCGGCCGTCGAGATGGACGAGGTGCGCGCCTGGCTCGCGCCGCAGCTGGCGGAGGGCCCGCTCGAGGTGACGCTCGTGGGGGACCTCGACGTCGACGAGGCCGTCCGTATCGCCGCCCGCACGTTCGGCGCGCTGCCCCCGCGGCGGGCGCCGGAGCGCCACGACGAGCGCCGCGGTTTCCCCGAGGCCGAGCTCGGCGTGCGGCAGCGGCACGCGATCGACACCCAAATCCCGAAGACGCTCGTCTTCCTGCACTTCCCGACGACCGACGGGATCGACCCGCGCCGGCGCATGCGCCTGGGGTTCCTGGGCGAGGTCGTCCGCGACCGGCTGCGCGTCGCGGTGCGCGAGGAGCTAGGCGCGTCCTACTCGCCCGGGGCCAGCGCCGAGTCGAGCGCGGTGCACCCCGGCCACGGCATGCTCGTCGTGCAGGCCATGGCCGACCCGGAGGGCGCCGACGAGCTGGTCGAGGCCTGCCTCGAGGTGGCGCGCGCGCTGGCCGAGGAGGGCGTCGACGCGGACGAGGTGAAGCGCCTGCGCGAGCCGTACGCGGCGCGCCTGCGCGACGCGCGCCGCCAGAACGGGTTCTGGGTGCAGGCCCTCGACGAGGCGCACCGTCGGCCGGCGTCCCTGGACGAGCTGCGCCGGGTGGAGGAGGAGCTCGCCTCGATCACCGCGGAGGAGATCTCCGCGCTCGCGGCCGAGTACCTGGACCCCGCGCGCGCCTCCGTGCTGGTCGTCGCTCCCGAGGGACCCTGAGGCGAGAGCAGGCCGGGCGCGGGCCCGCCGATCCGCGCGCGCCTAGCTGGCGGCGTCGGAGGTCCGGCCGTAGATCGAGGCCACCGGGCTCGCGATCGCGGCCGCGCCCGGGCCCGCGGCCTGGGCGCGCTCGAGCGCGCGGGTCATGGCCTGCGCGAGCAGGTCCATGGCCGCGACCTCCTGGATGTGCGGGCCGAGCTCCATCATCTCGTCCATGTCGAGCAGCGCGTCGAACACCGCGCACGCGTCGGCCAGGGCGATGATCGCGACGTCGTGGGGGCCCGGGATCTCCCCGTTGCGGAGCACGGCGAGCACGCGCTCGCGGACCTCGCGGCGCTCCTGGTCGTCGACGACCGGGTAGCGCCGTCCGCCGAGCATCCAGTGCAGCAGGCGGTCCTTGCGCGCGAGGATGCCGCGGTGGACCAGGCGGTCCACGACGCGATCGCGCAGCGACTCGCCCTCGCGGGCGAGCCGCCCGATCCAGTCGTCGGCGCTGCGCTCGCTTCCGGCGTGGGCCAGGGCCGCGAGCGCCGGATCCAGCACGGGGTCGCGCACGGGCGTGGGATCGACCACCAGGACGCGTTCGAGGTCGCTGTCGATCCGCACGCGCCGGCCCAGCTCCATGAGGACCGCCGCGGCGAGGGCGTGGTCGAGGGCGTACTCGGGCAGGTCGAGGAACCTCCCGGTCTCGTCGTCGAGGGCGAGCAGCAGGATCTCCTCGGGCAGCGTCAGGTCGCCGGAGAGGGCCGCGGTGCCGGAGGCCGGCCGGGGCACCATCCAGCCGAAGGACGCCAGCGCGGCCTCGCGGGTCGGGTGGATCTCGAGCACGTCGAGCAGTCCGGCGATGTCGAACACCTCCCGGGCCATGCCCTCCAGCCCGCTGAAGACCACGAGCGCGCCGCGCTCGCGGGCCGTCCGGGCCGCCTGCAGGCACGCCGAGATGCCGATGCTGGTGGCGTACGCGACGCCCTGGAGGTCGATCAGGACCTTCGACACCACGCCGTCGAGGACCTTGTCGACGACCTCCTCCAGCACGGGGGCCGTGCTGGCGTCGAGCCGCTCCTCCGGCCGGAGGACGACGACGTCGTCGATTCTCTCGCTGTGGATCACCATGCTCGCTCCCCGACCGCGGGGTCTCTCCCCGACCGCGCGGTCCCTGGACGGGGACGGACGCTACCAGGACCGCGTCGCCGGAGCCATGCGCCAGCCCGGCCGCGGGGAAGGAGGTCCGGCGAGGGCGGCACCGGATCCGCGAATGTCCGTGCGGCGGGGGGAGGTCGGACCTAGAGTCTCGCACCGGCGAGCCGCGCACCGTGTCGCGCCTCGCCCCGCCGGGGGCCGGGCCCCCGCAGCGGCCGCGCGAAGGCGGTCGCCGGCGCACAGCAGGACCCCGCGGGGGTCGCGCCGCATCCCCCCCCGATCGCCCCGTCGCTGTTGTACAGGGCTCGATCCCGGGCCCCGCCCCGCGCGCCGGGCCGAAGTCGAGACCCCCATTCAACGACGCCAGCGCGCCGGTCGCGAGACGACCGGCTTCGACCTCTTCGACCTCCGCCCCGAGCTGCTCCGCGCCGTGGCCGACCTGGGGTGGGCCGAGCCCCGGCCGATCCAGGTGCAGGCGCTGCCGGCGGCGCTCGCCGGGCACGACGTGCTGGGCCTGGCCCAGACCGGCACCGGCAAGACGGCGGCCTTCGTGCTGCCGATCCTGCAGCGCCTCCTCGACGCCGGCCGCTCGCGCGCGCCGGGTCCGCGCGCCCTCGTCGTCGCTCCCACGCGGGAGCTGGCGGCCCAGGTGCACGCGGAGACCGAGCGCCTCGCCGCGTACACGCCGCTCTCCTCGACGCCCGTCTTCGGCGGCGTGCCGCTGCCGCGGCAGGTGCGCGCGCTGGCCCGGCGCCCCGACGTCGTCGTGGCCTGCCCGGGCCGGCTGCTCGACCTCCTGGGGCAGCGCGCCCTGCGGCTCGACGCCGTCGAGGTGCTCGTGCTCGACGAGGCCGACCACATGTTCGACATGGGCTTCCTCCCGGACGTCCGCCGCATCCTCGCCGCGCTGCCCGCGAAGCGGCAGAACCTGCTGTTCTCGGCGACCATGCCGCGCGAGATCCGCGGGCTGGCCGACGCGGTGCTCGACCGCCCGACCGTGGTCGAGCTGGCCAACGCGCGCCCGGCGGAGACGATCGACCACGCGCTGTGCGCCGTGGCCGAGTCCGACAAGGTGGGGACCCTCGAGCGCCTGCTGGCGGGTCCCGACTTCCGCTCGGCGATCGTCTTCCTGCGCACGAAGCGCCGCGCCAAGCGGCTGGCGGACCGGCTGGACAAGCGCGGGCACGCCGCCGTGGCCCTGCAGGGCAACATGTCGCAGCCGCAGCGCGAGCGCGCGCTGCGCGGCTTCCGCGAGGGCCGCTACGACGTCCTGGTGGCGACCGACATCGCCGCCCGCGGGCTCGACGTCGAGGGCGTCTCGCACGTCGTGAACTTCGACGTCCCGAACACCCCGGACGCCTACACCCACCGCATCGGCCGCACCGGCCGGGCCGAGCGCAGCGGCTTCGCCGTCACGCTGGTCACCCCGGCCGACGGGGAGGCCGTGCGGGCGATCGAGAAGCGCCTGGGCGCCCCGATCGCCCGGATCGCGCCGCCGGGGAGCGGCGGCGGGGGAACCCGCTCGCGCCGGCGCGCGCGCGGAGCGGACGGCGTGGAGCCGGCCGCCGCGCCCGCACGGCCCCGGGCGGAGGCCCGCGGGAACGGCGCGGGCGAGCGCACCGGGCGCTCCAATGGAACCGGGCGCGCCGATGGCACCGGGCGCTCCGAGGGTGCCGGGCGCCCGGGGCGCCGCCAGCGCG
>JAUIDW010000309.1 GCA_030428395.1 bacterium | reverse complement strand
CCGCGGGGATATTCCGGGGCGCGCGCCGATTCCGGGCCCGCCTCGCCGGCGCGCGCGTCCCCGCGCGGCGGCCGCCGCGTCCACGCCCCGGCCGCTCCCGTCGTTTCGCCGATCCCGCCCGATTCCCCCGGCCCCACCGGGCCCCCTCCTCGCCCAGCGCCCGGGGGCCGCGCGGACCGCTCGCTAGGTCGGGTGCGAGCGCGCCTGGCCGCGGTAGGCCTCGAGGCGCCCGAGCAGGCGCGTCCAGGGCACGGGGCGCACCCCGCGGGCGCGGTTCTCGGCGGCGATGGCGAACACGAGGCGCCACTGCTCGAACAGCACGCGGTAGGCGTCGACCAGCCGGAACGCGGGGTCGTAGACGTGCGTCGCCTCGGACGTGCCGCCGTTCAGCTCGAGGATCCGGAAGCCGCGCCCGGCCTCCAGGTCGGCGGCCGAGGACACGCGCACGTCGTAGCGGCCGAAGTAGAACCCCGGGAACGTCTGCGACACGCGGTCGAGCGCCTCCTCCAGGGCCTCCGTCCGGTGCCGGATGCCGTCCAGGAAGATCGTCCCGCGGCAGTGGTTGCCGATCTCGACGAGCTGCACGGGCTCGCCCTGCGGCACGACGTCGTACAGGCGACCGGCGTTGGCGTTCGCGTAGAGCTCCGCCAGGCAGACCGCGCGGGGGTCGCGCAGGATCAGCTGCTCGAGCGTGCTCTCGCCGTCCCCCACGACGACGGGGAAGCGCTTCTCGGTGATCGAGAAGATGCGCCCGCGCGGCTGCGAGGGGAAGCGCACGTAGAAGAGCCCGAACTCGTCGCCGCTCAGGTGCTCCTGGACCTGCGTCGGCACGCGGTTCCCGGCGAAGTACTCGCGCACCGCGTCGTCGCCGCGGGCGATGGCGACGCCCGAGCCGCGCTGCCCCGCGTCCGGCTTCAGCACGACCGGGTACGCGAGGCCGTGCTCGTCCAGGAAGGCCCGGACGCGGCGCAGGCCCTCGTCGGGGTCCAGCTCCGCCGGCAGGCGCTCGCACGCGGCGACCAGCCGCTCGCCGTCGGCCCCGCGCGCGTCGGCCAGGTGGTCGAGGATCTCCTGCTTGCTCTCCCCCACGAAGCCCCCCGCCGGGATGCCGGGGTTGACGGCGGTCAGGAGCGACAGGCTGCGGTACCGCAGCGCGAGGCCCAGCACGTACAGCAGCACCGGGGCGTAGAACAGCCACGGCGGCCAGAACTCCCAGCGCCGCCAGCGCCGCAGGCGGCCGACCAGCAGCCGGCGCCCCCGCCAGGAGCACGCGGGCACGACCCAGTGGACGACCACGTACAGGCCGAAGAGCGCGGCGAAGAAGACGAGCAGGGCGTAGTCGGAGAAGGCCTCGTAGTAGCGCAGCACCCCGCGGCCGAGCAGCACCGCCGCGCCGACCAGCAGCGGCGACCAGATCGCCACGGCCAGCAGCGCGAACAGGGAGAAGCGCCAGAAGCCGACGTTCAGGAGCCCCGCGGCGAAGTACGAGGGCAGGCGGCTGCCGGGCACGAAGCGGCCCAGGAGGATCACGATCGGGCCGCGGCGCGCGAACCACTGCTCGCTGCGCTCGACGCCCTGCTCGTCCAGGATCCACTTCAGCGGGCGGTGCCGCAGCGCCGGCTGCCCCAGGTAGCGCCCGGCGGCCCACAGCAGCAGGTCGCCGAGGAAGATCCCCAGGCCCGAGGCCGCGATGGCGAAGCCCGGGCCGATGTCGCCGCGCGCGGCGACCAGCCCCGCGCCGATGCACGTCAGGTCCTCGCTGACGAAGGTCGCCAGCACGATGACGACGAGCGCCATCCAGGCCGGCATGCCGACGACCGAGGCGAGCAGCTCGTTCACGCTCTCCATGGCGGTCGGCGCGCGGGCCGGGCGTCCTCAGCGGGCGGGGCGGGCGGCCGCGGCGCGCGCGACGCTGCGCGAGACGGACGCGGCGCCCTCGCAGGGCGGACCGGGGCGGTAGGCCAGCTCGACCGCGTCCCCGTCGACCACGACGCGCGTGAAGCTCACGGTGGAGGCGTCGTCGCGGTGCATGCACGGCGACAGGGCGCCGCGCTCAGGCTCGTGGCTCGCGTGGAAGCGCTCGAGGCCGGCGAGCGTCGCGCGGTCGGGGAGGCTCGCGAACAGCGCGCGCCGGTGCTGCCGCGCGCCGCCCGGGTCGCGCGAGGAGGACGTCACCGGCAGGTCGTCCTCGCGCAGGTCGTCGACCGCGAGCCGCTCCGCGCGCCAGCGCGCGCTGCGCACGCGGCCGTCCGGGCCGAACGCGAGCAGGCGGAAGGGCGCGAAGCGCACGAGCTCGAGCCCGCGCAGCCGGCGCTCGACGTCCTCGACGGCGCCTGCGTCGAGCAGTCCGTCGACCAGGGTCCCGCGGCTCTCGACCGGCGGGCGCAGCGGCTCCTGGTACTCGTTCAGCAGCGCCAGCGTCAGGCCGTGGGAGTTCGCGCCGATCCAAGTGCCACCGGCGTCGGGGTCCCGGGGGAGGACGACCGCCACGTCGCCGCGCTGCTCGACCTCGGGCGGCTGGCCGATCCCGCGCGTGCGGCGCTCGTCGCGGTTGAAGCAGACCGCGTAGCCGCCCCGGGCGCGCAGCCACGTCACGGTGCACATCAGTCGGCGCCCGACCGGACCTCCTGCTCGTAGCGCAGGGTGGAGGGAGCCACGCCGAAGTCCGGGCCGGGCTCGAAGCCCTCCTGGCGCAGCAGCGCGGCGATCAGCGCGTAGTGGTGCACGGTATGGCTGACGAGGAACTTCAGCTCGCGCTCGACGGTGCTGGCCGACAGGGTCGTCTCCTCGCCGGCGCGCTCGCCGCAGTCCATCGCGACCAGCACGCGGCGGCCGCGGAGCTCGCCGCCCAGCGCGGCCAGGCGGTCGACGGTGTCGCGCACGCGCCGGGCCGCCTGGGCCCGGTCGGTCTCGGTCGCGCCGTCGCGGCCGCGGCGGTCGTAGTCCACGCGCCCGTCCTCGCGCTCGAGCCCGTGCCAGAGCGAGTCGTAGTGGTCGAGGATGTGCCGCAGGTGCGCGCCGACGCCGCCGCGTCCGGCGGTCGGGCCGCGGTACTGGCCGTCGTCCAGGAGCTCGAGCAGGTCGAGGCCCTGCGCGAGGTACGCGGCGTTCCGCGCGGCGAGTCGTTCGATGTCCATTCGGATGGGCGGTGGGCGGTGGGCGGCGGACGTCGTCGCGAGGGGCCGGGTCAGCGCAGGGGTCGGAACGAGGCGCGGACGTGCCGCTGGAGGCGGTCGGCCAGGACCTTGCGGTCCGTCTCGCGCAGGGTCTCGGTCCCGAACGTCACCACGGCTTCGATTCTCGACAGTTGGAGGAGCTGGAACACGTGCCCGAAGAACCCCATGTCGCCCCACCAGCAGACCGCGAGCGAGGCCGGCGCCTCCTCGGGAGGCGTGGAATACGCGAGGCAAGCGTAGCAGACCGGGGAGCCGGATTGCACGGCCGGCTCCAGGAGGGAAGGCCGGAACGGCAGCACCTCCGCGCCCCGGCTGCTGGTGCCCTCCGGGAACAGCACGACGGTCTCCCCCCGGCCCAGGGCCGCGGAGATCTGCTCGTTCACGCGGGGCAGGTCCCGCTTGGCGCCGCGGTCCACGAAGATCGTGCCCATGTCCCGGGTGGCCGGCCCCAGGAGCGGCCAGTGGCGGACCTCGGCCTTCGAGACGAACACGGCGCGGAGGACGGCCGCCAGGACGACGATGTCCAGGTAGCCCAGGTGGTTCGAGACCAGCACGCAGGGCTCCGCGGGCGGGGTCCCGACGGTCCGCAGGTCCACCCGCAGCAGGCGCAGCACGAAGCGCGCCCAGGTGTGGAAGATCGCCTCGCGCCAGCGCGCGCCGCGGGGGCTCGCGCCCGGCGCGAAGGCGCGCCCCACCCACCACGTCGCGTACCAGAGCAGGATCGACGCGACCATGCCGGTGCCCCGGAAGGCGACGCGCGCGAGGCCGACGAACGTCCACGTGCGCAGGCCGTCGCCGGGGTCGGCGGAGCGCGCGGGCTCCTGGCCAGCGTCGGCGCTCAACGGAAGAACGTGCGGTACGTCCCCGGGTCGAGGTCGCGGATGTCGAGCACGACCAGGAAGTCCACGGTCTTGAAGCGCCGGTCGAGCGCGGGCCGCCCGGTGATCTTGGCGCCGAGCTTCAGGTAGGAGGCGAACAGCGGCGGCAGCTTCACCGACGTGTTGATGTCGGCCGTGAAGTCGGCGCCGAAGCAGACGTAGTCGGGCTGCGGGCGCGTGGCCCAGTCGCGGTGGACGAAGCCGCCCTGCACGAGGAAGTCGAAGACCTGCTTGGCCTCGTTCGGGTCCTGCGTCGGCAGCGAGCAGCAGCCGAACAGGAAGCGCCGGCGGTTGTGCATCAGGTAGGCGGCCAGCGCCTTCCAGAGCATGTTCAGCACGCGGCCGTTGCGGTGCTCGCGCGCCACGCAGGCGCGGCCCGCCTCGACGGCGTGGGCCAGCATCTCCGCGGGCAGGTCGGACAGGTCGAACTCGCCGGCGGTGTAGAGGCCCGGCCCCGAGGCGGCCATCTCGCCGGTCTGCAGCCGGTACGTCCCGACGACGTTGCCCGTGGCGCGCTCCGAGACCAGCACGTGGTGGCAGTTGTGGTCGAACTCGTCCTGGTCGAGGCCGGTCCGGAACGACTCCTCGAGCCCCTCGCCGAGCTCCAGGTTGAACACCTCGAAGCGCAGCCGCTGGATCGCGCGCAGGTCCTCCTCGTCGCGGGCGAAGCGGGCGGCGTAGCGGCCGCCGCCGATCTCCGCGGCCGGCAGGTTCTCGACGTGCGGCGGGTAGGTCGAGGCGGAGGGCAGCTCGCCCGCGCCGGCCCGGGACTGGGCTTGGAGGTCCACTGGAAGAGGCGGTTCGGGCCCGCGGGGGGCGGATGCTATCGGCGCCCCGGGGACCAGTCAAACGAGCCGCTACCGCCTGCGCACCCCTCCGCCGGGGCTTTTCCGGCCCGCCTGTTTTTTGCGGTCCGCGCAGGTGAACAATCGGCGCGGACCGCGTACCTCAGGCGCCCGCCCGGCCCCGCCGGCCCCGCACGGGCCGCGAGACCGGCCGGACCCGCCACCGACCCGGAGCCCCCATGCGCACGAACCTGACCACCCTCCCCTCCCCCCGCCCGCGCCGCGGCGCCGTCTCGAAGGGCTGCCTCGGGGCCCTCGTCGCCGCCGTCGTCGTCGCCCTGCTGTTCGGAGGCTGCGGCGTGAGCCGCTACAACGCCATCGTCGGGCTCGAGGAGGACACGACCGCCAAGTGGAGCCAGGTCGAGAACCAGTACAAGCGCCGCTTCGACCTCGTCCCCCAGCTCGTCGAGACGGTGAAGGGCGTGGCGGACTTCGAGCAGGAGACGCTGACGCAGATCACCGAGGCGCGCGCGTCGGTCGGCCAGATGAAGCTGCCCGAGGGCTTCCAGCAGGACCCCGGTCAGCTCGAGGAGTTCATGGCGCGCCAGCAGACGATGGGCTCGGCGCTCTCGCGGCTGCTGGTGGTCGCGGAGAACTACCCGCAGCTGAAGGCGTCGCAGAGCTTCCTGTCGCTGCAGGACCAGCTCGAGGGCACCGAGAACCGCATCGCGGTCGCGCGCCGCGACTACATCGCGTCGGTGCAGGCCTACAACACGAACATCCGCAAGGTGCCCAACAACTTCGTGGCCATGATCGGCGGCTTCGAGAAGCTGCCGCAGTTCGAGGCCGAGGCCGGCGCCGAGCAGGCCCCCACGATCGACTTCGGGGACTGAGGGCGGCGCGCCGTTGATCCTGCTCGCCACGCTCCTGCTCGCCACCGTCGCCGCGGCGGCGCCCGCGCCGACCCAGGCGGAGGGCCTGCCCGCGAACGACGGCTGGGTGACCGACCTGGCCGGCCTGCTCACGCCCGGGCAGGAGCGGTCGCTCGAGGCCCTGATGGAGTCCTACCGCGCGGGCTCCGGCCAGGACGTGGCGGTGCTGACGGTGCCCGACCTCGGCGGGCGCGCGCTCGAGGAGCTCGCCCTGGACGTCGCCCGCGACTGGAAGATCGGCGACGAGGAGACCAGCGCCGGCGCCCTGCTGCTCGTCGCCCAGGCCGAGCGCAAGATCCGCATCGAGGTCGGCCGCGGCCTGGAGGGCGAGCTCACCGACTCGATCTGCGGGCGCATCATCCGCGACGTGATCTCGCCCCGCTTCAAGGCCGGGGACTTCCACGGCGGCCTGCGCGAGGGCCTGCTCGCCATCCACGACGCCGCAGGCGGCGACTACGGCCGCCTGCCGGAGCGACGGCGCGGCCGGCACTCCGGCGGGACCGCCGGGCTCTCCGTGTTCGCGGTCGTGATGATCTTCGTGGTCCTCTCCGCCGTCCTGCGCGGCCGGCGCGGCGGCGGCGGCGGCCGCGGCGGGCTGGGCGGCATCCTGCCGTGGCTGATCCTCAGCCAGATGAGCTCCGGCCGGCCGCGCGGGTTCCACGGGGGCGGGGGCGGCTTCTCCGGCTTCGGCGGCGGCGGCTTCGGCGGAGGCGGGGGTTTCTCGGGCTTCGGCGGCGGCGGCGGCTTCTCCGGCGGCGGCGCCTCGGGAGGATGGTGATGCTGCTCGCGA
>JAUIDW010000308.1 GCA_030428395.1 bacterium | reverse complement strand
CCTCGATTCTAGGGGGGCGCGCGGGCACGACCCCGCCCCCTCCGTCACCCCGACGGGACTGACTGGGTTCCGTGTGGACCCGCGGGTCGACGAGGTCCCGGGCGGGGCCGCGCGGCCGGACCTGGGACGGGATCCTCCGCGCTCCGTGCACGGACGGCCCTCCGCTGGGCGGCGACGGCTCCAAGTTCCTGCGGTCCAGAGGGTTGCACGCAGGCCCAGGCCCTCGACCCACACGGAACCCAGTCAGTCCCGGGGTCGGACCTGGGGATCGGGTCCGAAAGTTCCCCCCGTGGACCTTTGATCAGCGCGTCATGATGTTATGTATTCAGGACCCATGGCTCACGACGTGCGCCTCCCGAGCTCCCTGAAGCTCTTCGCCGATCCCACGCGCCTGCGGATCATGGCCCTGCTCGAGCGGGCCGAGCTGGCCGTGGGCGAGCTCTCGCGGGCCCTCGGGCTCGCCCAGAGCCGGGTGAGCAACCACCTGCGGCTGCTGCGGGAGGCGGGCCTCCTGTCGGAGCGGCACGCGGGCTCGAGCACGTTCCTGCGCCTCTCCACCCCCCGCAACGGGCACGCCCTGTCCGGGCGGCTCTGGGAGGCGGTGCGGACCGACCTGGACTCGCTCCCGGAGCACGCGGCCGACCTGGCGCGGATGGAGCGGGTGCTGGCCGAGCGGCGCCAGCGCGAGGGCGACTTCTTCGACCAGGTCGCGGGCGAGTGGGACGAGATCGGCGTGCACTTCGCCTCGGGCCAGGCGCGCCAGCGCGTCGCGGCGCACGCGTTCGCGGGCCGGCACGTGGTGGCGGACCTCGGCTGCGGGACCGGGTACTTCGCGCGCGCGCTGCTCGGGCTCGCGACGCGCGTCATCGCGGTCGACCGCTCGCGCGGCATGCTCGACGAGGCGGCGCGGCGGCTCGGGGACGCGCCCGGCGGCGCGGAGGTCGAGCTGCGGGTCGGCGAGCTGGACGCCCTGCCGCTGGAGGACGGCGAGGCGGACGCGGTGGTCGCCGGCATGGTGCTGCACCACCTGGCCGACCTGCGCCGCCCGGTGGCGGAGATGCTGCGCGTGCTCCGGCCCGGCGGGAACGCCGTCGTGCTCGAGCTGGAGCCCCACCGCCACGAGTGGATGCACGCGCAGCTCGGCGACCACCACCTCGGGCTCGCGCCCCAGGACGTGGTGCGCGCCTTCCAGAGCAACGGCTTCGAGGACGTCGTCCTCGAGTCGGTGGACGACCAGTACCGGCCCCGCCGCGCGGACGCGGACGGCCCGCCGGTGGATCTGCCCCTGTACCTCGTGCGCGGCACGCGGCCGCGCGCCTGACCCCTGGCCCGCGGCCCCCGCCGCGCGCCTCCTCACCGGACCCGAGACCCATGACTCCGACGACTGCACTGACGAACGACTTCAAGGTCGCCGACCTCGCGCTCGCCGACTTCGGCCGCAAGGAGATCGA
This sequence comes from bacterium, assembly GCA_030428395.1. GTDB lineage: Bacteria > Planctomycetota > UBA1135 > UBA1135 > JAUIDW01. The sequence goes on along the minus strand of JAUIDW010000308.1, from coordinate 5,162 downwards.
GCTCGCCGAGGTCGAGATGCCCGGCCTGATGGCGCTCCGCGAGGAGTACGCCGGCAAGCGGCCGCTCGAGGGCGCCCGCATCACCGGCTCGCTCCACATGACCATCCAGACGGCCGTGCTGATCGAGACGCTGGTCGACCTCGGCGCCGACGTGCGCTGGGCCTCCTGCAACATCTTCTCGACCCAGGACCAGGCCGCGGCCGCCGTCGTCGTGGGCCGCGAGGGCACCGTCGACGCGCTCAAGGGCGTGCCGGTCTTCGCCTGGAAGGGCGAGACGCTCGAGGAGTACTGGTGGTGCACGGAGAAGGCGCTGACCTTCCCCGACGGCAAGGGCCCCAACATGATCGTCGACGACGGCGGCGACGCCACGATGATGATCCTCGAGGGCGCGCGCTTCGAGAAGGCCGGCAGCGTGCCGGAGCCGGACGCCGACGCCGGCGAGGACTTCCGCGAGCTGCTGGCGATCCTGAAGCGCTCCCTCGCGGCCGCGCCGAAGAAGTGGACCGAGGTCGCCGCCGGCATCCGCGGGGTCTCCGAGGAGACGACCACGGGCGTCCACCGCCTGTACCAGCTGACCGAGCGCGGCGAGCTGCCGTTCCCGGCCATGAACGTGAACGACTCCGTCACGAAGTCGAAGTTCGACAACCTCTACGGCTGCCGCCACTCGCTGATCGACGGCATCTGCCGCGCCACGGACGTGATGATGAGCGGCAAGGTCGCCGTCATCTGCGGCTACGGCGACGTCGGCAAGGGCTCGGCCCAGTCGCTGCGCGGCCAGGGCGCCCGCGTGATCGTCACGGAGATCGACCCGATCTGCGCGCTGCAGGCCGCCATGGAGGGCTACCAGGTCGCGCGCCTCGAGGACGTCCTCGAGATCGCCGACATCTTCATCACGACGACCGGCAACAAGGACATCATCACCGCCGCCCACATGGCGAAGATGAAGAACAACGCCATCGTCGGGAACATCGGCCACTTCGACAACGAGATCGACATGGCCGGCCTCTCCAGGATCTCCGGGATCCAGAAGGTCAACGTCAAGAACCCCCGCGAGCACGGCAACCAGGTCGACCGCTGGGTGTTCCCCGACGGCCACGCCGTCATCGTGCTGGCCGAGGGGCGCCTGCTGAACCTCGGCTGCGCGACGGGCCACCCGAGCTTCGTGATGTCGAACTCGTTCACCAACCAGGTGATGGCGCAGATCGAGCTGTTCCAGAACGCGTCGCTCTACGAGAAGAAGGTCTACACGCTGCCGAAGCACCTCGACGAGCGGGTCGCGCGCCTGCACCTCGACAAGCTGGGCGTGAACCTGACCAAGCTGACGCCGTCCCAGTCGGAGTACCTCGGCATCCCGGTCGAGGGCCCCTACAAGCCGGACCACTACCGGTACTAGGACCGGCGCTTCCCTCCGCGCGCGGGGCGGGCCTCCTTCCGGGGGGCCCGCCCCGCGCCGTAGACTGGCGGCCATGGCCGCGCCGCTCCCCCCCACCGCGCCGCCGGGCGTGGACGAGGCCGTGTTCCGCCTGCGGGGGGTCTCCAAGACCTACCGCATGGGCGAGGTCGAGGTGGCGGCCCTGCGCGAGGTGGACTTCGAGCTGCTCGCGGGCGAGTTCCTGGTGCTGCTCGGCCCCTCCGGCAGCGGCAAGTCGACGCTGCTGAACATCCTCGGCGGGCTGGACGTGCCGACGGCGGGCCAGGTGGCCTTCCGCGGCGAGGACCTGACCGGCGCGGACCGCGACCGACTGACGGAGTTCCGCCGCGACCACGTCGGCTTCGTGTTCCAGTTCTACAACCTGATCCCCAGCCTGACGGCGCTCGAGAACGTCCGCCTGGTCACGGAGATCGCGCCTGCGCCGATGGACCCCGCCGAGGCGCTCGCGCTGGTGGGGCTGGCCGAGCGGCTCGACCACTTCCCGTCGCAGCTCTCCGGCGGCGAGCAGCAGCGCGTGGCCATCGCCCGGGCCGTGGCGAAGCGCCCCGGCGTCCTGCTCTGCGACGAGCCGACCGGCGCCCTGGACGTGGAGACCGGCGTGCTCGTGCTGCAGGCCCTGCGCTCGGTCAACCGCGAGCTGGGCACCGCCACCGCCGTGATCACCCACAACGTCGCGATCGCCGCCATGGCCGACCGCGTCGTCCACCTGGCCGGGGGCCGCGTCAGCCGCGTCGAGCGCAACGCGACCGTGGCCGACCCCGCGAGCGTCCGCTGGTGAGCCCGTGCGCCTGCTGTCCGCCCTCGACCTGAAGGTCCTGCGGGACGCCTGGCGGCTGCGCGGGCAGCTCGCCGCGATCGGCGGCGTGATCGCCTGCGGCCTGGGCGTCTTCGTGGGCATGCGCGCGACCATGACGTCCCTTCAGGACGCGCGCACGACCTACTACGCCGAGCGGCGCTTCGGCGACGTCTTCGTCCGCGTCGTGCGCGCCCCCGAGCGCGTGGCCCAGAGCCTGGCCGCCGTCCCCGGCGTGCGGCGCGTCCAGACGCGCGTCGTGGCCGACGTGACGCTGGACGTCCCCGGGGTCGCCGAGACGGCCACGGGGCGGCTGGTGTCGCTGCCCGAGCACGGCGAGCCGGTGCTGAACGGCGTGCACCTGCGCAGCGGGCGCTTCCCCGCGCCGGGCCGCTGGCGCGAGGTCGTCGTCTCCGAGGTGTTCGCCGAGGCCACGGGCCTGGGTCCCGGCGCGCGGCTCGAGACGGTCCTGAACGGCAAGCGCGAGGTGCTCGAGATCGTCGGGACGGGCCTGTCGCCCGAGTACGTCCGCTCCGTCGGCCCCGGGCTGCTGATGCCCGACGACCGCCGCTTCGGCGTGCTGTGGATCCGGCGGCCCCCGCTGGCCGCGGCGTTCGACATGGAGGGCGCCTTCAACGACGCCTCCCTGCGGCTGGCGCGCGGCGCGCGCGTCCCGGAGGTGCTGGCGCGGGTGGACGAGCTGCTCGAGCGCTACGGCGGCGGCGGCGCGATCACGCGCGCCGACCAGGAGTCCGCCTTCTTCGTCGAGAACGAGCTGGACCAGCTCGCGACCTACGTGTGGATGGTGCCCTCGATGTTCCTGGCGGTCGCCGCGTTCCTGCTGAACGTCGTGATCGGACGCATCGTCGCCGGGCAGCGCGAGCAGATCTCCGCCCTGAAGGCGCTCGGGTACCGCGACGCGGAGGTCGGCGCGCACTACGCCAAGCTGATCGGCCTCGTCGTGCTCGTCGGCTGCGCCGCGGGCCTCGTGATCGGGGCCTGGCTGGGCGACGCGATGACGCGGATGTACGTGCGCTACTACCGCTTCCCGGACCTGCCCTTCGGGCTGGGGAGCCGCGCGGTGCTCCAGGGGGTCGCCGTCAGCGCCCTGGCGGCCGCGCTGGGGACCTGGGCCGCCATCCGCCGCGTCGTGGCGCTGCCGCCGGCCGAGGGGCTGCGGCCGGAGCCGCCGCCGAGCTACGGGCGCTCGCTCGTGGACCGCCTGCGGATCGCGCGACGGCTGCCCACCGGGGCGCGGCTGGTCGTGCGCGAGCTCGAGCGCCGGCCGCTGCGCGCGGTGTTCTCGGTCGTCGCCATCGCGCTGGCCGCGGGCCTGACCGTGATGAACGCCTTCACGCTGGACTCCGTCCTGCGCATGTTCAACGTGCAGTTCGGGCTGCAGCAGCGCGAGGACGTGACCGTCACCCTGACCGAGCCGCGCAGCCTGGGCGTGCTCTCGGAGCTGCGCGCGCTGCCCGGCGTCTTCCACGCCGAGCCCTCCCGGACCGTCCCCGTCGAGCTGCGCCACGGCGTGCGGGTCGAGCGCGTCGGCATCACGGGGATCCCCGCGGGCGCGCGGCTCCAGGGCCTGCTCGACCCCGACCTGCGCGACGTCCCGGTGCCCGACGACGGGCTCGTGCTGACCACGAAGCTGGCCGAGCTGCTCGCGGCCCGCGCCGGGGACACGCTGACCGTGCGCGTGCTCGAGGGGGCGCGGCCCACGCTGGAGCTGCCGGTTGCGCGCGTGGTCGAGTCGTACGTGGGTCTCTCCGCGCACATGGAGCTCGCCGCCCTGTGCCGGGTGCTGGGCGAGCCGCCCACGCTGAACGCCGCGCGCCTGGTCGTCGACGACGCGCGCCTGCCCGACCTGCACGCCGCGGTGAAGCGCACGCCGGTCGTGGCCGGCGCGACCGACCGCGACGCCGTGCTGCGGTCCGCGCGCGAGCTGATCGACCAGAACATCGGCGCCTTCGTGGCCGTCAGCCTGTCGTTCTCGCTGGTCATGGCCTTCGGGGTCCTGTACAACGCCGTCCGCGTGACGCTGGCCGAGCGCTCCCACGAGCTCGCCAGCCTGCGCGTGCTCGGGTTCCGGCGCGGCGAGGTCGCGGCCCTGCTGCTCGGCGAGCTCGGGCTGCTCGTCGGCGCCGCCCTCCCGCTGGGGCTGCTGGCCGGCCGCGCCATGGCCCAGATGCTCGTCAGCAGCCCGGGGTACGACACCGACCAGTTCCGGCTGCCGCTCGTCGTCTCGCCGGCGACCTACGCCATGGCCGTGCTGACCGTCCTGGCCGCCGGCGCGGTCTCCTCCTGGAGCGCCTGGCGCAAGCTGGAGCGCATCGACATCGTCGAGGTGCTGAAGGCCCGCGACTGACCATGAAGCTCGCCTGGAAACGAATCGCCTGGGGCGTCGCCGGCCTGGCCGCCGGGGCGCTGCTCGTGCGCTCCTTCCGCGCGCAGCCGATCCTCGTGGACGCCGCCGAGGTGCGGCGCGACCTGCTGCGCGTGACGGTGGACGACGACGGGCGGACGCGCGTGCGCGAGCGGTACACGGTCAGCGCGCCGATCGACGGGCGCCTGCTGCGCTCGCCGCTGCGCGCCGGGGACCGCGTGGTCGCGGGCGAGACCGTGGTGGCGGAGTTCGCGCCGCGGGCCTCGGACCTGCTGGACCCGCGCGGGCGCGCCGAGGCCGAGGCGCGCGAGCGCCGGGCCTCCGCGGCGCTCGAGGAGGCCCGCGCCCGCCAGACCAGCGCCGAGGCCGAGCTGGAGTTCGCCGCGGCCGAGCTGGAGCGGATCGAGCCGCTCGTCCGCGACGGCGTCCAGTCCGCCGACGCCCTCGACCGAGCGCACCGCGACCGCCGCACCGCCGAGGCGGCCGTGCGCGCGGCGCGCTTCTCCGTCCAGGTCGCGCGCTACGAGCTCGAGCTCGCCCGCGCGACCCTG
>JAUIDW010000307.1 GCA_030428395.1 bacterium | reverse complement strand
CGACCAGCTGTACGCCGACGACTGGGACCCGGAGCGGGACCTGCCGCGCGACGGCCTGCTGACCGCCGACAGCTGGTCGCTGCGCGACGCCGGACCGGGCCCGTGGCAGTCCGCGGGCGCCGAGCCGCGCGTCGAGCAGCTCGCCACGCTCGTCTTCGCCGACCTCACGGCGATCAAGGCCGCCGAGAACGACTACCGCGCCTACTTCGACAACGTGGGCGCCGAGTACGAGGCCATCCACCCCGTCGACGGCAGCTACTTCCGCGGCACCTGCCCGCGGGACAACGAGTTCGCCGCCCTGCGCCTCTACTTCGCGAGCGACCTGCCGTTCCCCTTCGGCGGCTACTCCTGCGACCTGCGCATCCTGAACCGCGTCGACGCCCGCGGCCGCGTCGTGACCGACATCTACTCGACCAGCGACGACTTCCACTACCTGGCTGGCCGCGACGTGTTCCTGCCGGTCGAGACGTCCGGCGGCGACTGGGTCGCGTTCCTGCTCGTGCGCTGCTACGGCTTCGACATCGACGACGTCCCCGACAAACCCAAGCACCGCCGCCTGGCGCTGCGCAGCAGCGTCGGCAACCTGCGCCGCCGCGCCGAGGCCGCCTTCAGCGCCTCCGGCGGCGTGCCGCGCGACCTGGACCGCGTGCCCGGGTTCCGCGTCCTCGGCCGGCGCTGAGCGCTACGCCGGCGGGCCGGCGTCGGCGTCGGCGTCGGAGGGGTCCGGGCCGGACGGCTGCAGGCTCAGGGCCACCAGCCGCGCCATGAAGACGACCAGGTACAGCTGGCCGATCAGCGCCTCGGACATCGCCAGCGACCGCGCCTCGGCGGACACGGGCACGACGTCGCCGAAGCCCAGGGTCGTCAGGACGACGAAGCTGAAGTAGACGAGGTCGCCCGCCGCCTCCACGGGCGCGTCCCCGGCGCGGAAGGCCTGCGGGTCGTGGTGGAGCACGACGTCGTAGGCCACGGCCCAGATCAGGCCGACGAGCAGGTAGACCGCCCCGGCGCCGCTCAGCGTGTCGCTGTTCACGCGCTTCGCCCGGAACACGTCCAGCAGGATCGCGAGCAGCAGGCAGGCGAGGAACGTCAGGTCCAGGAGCGACGTCAGGAGGTGGGGCGTGCCCTCGACGTTCCGCAGGACGAGGTTCAGGGCTCCCAGCACCAGGGCCAGGGGCAGCAGCACGCGGTGGGGCCGCAGCGCGCGCCAGGCGGCCAGCCAGACGAGCACCTGGACCCCCGTGAACGCGAGCTGCACCACCGGGCTGGCCTCCGTCCACGGGGCCAGCAGGAACTGCGCGAGCAGGGCCACGAGCAGGACGGGGTATTCCACCCGTCCCAGTTCCTCGAGCTTGCGGGGGAGCATCGCGAGCGCCGGCGGGTCCCTCGCCGGCCGCGCCAGGATCCGCTCCGCGCGGGCCGGGGGCAAGCGCCGCGGGCCCGCGGAGGGTCAGCGCGGGGGCTCGACCGGCAGGACCACGCGCAGGCCGCCGGGCTCGACGGTGACCTCGAGCGGGGTGTCCTCGAGCAGCTCGCCGTCGCCGTGCACGGGCTGCCGCGGCTCGGCCGCGACGCGCACGGACGTCCCCTGCAGGTGGTGCAGCGCCGCGTCCGGCCCGCCGTCCGACACGTCGGGCCCGTCCAGCACGCCCGCGACCTTTCCGCCGAGCGCCGCGATGGTGCGCAGGTCGGCCGAGGGCAGGACGAGCACGTCGAGTCGCCCGTCGAACGCGTCGATCGACCGGTCCAGGCTCAGCCCGCCGCGCCCGATGCGACCGATGTTGGCGACGATGCAGCCGATGCCGTCGAGGCGCAGCTCGCGCCCGTCGAGCTCGACGCGGTACGTCGCGACCTCGGGCTCCACCAGCTGGCCCAGGCCGCTGGCGAGGTACGCGAGCCAGCCCAGGCGGTCCTTCCACTCGCGGCTCGCGCCCTTCACCATGCGCGCGTCGGCTCCCACGCCGAGGCGCAGCAGGAAGCAGCGGTCGCGGGCGCGCAGCACGTCCACGGGGCGCGCCTCGCCGCCGGCGCCGCAGGCCAGCTCGGCGGCGCGCTCGAGGTCGCCCGGGACGCCCAGCTCCTGCGCCGCGGCGTTGCCCGTCCCCCCGGGCAGGATGGCCAGCGCGCGGTCGGTCCCGGCGAGCCGCGTCGCGACCGCGGACACCGTGCCGTCGCCGCCGTAGGCCGCGACCACGTCCGCGCCGGCCTCGACGGCCTCCGTCGCGAGCCGCCCCGCGTCGCCCTCCTCCTGCGTCACCGCGATCTCCCAGTCCACGCCGTGCCGCTGGAACACGCGGTTCAGCACGGCGAGCACGGGCTCGTCCTGCCCCGCGGCGGGGTTGGCGACGACGTGGATGCGGGGGCTCATCGCGGTCCGGGCGGGGAGCCTAGCCGCCGCGCCCGTCGCGGCGGCCGGAATCCCGGGGGCGAGCGCCCCCCGGCGAGGTGCGGACCCTCTCCGGGGGGCGAGCGGGGCTCAGGGTGCGATCAGGAAGCTCATCCCGTCGGTCAGGCTGTCGTTGAACCCCAGCGGGTTGCCCGGGTCCCGCTGGTAGTACTGGACGAACACGCGCTGGCCGGCGGTGAGCAGCGGGTCGGACTTCGCCGCGATCGTCTTGTTGAAGTTCTTGCTGAACTGCGCCCCGGTGCAGCCCCACGGGACCGCCTTCGGTGTCTTGGGCGGCAGCACCCGCACCGGGCCCTTCACGCACAGCTTGCCGCCGTGGAAGTTCAGGTTGGCCTTCTTGAAGCCGTAGAGCAGGAACCCGAACTGCGCGGGCCGCACGTCGTTGCCCAGGCAGAAGAACGGCTGCGGGATGCTCCCGGCGGTGGCCGTGCCCGACCACGACAGGAACGGGATGCAGTTCAGCGAGTTCGTCTTCGCGGTGCAGTACGTGTAGGGCGGGGTCACCGGCAGGCCGGACGGGTCCTCGCAGGCGTCCTGCATCCCGTTCGCGTTGAGGTCGGCCGCGCCGAAGAGCGCGATGTCGATCGCGTCCTCGATCCCGTTGCCGTCGCAGTCGAGCACCGGGCGGCAGACCACGTCCAGCGCGTCGAGCTCGTCGTTCTGCGCCAGCCCCGAGCGCTGGTTCATCAGCCCCAGGTTCTCCGCGCCGATGAACATGCCGGGGTACGGCGAGACGCCGCCCGAGCCGGTCGGCAGCGGCGTCGTCAGCACGTCGCCCGGGCCGATCGGGATGCCGAAGATGCTGTCGGGCATCCCGATCACCGCCGAGCCGGTGCGCACGGAGAAGAGCAGCATGTCCGTGCCGCCGCCGAGCCAGTCGAGCGGGACCACCGAGGGCACGAACGCGCCCGGGCCCGGGACGACCTTGTACAGCGCGAGGGCGTCGAGGTCGTCGGTGTTGAAGCCGCCCAGGTCGAGCCCCAGGGCGGCGGCCGGCGCGAACAGCACCGGTGGACCGCCCGCCGTGCTCACGAGCACGTCGGCGCCGGAGAACCCGCCGTTGGCGGGCGCCGAGAGCGCGTCGAGCGAGAAGTACGTGCGCAATGGACTCGCGAACGGCGCCAGGCCGTCGTTCTGCGGGACGCGGGGGCCGTCGACGTCGACCGCGTCCAGGTTGTCGCCCGTGTCGGCCACGACCGGCGGCGGGAACACGAGCAGGTCGACGAGCCCGAGCCCCGGGTACGCGAACGGCGTGGTGCTGGTGAGCCCGTCCCCGTCGATCGCGCCGACGTTGCCCGGCACGGGCGTGGCGAAGGGGGCCAGCGGGACGGACGGGAGCCCGACGTCCGTGAAGACGTCCGCGCCCGCCTCGCGCGCGCCGAGCACGCCCTCGCTGGCGACCTCGGGCACGGCCGGCCCGGGGAACCCGAAGGCCGAGCCGTCGACCGAGAACCAGTAGCTGCCGGCCGGCATGGTCTGCAGCGCCGGACCGTCGCGCCCGTAGGAGAGCGCGTCCACCTCGACCGAGCCCGGGGTGCCCGGGGGCAGCCCCACGGCCGCGGGGTGCGCGGGCAGGCCCAGGCCGCCGGGACCGCCCGTCGCGCGGATCGGCGGGACGGGCAGCGGCCCGAGCGTCGGCCAGTTGCCCACGCACGCCGGGTTGGGCGGGTTGAACACACCGAGGATGTCGCCCTCGGTGATCGGCACGCCGGTGCAGGGATCGGGCGCGGCCTTCTGGGCCGCGCGGTAGTCGATCGAGTAGGTCGTCTGCGCACCGGCGTGCGCGCAGAGGCCGAGGACCAGGGTGGGACCGAGGAGGGCGACGGCCGCGGGCGCTCGTCGCTCTCCGTGCGCAAGCGGGAGAGCTCGCAGCATGGCAGGGGCCTTGTCGAAGATGGCCACGCGGGCCGAGGCGGACCCCCCATCGAGGCCACCTCCGTTCGACCCGCGTCCCCATTGTCTCCTTCCCGCGGTCCGTCCAGTGCGACGAACTCCGGATCCGACCGAGCTCCGCGCCCGGCCCCGGAAAGGCGGGGGGCGGGACGAGGGGCCGCCGGGGTTCCGTCCCCCGGCTTCCGCGCGAACCGCGGGCCCCCACCGGGACGACCGTGGATACTGGCCGGCGTGAACGGAAGGAGCGGGCGTGCACCCTGACGGGCCGAGGATCCTCGTGGTCGGCGCCACCGGTGCCGTCGGGCGCGAGGTGCTCGCGATCCTGGCGGAGCGGGGGCATCCGCGCGGGTGGGTGGTCGCGGCGGCGTCGGAGCGCTCGGCCGGCGGCGAGGTGCCGTACGGGCGGGAGGCGGTCGCGGTCGTCGCCGCGACGCCGGCGGCGCTGGGCGGGGTGGACCTCGCGGTGCTGGCCGCCGACACGGACGTCGCGCGCGAGCTGGCGCCGCGGCTGGTCGAGGCGGGCGCGCGGGTCGTCGACAACTCGTCCGCGTTCCGGCTGGACCCGGCCGTGCCGCTGGTCGTGCCCGAGGTGAACGGCGACCTGCTGGCCGCGGGCGGCGCGCGCCTGGTCGCCAACCCCAACTGCACGACCATCCTGCTGCTCGTCGCGCTCGAGCCGCTGCGGCGCGCGTTCGGGATCGACCGCGTCGTCGTGTCGACCTACCAGGCCGTCTCGGGGGCGGGCCTGGCCGCGATGGACGAGCTCGCCGAGCAGACCCGCGCGGTCCTGGACGGCCGCGCGCCCGAGCCGCGCGTCTTCCCCGAGCCCTGCGCGTTCAACGCCTTCCCCCACGAGTCGCCCGTCGACCCGGAGACGGGCCTGAACGAGGAGGAGCGCAAGCTGATCCGCGAGGCGCGGCGCGTGTGGGACGACCCGGACGCGCGGATCGTGCCGACGTGCGTGCGGGTGCCGGTGCTGCGCGCGCACGCCGAGTCGGTCGTGGTGACCCTGCGCGCGCCGGCGCGCGAGGACGAGCTGCGCGACGCGCTCGCGGCCGCGCCCGGCGTGCGCCTGGTCGACGACCGCGCGGGCGGGCGCTTCCCGACGTCGCTGCGCGCCGCCGGCGGCGACGACGTCCTGGTCGGCCGCCTGCGCCCCGCGCCGGACGAGCCGCTCGACGGCGAGGGCCGCGCGCGCAGCTTCTGCCTGTGGCTCGCCGGCGACCAGCTGCGCAAGGGCGCGGCGGGCAACGCGCTGCAGCTGGGCGACCTGCTGCTGGCGCGCGGCTGAGCCGACGGCTACCGCCGGGCCGCGCGCGCGAGCGTCGTCCCGCCGAGGCGCGCCGAGGCCCGCCACTCCCCGGGCGGGGCCGCGGCGGCGCCCGCGGGACCCCGGCCGCGGCGAGGTCGAGCGGCTCCCGGGCCCTCCCGCGGGCCGGCGCCGGGACGCGCGGGCCCCCAGGCGGTACCTTCGGCCCCATGAAGCAGGTGGAACGCCGGCTGGCCGAGCTGCGCGCGTCGGTGCGAGAGGTGGGGGTCGCCGAGGCGCGGGCGCTGCAGGAGCAGGGCGCGGTGCTCGTGGACGTGCGCGAGCCCGACGAGGTCGCCCAGGGCAGCCCGGACGGGGCGCTGCGGCTCGTGCGCGGCTTCCTCGAGCTGCGCGTCGAGGACGCCGTCCCCGCCAAGGACCGCACGGTGCTCGTGATGTGCGCCGGCGGCGTGCGCTCGCTGTTCGCGGCCGAGGGGCTGCAGCAGCTGGGCTACGCCGACGTGCGCTCGGTCGCGGGCGGCTTCAGGGCCTGGAAGGCGGACGGGCTGCCGGTCGAGACGCCGCGCGTGCTGGACGCGGAGGAGCGCGAGCGCTTCGGCCGCCACCTGCTGATGCCCGAGGTCGGCGAGGCGGGCCAGGTGAAGCTGCTGGGCGCGCGCGTGCTGCTGATCGGCGCGGGCGGGCTGGGCTCGCCGGCGGCGTACTACCTGGCGGCGGCCGGCGTCGGGACGCTGGGGATCGTGGACGACGACGTGGTCGACCGCTCGAACCTGCAGCGCCAGATCCTGCACACCGACGACCGGGTGGGCACGCCCAAGGTCGAGTCGGCGGAGAAGACGCTGCGCGCCCTGAACCCGGGCGTGCGGATCGAGGCCTTCCGCGAGCGGCTGACGAGCGCCAACGTCGAGGACGTCTTCCGCGGCTGGGACGTCGTGCTGGACGGCTCGGACAACTTCCCGACGCGGTACCTGGTCAACGACGCCTGCGTGAAGCTCGGGATCCCCAACGTGCACGGGTCGATCTTCCGCTTCGAGGGCCAGGTGTCGGTGTTC
>JAUIDW010000306.1 GCA_030428395.1 bacterium | reverse complement strand
GGTCACGTCCACGAGCGTCGGGTCCGCGTCCCACTCGGCCGTCGACTTCGAGGCGACCACGTACACGTGGGCCTTCTCGCCGATCAGGTCGGGGAAGCGCGCCGGGTCGAGGCGCACCTCGATGGGCTCGCCCTCGTTGAACGCGCGCACGTACTCGAAGTGCGGGCGCTCGGCCAGCGAGCGGCCGGCGAGCTGGATGCGCGAGAAGAACCCGCGGACCTCCGGTCCCTCGACCGGACCGACCGCGGCCCCGGCCTGCGCCGCGAGCGCGTGCGACGACGTCAGGGCGAGGGCGAGGGTGCAGAGGGCGAGGGTGCGTTTCATCCGGCGGCTCGCAAGGGGGGTCGGGGGCTCGAGCTCGGTCGCGCGCCCGGGTCGCGGCGAACGTCCGCGCGTCCGGTACCGCTCGGATTCTAGCGGTTGCCGCGCCGGACGCGGCACGCACCGGCCCTCGCCGGGTTCGCGCCGCTCGCCAGGACTTCGACAGCGCCCCGGCGCGCTCGCCGCCGGCCCGCGCCGGGGTCCCCGCGGACACGCGGACCGGGACGCGCTCCGTCAGCGGCCCGTCAGCGCCCGGCGCGGCTCGCGTCGCGGGTGGCGCGGAACTCGTTGCCGGGGTACCAGTTCGGCCAGGCGTCGGAGCGGGCGAGCTCGAGGCCGATCGCGTGGTAGAGGGCGAGGTCGGCCAGGGCGCCGGTCAGGTCCCAGGTCGCGTCGAACTCGTCGCCGGGCTTGTGGTAGCGGTGGGCGCGGTAGTCGTCGGCCAGCAGGCGGCCGCGCTCGACGCCACCGGCGACGAGGTCGGCGCCGGACTTCGCGTACAGCATCGGCACGCCCCGCTTCGCCAGGCTGACGTGGTCGGAGCGGTAGAAGTAGCCCTTCTCGGGCTCGTCGTCGGGCACCACGGTGCGCTCCTGGACGGCGGCGGCGCGGGCCAGCACGTCCTCGAGCTCGGAGCTGCCGTGGCCGATCACCTCGACGTCGCGCGCCAGACCGTGCACGTTCAAGCCGTCCATGTTGATCCCGGCGACGACGTCCGCGAGGTCGACCGGCGGGTGCGCGGCGAACCACTCCGAGCCCAGCAGGCCCGACTCCTCCGCGGTCACCGCCAGGAACAGGATCGAGCGCGCCGGCCGCGCCCCGCCGGCGAACACGCGCGCCAGCTCGAGCAGGCCCGCGGTCCCCGTGGCGTTGTCGACGGCGCCGTTGTAGATGCCGTCGCCCTCCGCCGCCTCGAGCGCGCGGTCGTACCCCAGGTGGTCCCAGTGCGCGGTGTACAGCACGTACTCGTCGGGCCGCTCGGTCCCGCGCAGCACGGCGGTGACGTTGCGCGAGGTCGACTCCCGGATCGTGTTCGAGAGCGACAGCGACGCCGTCAGCCCCAGCGGCACCGCCCGGAACCCGCGCCGCCGCGCGGCCTCCGTCAGGCCCTCGAGGCTGCGCCCGGCGAGGGCGAGCAGCTCGCGCGCCGTGGACTGCGGGATCCACCCCTCGACCGCCGCGCGCCCCGCGTGGCCGTCGTCGGCGCGCAGCTCGAACTGCGGGCCGGACCAGCTGCCGCGCACGACGGCCCACGGGTACCCGGCCGCGCCGGTCTCGTGCACCACGAGCACCCCCGCCGCGCCCTGCCGCGCCGCCTCCTCGTACTTGTAGGTCCAGCGCCCGTAGTAGGTCATCGCGAACCCGCCGAACAGGTCGGGGTCGCGCGAGCCGTAGCCGGGGTCGTTCACCAGCACGACCACGGTCTTGCCGCGCACGTCCACGCCGGCGTAGTCGTCCCAGCCATACTCCGGCGCGACGATGCCGTGGCCGACGAACACGAGCTCGCTGTCCTCGACGCCCGCGGACGCGACCACGCGCTTGGTCCACGCCATCACCCCGCCGCCGTAGGGGTAGCGCCGCTCCTCGCCGTTCCCGCGCACGACCAGCTCGACGTCGGGGTCGGCGGTGATCTCGACCAGCGGGACCTCCTGGAACCAGCTGCCGGCGAGCGGCTCGCAGCCGAGCTCGGCGAAGCGGTCGCGCAGGTACGTGACGGTCTTCTCCTCGCCCTGCGACGCGGGCGCGCGCCCCTCGAACTCGTCCGAGGCCAGCACGCGCACGTGCTCGGCGTACAGGTCGTGGCGGAACGCGGGCGAGACGTCCCACGCGGTCACGTCGACCTCGGTGGAGCACGCCGCGAGACCGGCGAGCAGGACGCAGCGGAGGAGCGGGAGCGCGGATCGGATCATCCCGCGGGTCTACCATCCGGCGCGCGCGGCGCTCAAGGTCGTCGAGGGTTGCGCGCGAGCACCGCGCCGCGGACGAGCCGGCCGCTGCGATTCCGCACACCCGTCGCGGACGTCGGATCCCACCGCCCTGCGTGTGACCGCGGGGCGGCCGACGGGTAGCTCGGGCCGAGACGAGGCTCTCCCCTCCGGTCCCACGCACAGCCCCACGGAGATCCGCCGATGACCGTTCCGAGCCTGTTCCTGCACCTGGCTCCCCTCGCGCTCGCCCCCGCCGTCGCGGCGCAGGGTCCCGAGCTCTCGCACCGCATCCACGTCCTCCCCGGCGCCGTCGACCGGCCCCTCCAGGCGGACCTCGACGGCGACGGCCGGCCCGACCTGGTCGGGCTGGGGGGCGGCGACGTCCTGCGCGTGCTGCCGGCGGTCCCCGGCGGCTGGGGCCCCGCGCGCGACACGCCACTCGCGCCCCTCGCCCTCGAGTTCGGCCTGTCCGACCTGGACGGCGACGGAGCCGTCGACGTGGTCGTCCTGCACGACGGGGAGGCCGCCCAGGGCCTGACGGCGGCCCTCGAGGTCCACCGCAACGTCGGCGACGGCACGTTCCACCCGCCGGCTCGCACGCCGGTCTTCCAGCCGCCCGACACGCTGCACCTGGGCGACGTCGACGGCGACGGGAACGTGGACGCCGTCGTCAAGATGGCGGTCGCGACCCCGATCGTCTCGGTGTTCCGCGGCGACGGGCACGGCGGCTTCGCCGGGTCGACGGCGCTGCAGCTCGGCCGCGCGCCGCAGGCCCTCCGCCTGGGCGAGCTGGCGCCGTCGCCCGGCCTCGAGCTGCTGGTGCAGACCAAGCCCTTCCCCGTCTCCTTCCTCGACACTCGCTACGAGACCTTCGCGGTCGATGCCGGAGGCGGGTTCCAGGCGCTGGGAATGTCCCAGGGTCCCAACGGCGCCCCCCTGCCCCTCCTCGGCGACCTCGACGGCGACGGCTGGAGCGACCTCCTGGTCCGCCACAGCGGCCTCGTGTCCAGCGTGCGGCAGTCCGAGGGCGACGGCACGTTCGCGCCTCCCGTCGGGTACCCGACGTTCGGCCCGGTCTCCTCCCTCGCCGACGTGGACGGGGACGGCCTGCTCGACGCGGTGGACGGCGCCTCGTTCGTCCCCGGCCGCGGCGACCTGACGTTCGGGGAGCGGGAGGACTACGAGTTCGGTCCGTTCGTGCCCACGGCCCTGTTCCCCCACGACCTCGACGGCGACGGAGACGGCGACCTCTTCACGGTCGGGACCTTGCCGAGCCTCCCGGGCCAGGAGACGCGCGCGATCGAGATCCGGCGCAGGGACGGCGCGTACGAGCGGGACGACCCGCTGCTGCCGTTCCGGTACGACCTCGGCGCCTCCTCCGGACCGCCCGTCGACTTCGACGGCGACGGGCTCGCCGACGGCTGGAAGGTGCGCGCGTTCGCGGACGGCGCGAGCTACGAGCTGGTCGTCTCCCCGAGCGACGGACGCGGAGGCTTCCTCCCCCGCTACGGGATCCTGCACGCGACGGCCTGCCTCGCGCCCTACTTCGGGCTGCCGATCTTCGGCGACCTCGACGGCGACGGGCGCCTGGACGTCCTCTTCGCGGAGTCCTGCGCCACCACGGTCTACTTCCAGCGCGACCGCGGGCAGTTCGACCCCGCGGTGGCGCCCCCGGTCGTCCCGCTCGGCGGCTTCGCGGTGGGCGACCTCGACGGGGACGGGCGCGACGACCTGCTGGCCTCGGGGCGGGTGTTCTACGGTTGCGCGGACGGCCTCGAGCCCGGCCCGACGCTGCCGTCGGCTTCGTTCGATCTGGCCCTCGCCGACGTCGACCTCGACGGGGTCGAGGACGTCGTGCACCTGCCCGGCAACTCGACGGTGGAGACGTTCCGCATGCTCCCCGATCGCACGTTCGAGGGCCCCGTCGTGACGCAGCTCCCCTGGGAGCCCTGGCGGATCGGCGACCTGGCCGACCTGCAGGGCGACGGCCGACCGGACCTGCTGCTGCGCCGCGACCTGGACGAGCACGCGATCCTGCGGGGCGCCGGGGACGGGACGTTCTCGACGCCGGTGCTGCTGGCTCCGCTGCCGCCTGGCTCCGGCACGCTGCGCGCGGGCGACGTCGACCGCGACGGACGGGTCGACCTGTTCGGCGGCGAGGCCCACCTCGTCCTGATCCGGGGCAGCGGAGGGGGCGCCTTCGAGGACCCCGCGCTGTACGGCCTGACATGCTCCTCCCCGGCCCTGCCCGCCTTCGGCCTCGGGGACCTCGGGCCCGGAGGCCCGCTGCTCACCTACGGCTGCGTGCTGCAGCGGGGCAAGCACCCACTGCCCGCGCGATAGACACGGAGGGCCCGCGTTGCACCGCGACGCGGGCCCCCCCATGATGCTGCGCTCGTGGACGACGCGAGCGGAGCCCCCCCGCGCCGCGGTCCGGCCCCCGGGGCGGCCGTGGCGCTCGAGCTCCTGCGGGGGCTCGGCGAGGCGCTGGTCGCGCCGCTGCGGCTCGTCGCCTCGCTCGCGCGCCGCGAGCAGGTCCTGGCCGAGGTGCGCGCCGACCTGGCGACGGCCGCCGAGCCGACGCCTCCGCCCGCCCCCGACCCCGCGGCGGGCGCGGCGCCGCGCGTGTTCGTCTCCTGCGCCGAGGCCTCGGGCGAGGGGCACGCGGTGCACCTCGTGCGGGCCCTGCGCGCGCGCTGCGCCGAGGTCGGCCGCGGGGAGCCGGACCTGCTCGGCCTCGGCGGGACCCGCCTGGCGGACGAGGGCGTGCGCGTCGTCGCCGACCCGGTCACGCGGGCCGCGATGGGCTTCGGCGCGGTGCTGCGGGCGCTGCCCTTCTACGTGCGCGTGCTGCTGGCCGCCGCGCGCGCGTTCCGCGACGAGCGGCCGGACGCCTGCGTGGTCGTCGACTCGCCCGCGCTGCACGTGCCGCTCGGGCGCATCGCGCGCCGCTACGGGGTCCCCGTCGTGCACCTCGTCGCCCCGCAGTACTGGGGCTGGGCGCCCTGGCGCGTGCGCGGGTATCGCGAGGCGGTGGACCGCGCGCTGACGATCCTGCCCTTCGAGCCCGCCTGGTTCCGCCGCCACGGCGTCGAGGTCGCCCACGTCGGCCACCCGATCCTGGACGAGCTCGCCGACGCCCCCGACGGCCGGACCGACGCGCCGGTGCTCGCGCTGCTGCCCGGCAGCCGGCGCAGCGTCATCCAGCGCAACCTGCCGTGGATGCTCGTGGCCTGCGCGCGCCTGCGCCTGGTCCTGCCCGACCTGCGCGTCGTCCTGCCCCACGGGCGCGCGGAGCTCGAGCCGGTCCTGCGCGAGCACCTGCGCGCCGCGGGCGCGGAGTCGTGGGTGCGGCTCGAGGCCGGCGACCTCCACGGGGCCCTGGAGGGCTGCGGCGCGGCGCTGTCGGTCTCGGGCACGGTGCTGCTCGACCTGCTGCACCACCGCCTCCCGACGGTGGTCGTCTACCGCCTGCGCGGCTGGCTGTCGGCGGCGCTGTACCGGCGCCTGCTGACGACACCGTTCTTCGCCCTGCCCAACCTGCTCGTGGGGCGCGAGGTCTGCCCGGAGTTCGGCTTCGCCGGCGAAGGCCCGCAGGTCGAGGTCGCCGCCGCCCTCGCGGGCATGCTGTCCGACCCCGCCGAGCGGCGCGAGCGCGTGGCGAGCCTCGACGAGGCCGCCCGCCGCCTGGGCCCCCCGGGCGCCGTGGGGCGCGCCGCGGACTGGGTCCTGGACCTTTGCGCCTCGCCAGGGGCCCCGGCGCCGGGGTAGAAAGGAGGGCTTGAGCGAGGAATCCGGAGTCCTGCCGGCGATTCGCGTGAAGAAGGCCCGGGCGAAGGCGTACGACGCCGACCCCATGGAAGCCCAGGCCAGCCAGCTCATGGCGCGCGCGAAGAACGGCGACCGCGAGGCCTTCGCGGAGCTCGTCCAGCAGCTGCGCGGACGCGCCTTCGCCGTCGCCCGCAGCCTCGTCGGCTCGCGCGAGGACGCCCTGGACCTGTCCCAGGAGGCGTTCCTGAAGACGTACCGCGCCCGCGAGACCTACCGCGAGGGCGAGCCGTTCCTGCCGTGGTTCCACCGCATCCTGCGCAACACCTGCTTCACCCACCTGCGGAAGAGCCGGCGCCTCAAGAAGGTGTCGCTGACCAGCGGGCCGGAGGAGAGCAGCGGCAACTGGGAGATCGAGGACGAGGCCCCCCCGCCGTCGGCGGACATGGAGGCCGACGAGCGCGCCCGCGCCTTCTGGACCGGCTTCAACCAGCTCTCCTCGCGCGACCGGGAGATCCTCGGCCTGCGCCACTTCAAGGAGCTGACCTACCAGCAGATCGCGGACGCGCTGAGCATCCCGATCGGGACCGTCATGTCGCGCCTGTTCCACG
>JAUIDW010000305.1 GCA_030428395.1 bacterium | reverse complement strand
CGCTGCTCTGGCCGTTCGAGCTGGTCCGTTGAGCCGCCCGGACCTGCGCCGCGCGGCGCTCGCGGCCGCGCTCGCGCTGGCCGCCGCGCCGGCCCCCGGGCAGGACGCCGACCCGGAGCTCGAGCCCGGGCCGACCGCCGACGAGCGCCGGGCCGCCGCCGAGGCCGGCTGGGCGCGCTTCCCCGCCTTCCTGTGGCGCCAGGACCACTTCGGGAAGGAGGCCCCGGCCGAGCTGCTCGCGGGCCTGGGCGGCACGAACGTCGAGCGCGACCGCGACGAGCCGTGGGTCCTCGAGCGCGGGCTCGACTTCTACGTCGGCCACGCCCCCGGCCGGGACGAGCTGCACCTCGACAAGGACCGCGGCGTCTGGCCGGAGCAGTGGCGCGGGTGGCTCGAGGGCCGCGACCCGGCCCTGCTGGCGCGGCGCCCGTGCCTGACGGACCCGCGGACGCAGGAGACGCTGGCGGAGGCCCTCGCGCGCACGCTCGCCGCGCGCGGCGGGCGCCACGGGGTCGGCGTCTCGCTGGGCGACGAGATCTCGCTGACGCCCTTCGGCGACCCGTTCGACCTGTGCTTCTCCCCCACCTGCACGGCCGCCTGGGTCGAGCGCAGCGGGCGCGCGTTCGAGGGCCCGGTGGACGTCCCCGTCCTGACCGACTCCGTCCGCCTGGCGGTCGGCGAGGGCCGCACGGACGCCATCGGCCCGTGGCTGGCGAAGCGCGCCTTCCACCGCGACGTGATGATGCAGCGCCTGGAGGAGCTGGCCGCCCAGGCGCGCGCGACGGCGCCGGGCACGGGCGTCGGGGTGCTCGGGATCACCGGCTCGACGGCCTTCGGCGGGCTGCCGGTCGACCGGCTCGTGCCGCTGCTGGACTTCGCCGAGTGCTACGCCGTCGGCGACGCGCGCGAGCTGTTCGACACGCTGCGCCGCACCGACCAGCGCACGCTGACCACCGTGTTCCCCGAGCCGGGGCAGCCCGGCGGCGTCGCCTGGCAGGTGTGGGAGCACGTGCTGCGCGGCGGCGACGGCGTCGTGGTCTGGAGCGACCGCACGCTGAAGCGCGACGAGGCCTTCGCGGAGCGCCTGCGCGCGACGCTCGCGCGCGCGCGCGAGCTGCGCGCCGCCTTCCCCGGCTTCGACCCGCGGCCCGCCGGGGTCGCCGTCGTCCACGACCCGCGCGCGGTGGCGGCGGCCTGGCTGCGGGACGCGCTGCTGGACGGGCCGACGTGGCCCAACCGCTTCGCCGGCTACCAGGAGGACGAGGGCACGCGCGAGCGCGCCCTGCGGACCTGGCTGCGGCTGCTCGAGGACGCCGGCATGCTGCCGGGGGCGGTGCCGCTCGAGTCCGTGGGCGCCGCGACCGTCGCGCGCTTCCCCGTGCTCGTCCTGGTCCACCAGCTCGTCGTCGACCCCGGCGACCTGCGCCGGCTGGCGGCCTTCGTCGACGCCGGCGGGCGCCTCGTGGTCGAGGGCGAGCTGGGCTGGATCGACTCGCGCGGGGCGAAGCTCGAGGGCGCCGCCCTGCGGTCCCTGCGCGCGCGCCGCGCCGACGCGGTGCTCGAGGCCCCCGAGGGCGTCGAGCGCTACGGCCGCCTGCGGGGCGTGGACCTGGAGCTGACCGCCGAGCTGCGCGAGGCCGTGCGCGCCTGGCTCGACCGCGACCAGCGCCGCGCGGCCCTGGCCCCGTGGCAGCCGCTCGGCGAGGCGGCGGACGTCCCCTGGCTGACGTCGTTCCAGGCCCTCGGCGACGGCTCGATCCTCTGCCTGGCGCTGCCGAACTGGACGAACGAGCGCGCGCGCGACCGCCACCTGCGGGACCTGCGGTTCGAGGTCGACGTGGCCGCCAACCGCGCCGTCGAGTGGCTGCACCCGCGCGCGGAGGCGGGCGCCGAGGCCGTCGACCTGCCGGCGGGCGAGGCCGCCGTGTTCCGCCTGGTGCGCCGCCGGCGCCCGCCCGGAGCGGACTCGGAGCGCTAGAACGACGGCTTGCGCCAGTGCAGGGCGCGCTTGAGGTTGTGCCAGCGGTTGCGCAGCTCGGCGCGCAGGTCGCGCTCGACGGCGGCCAGGCGCTCGAGCTCGCGGTGCGCGGCGTCGAGGTCGGCCAGGCGCTCCTGGAGCGTGGCGTCCAGGCCCGCGGCGGACTCGTTGGCCGCGACCAGGGCGCGCTCGATCTCGCCGGCCTCGGCGCGCGTGCGCTCGAGCTCCGCGAGGAGCTGCTCGGAGTGCGCGCGCCCGGCGGCGACCTCCGCGTCCCGCGCGGCGAGCGTCTCCTCGAAGGCGGCGCGCTCCTGCGCGGCTCGCTCGAGCGCCGCCTCGTGGGCCGCGCGCAGCTCGTCGCCCTCCGCGCGGACCGCGTCCAGGGTCCGGCGGTGCTCCGCCAGGTCGGCCTCGAGCGCGGCCGTGGCCGACGCGTGGTCGGCGCGGGCGGTCTCGAGGTCGCGGGTCAGGTCGGCGAGCGACGCGCGGTGGCTCGCCAGGTCCGCCTCGAGCTCGGCCACGACCTGCTCCTGCTCGCGGCGCCGCTCGTCGAGCTCGGCGCGCAGCTCCGCGAGGCCCGCGTCCTTCTTCGACGACTCGGCCTCCAGCTCCTCGAGCGACTCGGCGTGGCCCGCCAGGTCCTCCTCGAGCTCCGCCACGGCCCGGCGCAGCTTGTCGCGCTCCTCGCGCCAGGCGTCGCGCTCGACGTCGAAGGCCTCCAGCGCCCGCAGGACCTCGCCCAGGGCCGGCAGCGAGCCCTCCGGGGCGACCGGCCGGGCGTACAGGTCGGCCTGCTCGGGCAGCGCCGCGCCGCCCAGGGCGGCCACGACGAAGTGCCGGTAGACCGGCTCGGCGTGGTCGGAGGCGTACAGCTCGCGGTTGTAGAACTCGTGCAGGCCGGCGGCCATCTCGCGCAGGGCCGGGTCGTCGTCGAGGTACAGCGAGACGCACATCAGCACGAGCCAGCGGTCGAGGTTCGCGTGCCCGAAGCTGCGCACCCGCGCGCCCAGCTCCTCGAACTGCCGCTCGACCGCCGCGCGGTCGGGCAGGCCGTTGTGGCGGTGCTCCTCGAGGTAGCGGTGCCGCGTGCGGAGCTTGTCGCGCAGGAACTCCTGCAGCAGCTCCTCGGCCCGCACGACGCGCGGCGCCTCGTAGGGCCCCGCCAGGACGACCCAGCCGCGCGCGACGCGCACGCACTCGGCCACGAAGTCCCGCCGCAGCTCCGGCGGGACGTGCTCGAGCGTGTCGAAGGCCGCCACGACGTCGAAGGCGTCGTCGCGGAACGGCAGGGCCGCGCCGCTGCCGAGCACGAGGCCGGACTCGTCGGAGGGCTCGACGTCCACCAGCGAGACCTCGTCGCGGTCCAGGAAGCGCCGCAGCAGGGCCGTGCGCCCGCCGACGTCGAGCACGCGCAGGGGCCGGTCGCCGCGCAGCCGGTCGAGCAGGTCGGAGACCAGCCGGTAGCGCTGGTACTGGTCGAACGGGAGGCGCAGCGGGGACAGGGGTTCCGTCACGCCTCGGAGTCCTCGACGACGGGGTCCGGCCGCCCGGGCAGCGTGCGGCGCACGGTCCAGCGGCTGGGCAGGAAGAGCATGCCGTGCTGCAGGTGCTCGGCGTCGAGGACCTCGAAGGTCAGCGCGTGCTCGCGGTGGTCGATCGCGGTCGGCGCGGCCTTGCTGTGGTCGTACAGGAAGGTCGTGACGTAGTACTGGCCCTGCAGCAGCTGCAGCGACGGGGCGGACATGGTGACCTCGCCCTCCTCGCCGGCGACGAGGTCGCGCAGCTCGATCGGCTGCTCGCGCCAGCGGTGGTTCGAGCCGTTCACGTACGTCCCGTCGGAGCGGTACAGGCCGAAGCCGAAGACGGGCTCGACGCAGTCCTGGTGGGCGCGGTAGCGGACGCGGATGGCGAACGCGTCGCGCGAGCGGGCGACGTGGGTCGGCTCGCCGGCGGGGTCCAGCAGCGTGACCTCGGTGACCTCGACCTCGCCGCTCCCCCAGCGCGGGTACTCGCTCGAGCCGCGGTTCAGGGCGGACAGGCGCTCGTTGCCGCGCGCCTTGGAGCGCTTCAGGTACTCGTCGGCGACCTTCTCGGACGTGCCCTGCTCGACGATCTCGCCCGCGTCCATCAGGGCGACCCACTGGCACATGGTCTTGACCGCGCCCATGTCGTGGGACACGAAGATCGTCGTCTTGCCCTGCTCCTGGAACTCGTTCAGGCGGTTGGTGCACTTGCCCTTGAAGTGCTCGTCGCCGACCGAGAGCGCCTCGTCGATGATCAGGATGTCGGGGTCGACGCTGGCGGCGACCGAGAAGCCCAGGCGCACGTACATGCCGGAGCTGTACGTCTTGACCGGGCGGTCGATGAAGTCGCCCAGCTCGGAGAACTCGACGATCCGCGGGAAGCGCTCCTCGATCTCGGCCTCGGACATGCCGAGCAGCGAGCAGTTCAGGAAGATGTTCTCGCGGCCGGAGAACTCCGGGTGGAAGCCCGCGCCCAGCTCGAGCAGCGACGCCACGCGGCCCTCGACGCGGACCTCGCCGGTGGTCGGCCGCGAGATGCCGGTCAGGAGCTTCAGCAGCGTGCTCTTGCCCGCGCCGTTCTGGCCGATGATCCCGACGGTCGAGCCGTGCGGGACGTCCAGGTAGACGTTGCGCACCGCCCAGAACTCGCGGTAGCGCTTCTTGCCCGGCAGCAGCATGTCGTACAGCCGGTGGATCGGCTTGTCGTACAGCTGGTAGCACTTGCCGACGCCCTGCGCGAAGACGGCGCTGCCCGAGGTTCGCCCGTTGCCCGTGGCCATCGTCTACAGCAGGTCGGGGAAGCGCGCCTTCTGCGCCTGGAAGAAGCTCGTGCCGAGGGCGAACACCGCCAGGGCCACGAGGGCGAACTTGCCCAGCATCAGCGGATCGGGCCAGTCCGCGAAGATCAGCACGTCGCGGTACGACTTGATCAGCCAGTGCATCGGGTTGACGTCGAGGATCCAGGCGTACTGCCCGGGCTCGAAGCGGTCGAGGGCGGGCTTGTAGTCCCACCGCACCATCCGCTCGGGGTAGAAGATCGGCGTCGCGAACATCCACACCGTGATGAAGACGCCGACCAGGTGGTACGTGTCCCGCAGGAACACGTTCAGGGTGGACAGCAGGTAGCCCAGGCCGACCGTCAGCAGCGCCTGGAGCGCCATCAGCACCGGCAGCAGCAGCATCGGCGCCCCGAACCCCAGCGTCTGGTCGCGCGGCCGCGACTCGGCGGCCTGCAGCGCCAGGCTCGCGGTCTCGGTCTCGAAGTTCGAGCCGGGCCCGTAGGCGAACCACCAGACGCCCAGCAGCACGATCGGCAGGCCGATCAGCATGTTGATCAGCGAGCTGATGCACAGGTAGGCGGGCAGCACCTCGGAGGGGAACACGACCTTCTGGATCAGGTTCGTGTTCTCGACCAGCGTGTTGGTCGTGCGCGAGACGGTCTCCGCGAAGGCCGCCCACACCGTGATGCCCGCCAGCATCCAGATCGCCACGTCCCCCGGCGAGGCGCTGTCGGAGAAGCGCATCTTCAGGATCAGCCGGAACACGAACATGTACACGGCCAGGTTGACGATCGGGAAGATCACCGACCAGAAGAACCCCATGCTCGAGCCGACGTAGCGCGCCTTCAGGTCGCGCCGCACGAAGTCGCGGAGCAGCCGGCGGTTCTGCCAGAGCGAGCGGGTCAGGGCGAGCATGGCCTCAGAGGATGCGCTTCCCGAGGGCGGACAGCACCAGCTCGACGGCGTTCTCCGCCGTCCGGTTGCGCTCGTCGAGGATCGGGTTCACCTCGACCATGTCCAGGCCCAGCAGGCGCCCGGACTCGGCCGCGGTCTCCATGACCAGGTGCGACTCGCGCCAGTTCGTCCCCCCGGCGACCAGGGTGCCCGAGCCGGGCGCGTGCGAGGGGTCCACGCCGTCGATGTCGAACGACAGGTGGAACCCGGCCGTGCCCTCGTTCACGATCGCGAGCGCCTCCTCCATCACGCGCGCCATCCCCATCGTGTCCACGTCGCGCATGGTGAACACCTTGATGCCGGCGTCCAGGATCTCGCGCCGCTCGCTGGCGTCCACGTCGCGCACGCCGACCAGCACCGTGCGCTCGAGGTCGACCATGGGCCGGCGGTCGCCGATGGACAGCAGCTCGGGCGCGCCGCGCCCCAGGCACACGGCCAGGGGCATGCCGTGGATGTTGCCCGACGGCGACGTCTCCGGCGTGTTCATGTCGCCGTGGGCGTCGAACCAGACGAGCCCGATGCGCTCGCCGCGGCGGTGGTACCACGACGAGATCCCGCCGACGCTGCCCATGGCGATCGAGTGGTCGCCCCCGAGCACGAGCGGGAAGCCGCCCTCGTCCAGGATGCGCTCGACGCGCGCGCGCAGGCGCCGGCAGCAGTGCTCGATCTCCGGCAGGAAGCGCGCCCGGCCGTCGCGGGGCTCGCGCGACTCGGGGATCGACACGGGCACGTTGCCGCGGTCCTCGACCTCGCGCCCCAGGCGGCGCAGGCGCTCCTCGAGGCAAGCGATCCGCAGGGCGCTCGGCCCCATGTCCACGCCGCGGTGGCCGGCGCCCAGGTCCATGGGCACGCCGAGGATGCAGATCTTGCGCGTGTCGTGGGCGGTCGGGTTCACGGGTTCCTCCGGAAGCG
>JAUIDW010000304.1 GCA_030428395.1 bacterium | reverse complement strand
CGGACGTTCCCGCGGGCCCCCTCGGGGCGCCGGCTCCGAACGCGGGTGCGCGCCGGGGTGCGCCGCTGTCCGCGACCGCGCACGGAACGCGCTCCGTGCGTCTGACGGCGGCGCGCTCGTCCGCCGGGCGGGCCGTCCGCGCGCGTCGAGCACGGGTCGAGCGCCGCGGTCGGTGGCCGCCGCCCCGTGTTCTCCGGCGCGCCGTCCTCCCCCACCGCTCCCGGCGGAGGCGCCCCCGCGGACCGTGCGGACGCCCGGGCCCGCGGGGCCCGCGGACCGGCCGCGGGAGTTTCCCGGGGAATCCCGTTCGTCCGGGGCCGGGGTGCTCGCAGGGCGTGGCAGGGCCGGACCCGCGCGTCCGGTCCCCCGTACCGCGCACCTCGACCGTTGGGAGGAATCCATGTCCGCATCCGTCCGCCCCCCGTCCGGCACCCCGTCGCGCACGGCACGCCTCTGGCTCGCGCTGGCGGGCACCGCCGGCCTCGGCCTGGTCGCCGCCGCGACGCCGGCCCCGCCGCGCAGCCCCTACTGCACGCCCCAGTACCCCATCGGCATCGCCTGCGTGAAGTCGGTCTCCGTCACGAAGGCCGTTCCCGCGACCGTGCTGGTCGGGCCGGCCGGAACGACGTTCGACGTCCTGGTGACCGTCAACACCGACTCGGGGCCGCAGCCGGGGTTCGCCTGCGCCATGGCGGCCGCCGTCGTCGGCGGGATGATCACGATCGACGTCTGCGACGCCGGCGGCGCGACCATCGCGACCAACACCATCCCGATCCCGGCGCGTCCGGCCGGGTTCCAGTCGGAGACGTACGAGGTGCCGATCACCCTCCCGGCCGGCACCCCGCCCGGCGAGTACGACGTCAAGGGGACGGTCCCGATCCAGTTCGACGTCGACTCGACCAATCCCCCGCAGACGATCAGCGGTGGCGGCGACACGAAGCTCTGCGTGGCGGAGGCGGCCCCCCAGGACCCGAGCCTGCCCCGCCTGGCGCTGGAGACGATCTCGCGGCCCCTGGTGAACTGCCCCCCCGGCGCGCAGTTCCACCAGGTGTACCGGGTGCGCAACAACGACCCCGTCCACGCGGTGTCGCTCCAGGTCGAGGCCCGGTCGCGGCAGAACGCGGTCATGCCGGTCCCGGACCCCTCGAACCCGGGGATGGACAGCGCCTTCTCGATCTCGGCGCCCTCGGGCGGGGACGACTTCCCCATCGAGTTCGTCGAGCTCCTGCCTCCCGACGGCGTGCTGCCGCTGCCGCCCAACCCGCCGGGGTACGTGCAGATGCCGCTGATGAAGGCGATCTCGATCCCGCCGGGCGGGACGGAGATCGTCGAGGTCGCCACGCGCTCCTACCCGGGCTGCTCGGACGGCTCCTGCAGCGAGTACGTCCTGCTGGTCGTCGGCACGTTCGCGAACGGAGATCCCGCCGCGGCCTGCGTCGGCGGCGGGCTGAACGTCGTCGCGGGGGACCCCCAGCACCTGCCGACCTTCTACTGCACCGGGAAGACGGCCTCGACCGCGTGCATCCCGTTCCTGACGACCGACGCGAACTCGGCCTCGGTCACCTCGCCGTTCCCCTGGAACGTGCGCGCCAACGACCACGTCGACGGCGAGGCCGGGTTCCTCATCTACTCGTTCCAGAAGTCCAACCTGAACTTCCACGGGGGCAAGCTGTGCGTGAAGGCGCCCTTCACCCGCACGCCCGTCGCGAAGAGCAAGCAGGCCCCGTGCCTCGACCCGTTCACGCAGTGCGGCGCGACCACGTGCAGCCAGCTGCGCCGCAACTTCAACGCCACCGTCCAGAGCGGCAACGACCCCGGCCTGACCGCCGGGCGCACGGTTCGCGCGCAGATGTTCCAGCGCGACCCGGCCGACCCGCAGGGATTCGGTGACAACTTCTCCGACGGGGTGTCGTTCACCATCGCGCCCTGACGGCCGTCCGGCCCGGGGGAGGCCACTGCGGGGGTCCGGCCGTCGGCCGGGCCCCCGCTCTCGCGTACCGGGGGCCGACTCCCCCTTCGCGCCCGGGGGCATCGGGAGAAAAGCGGTGTCGGCGGAACACGAGGCTCCCTACAGTCGTTCCACGGAGGGAACGCATGGACGGTGGAGCGCACGCGGATCCACCGCGCCTCGAACCTGGCGCGGGACTCGACGGACGGGGGCCTCTCGGGGCCCTGTGCCGCCGCGTGGAACCGCCCCTGCACGCCTACGTGCGCGCGCGCGTCGGCGCGCGCCTCGCGCGCTGGGTCGACCCCGCCGACATCGTGCAGGCCGTGCTGCTCGAGGTCGTCGGCGCCGCGGGCGCGACGCGCGCGCCGGTCGACGAGGACACCCTGCTGCGGCGCCTCCTGCGCACGGCGCGCAACCGCATCCGCGACGAGGCTCGCCGCCACGCGCGACGCGCCGGCGAGACGGCGATGCCCGCGCGCCTGGAGGACCTCGCGCGCGACGTGAGCTCCACCGGGGCCGTGTCGCGGGCGGATCAGGAGCGCTGGCTGCGCGCGCTCGTCGAGCGCCTCCCGGACAAGTACCGCGACGTCGTCCGCCTGTGCGCGCTGGAGGGGCTCGACCACGCCGCGGCCGCCGCCCGCCTGGGCCTCCGCCCCGACGCCGTGCGCATGCGCTACGAGCGCGCGCGCCGCCTCCTCCAGGAGCGCCTCGCCTCACGCCGCCATGGGTGAGGACTCCGGATCGACCTCGGAGGACTCGCTCGGTCCGGCCCTGGACGCGTTCCTCGACTGGGCGGAGGAGGCCCGCGAGCTCGACCGCGTCGGCGAGCTGCCCGCGCGCGCCACCGCCGTCGCGCCCGGCTCGTCGCTCGGGGAGTTCGAGCTCGTGCGTCCCCTCGGCTCGGGCGGCATGGGCGTGGTGTTCGAGGCGTGCCAGCGCTCCGTCCCCGGACGGCGAGTGGCCGTGAAGGTCCTGCGGGACCCGTTCCCCTCCGACCGGGTCCGGGCGCGCTTCCGCCGCGAGGTCGCGGCCGTCGGCCGGCTGGACCACCCCGACGTGGTCCCCATCGTCGCCGCCGGCGTGCAGGAGGGTCTCGCCTACTTCGCGATGCCGTTCCTCGACGGGCTGTCCGCGGCGCATCTCGTGCGCGAGCTGCGCACGCGCGTCGAGCTGCCCCCGCGGATGGAGACCGTGCGCGCGCTCGTCGCGGGCTACCGGCCGACCCCGACCGAGGGTTCGGGGGCCTCCTGGGAGAGCTCGTACGCCCGCTGGGTCGCGCGCGTGGGGCTGCACGTCGCCGAGGCGCTGCAGCACGCCCACGAGCGCGGCGTCCTGCACCGCGACGTGAAGCCCGGCAACCTCGTGCTGCGGCCGACCGGCCGGCCCGTGCTGCTCGACTTCGGCCTGGCGACGCACCCCACCGATCCCGGGCTGACCGGATCGGGCGAGTTCCTCGGCACGCTGGCCTACGCGCCGCCCGAGCAGGTCCGCGGCGAGGAGGCCGGACCCCGCGGCGACGTCTACTCGCTGGGCGCGACGCTGTACGAGCTGCTCGGCCTCCGCCGGCCCTTCGAGAGCGCGCGGCGCAGCGAGCTGCTGCGGGACGTCCAGACCGCGACCCCGAGCCCCCTCGGCGCGTGGGTCCCGCGCGACCTCCGCACCGTCTGCCAGTGCGCCCTGGCGAAGGAGCCGCGCCGCCGGTACGCATCCGCCGGGGCCATGGCGCACGACCTGCGCGAGCTCCTCGCGGGGCGCCCGATCCGCGCCCGGCCCCCCGGGCTCGCCGCGCGGGCGTCGCGCTGGGTGCGCGCGCACCCGCGCCTGGCGGCGGCCGCCGTGTCGGCGCTGGCCCTGGCGGGCGGCTTCCGCACCGCCGACGTCGTCCGCGCCGGTGAGCGCGTGGACGCGGGGCGCGCGAGCCTGCTCGCGGTCCGGGCGGGCCACCGGAGCCTGAACGAGCACCTCGACGCACTGGCCGCGCGCGCCGGCCCGGCCGGTGGCGCGGACTTCTTCGAGCAGGAGGCGCTGCGCGACGAGGTCTCCGCGCTGCGCCGCCAGCTCGCCGCGGACCGGCGCACGGCGGAGAGCTCCTTCCGCGGCGCCTTCGAGCACGTCGGCAGCCACGCCCGGGCGCGGCGCGGCCTCGCCGAGCTCTACGGCGCCCTGCTCGAGCAGGCCCTGCACGAGCACCTCGACCTGGTTCGTCCGGAGGAGGTCGCGCTGCTCGAGGAGCGCCTGGCCGCCTTCGACGACGGCGACCACCACGCCGCGCTGCGGGCCCGCCAGGGGCGCGTGCGGATCTCCGGCCCCGTCGCCGCGCGCCTCGACGTGTGGTCGGGCGGCGACGCCGAGCGCCCCGCGGGCCCCGTGGCGACGAGCGCGCTGCCGGCGGACCTGGTCCTGCCGGAGGGCAGCTACCTGGCGCGCGTCACCGCGCCGGGCTGCGCGCCGGCGTGGCTCCCCTTCGTCGTGCGACGCGACGCCTGCTACGCCCGGGCCGACGCGCATCCGCCGCGCTCGCTCCACGTCGAGCCCGTCGCGGAGGGGTCGATCCCGACCGGGTACGTGCACGTCCCCGGTGGGTGGACGCTCGTCGAGGACGACCCGCCCCGCTGGGAGCACGTCCCGACGTTCCAGATCCAGCGGCACGAGGCCACCTACGCGGACCTGCTCGGCTGGGCCCGCGCGCACCTCGAGGAGGGCTGGCGCGGGTGGCAGTCCCTGGGCGACCCGGAGGACCCCGACCTCAAGCCCCGCTACGGCGACTCCCCCGGCGAGCTGCACGTCGTCCCGGCGCCCGGAGGTGACGGGCTGGTGCTGCGCCCCGGCGAGCACGCTCCCGACACGCCCGTCCGGGGGCTCGCGCCGATGGAGGTCCTCGCCTACGCGACGTCGCCGCGGATGGACGCGGAGCGACCCGGGTGGATCAGCGACCTCCCGAGCTCGGCCGAGTGGGTGCGCGCCGCGCGGGGCGCCGACGCGCGGCCCTACCCCTGGGGGCACGCGTTCGAGTGGTCCCGCTGCGGCGGGCACCCCTCCGACGGATCGGTCGACGACGAGCCGGGCCCGTACCGCGCCGGCGAGTTCGCCGGCGACGTGTCCCCCTTCGGCGTGCACGACCTGGCCGGCTCGGTCGCGGAGCTGACGCGCGACATGCTCGCCACGTCGCGCGACCAGTACGTCTGCCGCGGCGGGTCGTATCGCTGCGTGCGGCGCGAGGACATGCGCACGACCGCCCACCGCGCCATCGTCAACAAGCCCGAGCACGACGTGGGCTTCCGGCTCGTCCGGCGGCCGGCCCCCGCCTGGATGCGTCCGACCGCCGGCCCCCCCGGAGCGTTCCACGACGACTTCGAGGCCGCCGCCGAGGGCGACCTCCCGCACCCCTGGCGCGAGGCCGCGGGCGACGGTCCGCCGCGCGACCGCTCCGTGACCTCCGGCCCGCGGTGCGCCGTCCAGGGCGGCGCGCTCGTCCTCGTGAGCCGGACGGGCAACTACTCTCCCGCCGCGCGACCGTGGCGCCCCGTGGCCGTCTCGCCGGACGGCTTCCGCGCCACCGCCGTGCTGCGCGCGGAGGGTCCGTGCGGCGGCGGGCGCACGTTCGGCCTCGTCCTGGCCTGCCGCGAGCCGACCTTCGCGAGCCTGGGCGCGAAGCTCGAGCTGTCGGGAGAACGGCTGCACCTCGACTACGACGACCCGTTCGCCCAGCTCTCCGACGTGGCCGAGGTGCGCCTCGACACGGCGGAACCCGTCGTGATCGAGGTCGGCGTGCGGGGCGGCCGCGTCGAGGCCCGGGCCTGGCCGGCGTCCGGGCGGCGTCCGCGCGACCCGGTGGCGACGCTGGCCCTGGACGCGCCCGCGCCGTTCCACCTGCTGGGGCTCAGCGCGCCGAGGCTGGTGGAGGCGCGGATCGAGGTCGACGAGGTCGCCTACGAGCCCGTGGCCGACGGACGGGACCGGCCCGGCCTACTCGTGCCGCAGGGCCTCGACGGGGTCCATGGTCGCGGCGCGCCAGGCGGGGTAGAGGCCGAAGACGACGCCCACGCCGGCGGAGATGCCGAAGGCGATCAGGGGCGCGCCGGGGGTCACGATGGTGCGCATGTCGGCGAAGCGCTCGACGAGTAGCGGGATCGAGAGGCCCACCGCGACCCCGAGCAGCCCGCCGCCGACGGACAGGACCACGGTCTCGACCAGGAACTGCGTGACGATGTGGCGGCGCTTGGCGCCCAGGGCGCGGCGGATGCCGATCTCGCGCGTGCGCTCGGTCACCGTCGCCAGCATCACGTTCATGATGCCGATGCCCCCCACCACGAGGCTGATGCTGGCGATCGAGCCGAGGACGATGTTGAAGATGCGCTTGGTCTCCTCCGCGCGCATCAGCAGCTCGCGGGGCACGACGACCTCGTAGTCGCGCCGGTCGTGGTTGCGCGCCAGCATCTCGCGCACGGCGCCCGCGACCATCTCGACGTTCTCGGGGCGGTCGACCTCGACGATGATCTCGTGCAGGTCGACCTGCTCGCGGTCGAAGGAGCCGCTGCGGATGCGCACCTGCATGTCGCCGAACCACTCGCGGCCGGTGCTCAGCGGCAGGAACACCTCGGAGGTCGTCTCCTCGCCCGGGGAAGGCGCGTCCTCGCCCAGCGGGACGCGCGGCAGCATCACGCCGACGACCTTGAAGTAGTCGCCGCCGACCTTGACCTGGCGGC
>JAUIDW010000009.1 GCA_030428395.1 bacterium | reverse complement strand
CGTACATCACGAACCTGCGGCTGGACCCCTACGAGCGCTGGCAGGACCAGTCCGAGATGTACATCCACTGGTTCGGCAAGCGGATGTTCCTGATGGGCCCGGCCCAGGTGCTCGTCGGGCGCCAGCTGCGGACCCTGAAGGAGTTCCCGCCGGCGCGCGGGTCGAGCCTGAGCCTGGGCAAGCTCCTGGACCGCATCCAGTACGCCCAGGCCGGCCAGTAACCGGCGCGGGCCGGGGCACCGTGCGCCGCGCGAACGGTGCCCCGGCCTCCCCCGCGGCCGCGGACTCCGCGGCCGCGGTTCCCGGGGGCCCGGGTGCGGGCCTCAGGGGATGCGGAACGTGACCGCGTGCGGCACCTCGCGCGGAGCGTCCGACGCGGCGCGTGCGCGCGGCTCGAAGCGCCACTGCAGGAGGGCGTCGCACGCGGCCTCGTCGAGGACGGAGTGGCCGCTCGACTCCAGGACGTCCACGCGCACCACGCGGCCGTCCGCGCGGACGGTCAGCCGGCAGAGCACCGTCCCCTGCAGGCGCAGGCGCAGCGCGGCGCGGGGATAGGCCGGGGGCGGGGCGTGCAGCAGCACGTCCGGACGGGCGGGAGCCGTCTCCGCCGCGCGCGCCGAGGCCGGGCTCGCCCGCCAGGGTCGAGGCGCGGGGGGCGCTGGCGGCGTGGCCCGCGCGACGGGTTCGAGCACCTCGACGAGTTCCTCCGCGACGCGCTCGGTGTCCGCGCGGCGGTCGACCTCCGCGAACGGTCGGTCCCACCCCGGCGTCCACGCGCTCGCGGCCTCGGCCAGGGGCTCCGGCTCGGGAGGCGGCTCGTCGGGCTCGACCCTCGAGCGCGGGGGGACGACGCACTCGTCGGGGACCGGGACCACCCGGGGCTCCTCCGGCTCGGGGACCTCCAGCTCGCGTGAGGTCTCGTCGCAGCGGGGCGCGAAGCGGGACGGCTCGGCGCGCGCGATCCAGAGGCGCGCCTCCCGCGCGACCCGCGGCGCGGCGGCAGCGGGAATCTGCCGGGCGGCGGCGGAGAGCGCGGCGCAGGCCACGACGTGGATCCCCACCGAGCCGACCCAGGCGATGCACCGCAGACGAGTGAGTTTCGAGCACACCCCGTACGGCTAGTCGCGCACGGCGTTCGCTCCTACACCTCCTCGTCGCGCACTCGACGGTCACGCCGGCGGCGTACGGCACGAACCGTTACGCGCGCGTGACTCGAACGGCTCCGCGCGCGCGGCTCGGTCCCCGCGTTCGCGCGGTGCGCCGCGACGCGCGCACGGCGTTGATCCCTGCGCGCCAGGAACTTCGACACACCGGCCCGCGCACGGGAGGCCGCGGGGAACGGATCTTGCCTCGGCGCGTGCCCTCAGCATCGGAAGAGAACTTGGAGGTCCAGCATGAGAAGCGGCGCCGTGCGCCGTCGCGTGATCGGGTTGGGGGCCCTGTCACTGTGCGCGGTCGTGGGATCCGGGCTCGCCCGGGGTCAAGGACAGGAACAGGGCGCGCAAGGCGCCGCGGAGGTTGAGCGGGCGTCCGCGCAGTCGCCGCCGGCGGCGACCGCCGTCGCGCGACCGGAGGACACCGGTCCCGCGCAACCGGACGGTCCCGCGCGACCGGACGGCAGCGGCCTCGCGAAGGACGTCCCGGAGATCGTGGTCATCGGCTCCCTCGAGAGCCAGGGCGTCCCGGTCGTGCCCTTCGAGGCGACGGGGTCGCGCGACGTCCTCGGCCCCGAGGAGGTCCAGCGCACGGGCGCGCGCGACCTGAACGACCTCGTCCCGTACCTGCCGGCCCTGTCGACGCGACCCTACAACGGCGGCGAGGCGTCCGCGCCCAGCTTCTCCCTGCGCGGCCTGCCCGACGACGGGCTGACGGAGTACCTCCTCACCCTGATCGACGGCGTCCCGTCGAGCCCGCTGCCCTACGGCTGGACGGCGCACTCGTTCTTCCCGCTGATGACCGAGCAGGTCTACGCCATCGACCTGATCCGCGGGGGGCACGCCGTGCGCTACTCCCCCAACACGGTCGGCGGCGTCCTCAACCTGATCACGCCCCCGATCCCCACGTCGCCGCTGTTCGACGCGCGGACGACCCTGGGCAGCAACGGCTACTCCAGCACGCTCCTGTCGGCCGGGGACACCAACGGCAGCTTCGGCTACCTGGCCACCGTCGGGGACCGCCGCGGCGACGGGTACCGGCAGGACGGCGGGTTCGACCAGCGCATGGCGGACGTCAAGATGCGCTGGCAGGGCGGGAGCGACTCCTGGACCACGGCGCGCGTCTCGTTCATGTCGGACGACCACCAGGCGCCGGGGGGCCTGACCCTGGCCGAGTTCGACCAGGACCGCTTCGCCAACACCCGCCCCCGCAACAGCTACGAGGGCTACCGCTGGGTGGCCGACGTCGTCCACCACGTCGAGAAGGACGAGGGCCACCTCGAGGCGTTCGCGTGGGCCTCGCAGACCCGGCGCGAGCTGAACGCCCAGCGCCCGCAGTTCGGGGCCCCGACCGACTTCCTGCGCTGGACGGACGACTCGTACGTGGTCGCGGCGGGCGTGCGGGGCGAGGAGCGGCTCGACCTCCTGGGCGGCGAGCACACCGTGTACTGGGGCGCCCGGATCCAGGAGGAGTACCTGCCGTCCTGGAAGATCACGACCGAGCCGTTCGCCGGTGGAGTGGGGACCGCGACCCGGGACAGCCGCTACGAGTCCACGATCCTCTCGGCGCACGTCGACGACACGTTCTCGCCGGTCGAGAACCTCGTGCTGACGGCGGGCGTGCGCGGGGAGTGGATCCCCGTCACCGAGGGCGAGGACGACGTCCTGGGCGGCGACTTCGACGACGAGTTCTTCACCCTGCTGCCGGGCTTCGGCGCCAACTACCAGATCCACGAGCGCGTCGCGTTCTTCGGCAACTACCAGCAGTCGTTCCGGGCGCCGCAGGTCTGGGGCTACGACCTGAATGCCGGCGCGCCCGCCCAGGACGTGGACTTCGAGCGCGGCGACTCGTTCGAGCTCGGGACCCGCGTGCGGGCCGGCGGAGGGGTCGAGGCCTCGGTCGCCGCCTGGCACACCGACTTCGACGACGTCGGGGTTTTCTACACGGGCGTGTACGAGAACATCGGCCGCATCGTCGCGGAGGGCGTCGACCTGGGGCTCTCCTGGGACGCCGGGGAGAGCCACGAGGCGCTCGACGGGTTCTCCGCCCGCATCTCCTGCACGCTCCAGGACTCCGAGCTGCGCGAGGGGCCGGACCGGGGGAACGAGACTCCCTACGCCTGGGACACCAAGATGGCCTGGAGCTTCCAGTACCTGACGGAGTCCGCCTGGCGCTTCTCGCTCGGCGGCGTCTACGTCGGCGACTCCTACTCGGACGAGGCCAACACCTCCATCGACAGCCCGGACGGTACGCTGGGGGTGAACCCGTCGCGGACGACCTGGG
Source organism: bacterium (assembly GCA_030428395.1). Taxonomy (GTDB): domain Bacteria; phylum Planctomycetota; class UBA1135; order UBA1135; genus JAUIDW01. The sequence goes on along the minus strand of JAUIDW010000009.1, from coordinate 40,056 downwards.
ACGCCCAGATCGAGAAGCGCTGGCCGCTGGGCCGGGGCGTGATCAGCCTGGCGTTCGGCGCGACCAACGTGTTCGACCAGGACTGGTACGTCCACTCGCGCGGCGGCTTCTTCGGCGGCGGCAAGGTCGCCGGCCCGCCGCGACAGACCTACTTCCGCATCGGCGCCAGCTTCTAGGGAGTCCCATGCGCCTCGTCCTCCAGCTCTCGCTCGCCGCCCTCGCGGGCTCCTGCGCGGCCGCCCCCGGCGCCGCGCCCGACGCGCCGGACCCGAGCGCGGGCGAGGTGCGCCTCGACTCGGGCTCCGACTGGAACGCCTCGCTCGTCGTCGACACCGACCCGACCGGGATCTGGACGGTGAAGGTGATGCAGGTGTTCCCGCAGTACGCCTGCCCCGAGGTCGTCGGGCTCGACGACGAGGGCCGCTGCCACGTGCTCGTCTCCTACAGCGGCAAGTGGACGCCGGTGACGACGATCGCCGACGGCACGTGGCTCGGCGGGCTGACGCAGGGCGACGTCGACCCGCGCGTGCCGGGCCCCGAGCTGTACACCGGCGGGAAGAAGGGGAACCTGTACCAGGTCGTCGCCTACCGCGAGGGCGTCGTCGACAACCGGCGCATCGCGCACCTGCCCGGGCTCGAGATCCACACGCTCGTGGCGGCGGACCTCGACCCGTCGAGCGACGGGGACGAGCTCGTGGCGTTCACGCGACCCGGCTACCTCTACCGGCTGACGCCGCGCGCGGGCGCCGACGGCTTCGACGCCACGCTCGTCGAGGAGCTCCCCGGCCGCGTGCGCGACGCCGCGTGGCTCCAGGACAGCAGCCGCCTCGCCACGGTCGACCGCGCCGGCCGCTTGCGCCTCGGAACGTGGGCGTCCGACGGCTTCCGGTGGGAGACGCTCTTCGAGCGCCCGATGGGCATGGGCCGCCTGGCGCAGGCCCGGCGGGACGGCCGGACCGTCCTCTACAACACGTGCGACGACGGCACGGTCTGGCGGCACGCCGAGGACGGGGCCGGCTCCTGGAGCCACGAGTTGATCTGTGCCGGCCCCCAGGGCCCGCGCGGGATCGTCGCCGGCCGCTTCGACCCGGACCCGTCGGTCGAGACGGTCGCCGTGTTCGGCTACTCCCGTCGCGTCGAGCTGCTCCAGCGCGGGCCCGACGGCTGGACCGCCGAGACGATCTTCACCGACCGCGACCGCGGCCACTGGCTCGCCAAGGGCGAGCTCGACGGCCGCAACGCCACCGACGAGCTCGTCCTGTCCGGCTACGGCGCCCGCGTCGTCCTGCTCGCCCGCCCCCCGGGCCACGGCCTCCCGGACGTCCTCACGACGCCCTGACGCAGATGGGCGCGCCGCGCGGTTCCACGCGCCGCGCCGCGACGTGTCCGCGCGAGCGGACCGGGCTCGCGGACCGAGCTCGCGTACGGGCCGCGCTCCGTCCGGCGCGCGGGGCGTTCGTCCGACGGTCGAGCACGGCGCTGGCAGTACGGCACAGGCCGTATCCGCGCGCCGCACTGTCGGCACAGCCCGCGGCCGGCGCGCTCGCTACGATGCCCTCCGTGCCCCGCCATCCGGACGGAGGCACGAGAGTCCGCGCCGTGGTCGCCCACCCGGTTCCCGGCTCGAGCGAGCCGGTTCCGACCCCCGGGAAGGCGGACGCGGGCGGGACCGCGGCATGCGCCCCCCATCCCCATCCGTCGCAACGCTGCTCCGGACCGGCCTTCGACGCGCGGTCGCGGCGCACGTGACGGCGTACCTGGTGGCGATCGGATGCGGCCTGCCGGAGTGGGTCGGCGGCGAGCGGGTCGCCCCGCGCAAGCCGCGCGAGACCGAGGCGCAGGACCCGCAGCTGCTGCCGCCCGACGAGGCGGCCCGGCTCGCGGAGGAGCTGCGCCAGGCGCGGGTGGACGCCGCCACGGCCCGCGACCAGGCCGAGCAGGCGAACGCGCGGCTGGCGGCCATGGAGGAGCGGCTGCTGCCCCTGCTGACGGGCCCGGACGACGGCCCGGTCCTCGAGTTCGGCGGCTACGTCAAGGTGGACGTGCTGGCCTCCCGCTACAGCGACGGCGACCTGCCCTCCGACAGCATCGGGCGCGACTTCTTCGTCCCCGGCACCATCCCGGTGGGCGGGATGCGCGAGAGCGAGGACCTGGACTTCCACGCGCGCGAGACGCGCCTGCACCTGGCCGTCTCCGACACCGTCGGCGAGCACGTCCTCGGCGCCTACGCCGAGGTCGACTTCATGGTGTCCCCCACCGGCGACGAGCGCGTGAGCAACTCGTACCTGCCGCGCATGCGGCACGCCTACCTCACCTGGAACGAGTGGCTGATCGGGCAGACCTGGACCACCTTCATGGACGTGGCCACGCTGCCGGAGAGCGTGGACTTCATCGGCCCCTCCGGCAGCACGTCGTTCGGCCGCCAGCCCCTGGTCCGCCACACGCGCGGGAACTTCGCGATCGCCCTCGAGAACCCCGAGACGACCGTCACGCCGCTCGGGGGCGGGCGCATCGAGGCCGACGACAACTCCCTGCCCGACCTCGTGGCGCGCTACACCTGGGCCAGCGATCTCGGCCACGTGCAGCTCGGCGGCCTGCTGCGCCAGCTCTCCCTCGAGGACGCCGGCCTGGGCGTGGACGACGACGAGCTCGGCTGGGGCGTGAGCCTGTCGGGCAAGGCCTGGTTCGGCGCCGACGACCTGCGCTGGATGGTCATCCACGGCGACGGCCTCGGCCGCTACGTGGGCCTGAACTTCGCCAACGGCGCGGCGATCACGACCGACGGCAGCCTCGAGCCCATCGGCACCACCAGCGGGTTCGTCGCCTACCGCCACTGGTGGGACGACCGCTGGCGCTCGAACGTGGTGGCCTCGGGCATGGCCGTGGACAACCCGGTCCAGTACACGGGCCCGGACGTGAACCGCTCCAACTGGTCCGCGCAGGTCAACCTGCTGGTCAACCCCGTGCCGCGGCTGACGCTCGGCATCGAGTACCTGACCGGGTTGCGCGAGCTGGAGAGTGGGGAGGATGGGCGGCTGGAGCGCGTCCAGTTCATGGCCTCGTACGCCTTCTGAGCTGACTGGGTTCCGTGTGGACTCGCAGGCGGGGCCCCCGTATCGCGTTCCCTTCCGGCTCCAACCTTAGGACACCCCGCACGGTCGCATTGCGCCCGTCCCCCTCCGGCACGGGTGCAAGCTCCGACCCCGCCAGTCTTGGCGCCAGGTCAGCAGCTGCCCCCACCCCAGGCGTCGCGAGGTCAGCCCCAGCATCTGAGCCGGCGACACAGAGTCCCAGTTGAAGCGCCGCCGCACGAAGTTCCGGTACGCCGTGAACACGGCGAGGCCCAGGTTCAGGTAGCGCTTCTTCTTGCTCACGAGCCACGACTCGCGACGGAGCCGGCCCACCAGGTCCCGGGCCATGGCCTCGGTGTGGTTGATCGGGAAGAGCGGGTTCCAGGTCATTCGCGCGAGCTTGCTGTTGGTCGTCTCGTGGACCAGCCGGTGCTTTCCGAACGCTCTGTGCGCCAGTCCGACGTAGCTCGTCTTCTCGTCGGTCTGCAGCACTATGGTCTCGAGTCCGGTGGCCACCTCGGCCGCCCTCTGGAGCGCCCGTTTCACGCTCTTGCGCGAGCGGTCGATCCGCTTCCCGAGCCGCTCCTCGTCCTCCTGGAGGGCCTTCAGCCGTGCCGGGGTCATCTTCCCGCGCGGCCGGATGGTTGCCGACTCCGCCCACACGATGAAGCGCGACTCGGCCTCGATCACGACGGGCACGCTGAGCGGGCGCGTCCGCCGGCGACACTCGTAGGTCTCGAGTTCGTCGAGCTGCAGGCGGGAGCCGGGTGGGAGGGGTCCTCGGACGTTCAAGTTGAGGCGCCAGAGGTGTCGGGCGAGCTTGCGGAACTTCAATTCGGTGCAGCGCAAGCTGAGGCCGAGCAGGCGTGACGACTGCCGGATCCCGATGCCCGAGGCGAGCAGGCGGAAGAGGTGTGGATTGAGGTGCGGGCGGTGGTCGCGATAGTCCATCCGGAAGGTCTGTCGCGAGAACGTCCGGCGGCAGGTGCGACATCGAAAGCGCGGCACGGGGCGCGGCCGGCACCCGGGGTGATAGGACCCGTGCCGGTGGTGGAAGCGAGGCCGGGGGTCGAGGTGTCGGGGGCAGGAGCGGTAGGGGCAGCGCGGCGGTTCGAACACGGAGGGTCACCTTCACCGAGGGGGTGAAGGGGCCCTCGGCGGGGAGGTGACTGCTCCAAGCGTCGGCGGTTGCAGGGGATCCGGCGGGAAACGGGTCCCCGGTCCACACGGAACCCAGTCAGGTCAGGGCGCTTACCCGCGTCGCGGCCGCGGCCCTCAGCGCCGGAGCTCGGCGTCCTGGAGCGCCTCCTCGAGCGCCGCGCGGCAGCCGTCCAGCGTGGGACTTGCATGGGCGGCGCACAGCGCGTCCAGGGGCAGCTCCAGCAGGCGCCTTGCGTCGGCCTGGCCACCGGTCAGGTCGAAGTAGTCCGGCTGCACCGGGAAACGGTAGGGCCCGTCGGGGTCGTGGCAGATCAGGTCGCCGGCGAAGAGGACGCCCGTGCCGTCCTCGTGCGCGAACGTGAGGTAGCACGCGTCGCGGAACCCGCGGGCCCGGATCGCGTGCAGGCCGCCGGGCAGCGGGGTGGCCTCGTCCATGAGCACGTCCGGCTCCTCGTCCAGGCCCTGCGTGCCCGCGGGGGCGTACACCGGCGCGCCCAGCTCGCGGCGGAAGCGCCACGCCGAGCGCTGGTGGTTGCGGTGCGTCAGGAAGAGGGCGCACACGTCCCCCAGCTCGGCCCGGGCCGCGCGGGTGAGCGGCAGCACGTCGATCCCGACCGTGCCGTCGGGCGTCGCCACGGCGTATGCGTCGCTGCGCGATTCGCCGAGGCGCTCGTCCACGATCGTCCAGTGCGCCAGCCACGGCAGCAGCCGGGTGATCGCGTCCGCCTTCGTCGTCGGTTCGCTCATCGCGCACCTCGCCGCCGGCAGCGGCGCAGCGCGGTCGCCCGCCGGGCGCCCGGAGCCCGCCGCGGCGGGGCCTACTCCGCCGGGGGCTCCTCGAAGGGGATCCGCAGCCGGTAGGCCTCGCCCTCCAGCCGGCTCTGCACCGGGAAGCCGCAGCGGTGGAAGACGCGCAGCATGCCCTTGTTGTCGGACAGCACGTCGGCCGTGAAGCCCGCGATGCCCTGGCTGCGCGCGGCCTCGACCAGGGTCTTCATCAGCATGGTCCCGACGCCCTTGCCCTGCCAGTCGTCGCGCACCAGGAAGGCGGCCTCGGCGAAGTTCGAGCGCGGCTCCCGGAGGTAGTGCGCGATGCCGAGCATCCGCGCGTCCTCGTCGGCGGACGAGTCGAGCACCACCAGCGCCATGTCCGCCTCGTAGTCGATGCGCAGGAACTCCTGCAGCTTCTGGTGGGGCATCGAGCGGATGAGCTGGAAGAAGCGGTAGTGGATCGACTCCGGCGAGAGCCGGTAGAACATCTCGCGCAGGAGCGGCTCGTCGCTGACCTTCAGCGGCCGCAGGAACACCCGCCGGCCCTCCTTGACCTCGACCCAGCGCTCGAGCTCGTCGGGGTAGACCGGTGCCCGGAACGGCAGCTCGACCTGGTCGGCGTAGACCATGTGGCGCGTCTTCGCCTCGGCCATCAGCCACGGCCGGAACTTGGGGTGCGCGATGTTGATCAGCGCCACCGCGCGCTCGCGGACCGTCTTGCCGTGCAGGTACGCGCTGCCGTACTCGGTCACGACGTAGTGGACGTCGCCGCGGCTCGTCACGACGCCCGCGCCGGGCTTGAGCGTCGGCACGATGCGCGAGATCGTCTCGCCGTCGGTCGTGGACGGCAGGGCCAGGATCGCGCGGCCGCCCTTCGAGCGCGACGCGCCGCGGATGAAGTCCACCTGGCCGCCGATCCCGCTGTAGAAGCGCGTCCCGAGGGAGTCCGAGCAGACCTGGCCCGTCAGGTCGACCTCGATCGCGGAGTTGATCGAGATCATCTTGTCGTTCTGGCTGATGACGAACGGGTCGTTGACGTACTCGGTCGGGTGGAACTCGACCAGCGGGTTGTTGTCGATGAAGTCGTAGAGCTTGCGCGACCCCATCACGAAGCTCGCGACGATCTTGCCGGGGTGCAGCGTCTTCTTCGAGTTGTTGATGACGCCCTTCTCGACCAGCGGGATGACCCCGTCGCTGAACATCTCCGTGTGGATGCCGAGGTCCTTGAACTCCGTCAGGTGGTGCAGGACGGCGTCGGGGATGGTGCCGATCCCCAGCTGGAGCGTGGCGCCGTCCACCACCAGCCGCGCGATGTGGCGCGCGATCCGGGACGAGATGTCGTCCGGCTCGCCCTGGACCGCCTCCAGGATCGGCCGGTCGCTGGGGACCATGTGGTCGATCCGGCTCTCGTGGACGAAGCAGTCCCCGAGGACGCGCGGCATCTGCTCGTTCACCTCGGCGACGACGAGACGCGCCGACTCGGTGGCGGACTTCACGATGTCGGTCGAGACGCCCAGGCTGCAGTAGCCGTGCGCGTCGGGCGGGCTGACCTCGATCAGCGCCACGTCGATCACGACCCGCCCGGACCGGAACAGGCGCGGGATCTCCGACAGGAAGATCGGCGTGTAGTCGGCGCGGCCGGCGTTGACGGCCTCGCGGACGTTCGGGCCGATGAAGTACGCGTTGTGCCGGAAGCGGTGCCCCAGCCGCGGCTCGGCGTAGGTCGCGACGCCCAGTGTCAGGAGGTGCACGATCTCCGCGTCGCTGACGCCGGGCGCCTCGGAGAGGGCCTCGACGAGCGTCTGCGGCTCGCCCGCCCCGGAGCCGACGAACACCCGCTGGCCGGGGCGCACGACGGACAGGGCCTCCTCGGCGGAGACGATCTTGTGGGCGTAGCGTTCGGTCCACTCCGGGGCGGTCATCGTGGGGGTTTCGTCCATCCGCGGTCACCGGGCCGCCGCTCGCGAGGCCCGCCGTGGGCCCGCGAGCAGGTGCGGGCCAGGGACGGTAACGCAGCGCCGCGCATCGGGCACGGCGCGGGGAGCGGATCTCCGCCCGGCCGGAGCCCGCGCGAGCGGGGCGGCCCGCGGCGCCGGAACGCATCCGCGCCAGCCGGACCGGCGCGACCGGAGCGCGACGACGCCGCCCTCGCGGCGGGCCTGCCGCGTGCGCCGCGCAAGCTGCTGACGGGGCGAGGGTTAGGATCCACCGGCGCCCGGGTGCCGACGGTCGACGCCCGTCGCGCACCCGGGCGGCGCCGCGGCGGACGGAGCCCGGCCGCGCCCGGGACGGCGGCCGCGGGCCTCCCCCGCTAGACGGCTTCCCAGCCCTCCCGGGTCGCCCCCGCGAGGTGGACGTCCGCCTCGGGTCGCCGCGGGAAGCGCATGCGGTCGGCGTCCCACTCGAGCGTCTCGTGCGGGAAGCGCAGGGCGACGTTGCCGAGCAGGACCGTCTCGGTCAGCGCGGCGGCGTAGGGGAAGGCGGCGCTGGGCTCGCCCAGGCCCCGGCAGGCGTCCACCCACTGGTGCCAGTGGTCGACGTCCTCGCGCGGCGGGACCTCGACGTCGGCGAAGCGCTCCCCGGGCAGCAGCCGGGGAGCGTCGTACGGGTTGGCCAGCAGCGCGCCCTCGGTCCCCACGAACAGGCAGGCGTTGCCCGGCAGCTCCTCGCGCGTGGTGCCCAGGCGCTCGCAGAGGTCGACGGGCGGCTTCCGGCCGCCGTCGTGCCACGTCAGGTGCAGCGGGCCGCGCGTGGTGAAGCGGTTGGGCGGGAACTCGTAGTGCACGCGCGACCACTCGGGGAAGGTCTCGCCGTTCGGCGGCGGGCCGTCGGAGCGCAGGCGCAGCGGGTCCCCCAGCTCCAGGAACCACACCGCCGGGTCCATCAGGTGGCAGCCCATGTCGCCCTGCGCGCCGGTCCCGAAGTCCTCGCGCCCGCGCCAGGCGAACGGGTGGTAGAGGCCCTCCTTGTACGGCCGCGCGGGCGCCACGCCGAGCCACAGGTCCCAGTCCAGGGTGTCGGGCACGGGGTCCTCGCCCGCGGGCCGCTCGACCCCCTGGGGCCACCACCCGGCCGGTCGGTCGGTCCAGACGTGCACCTCGTGCACCGCGCCGATGCGGCGCTGCAGGAACAGCGCGCGCGCCGCGGCGAGGTTGGCGTTGGAGTGGTTCTGGATCCCCATCTGCGTGGCGGACCCGCCGAGGCGCGCCAGCCGGTGGAGCGCGCGCGCCTCGGCCACGGTGCGCGTCAGCGGCTTCTGGCAGTACACGTGCAGGCCCGCGGCCAGCGCGGGGGCGCAGATCGCGGCGTGCATGTGGTCGGGGGTGCTGACGCTGACCGCGTCGAGGCGCGCCGCCTCGTGTCCGTAGAGCTCGCGCCAGTCGCGGTACGTCGCCGCTCCGGGGAAGAGCTCCGCGGCCGCGGACAGCAGCGTCTCGTCGACGTCGCACAGCGCGACCACGTCGACCTCCGGATGCGACGCGACGTGCTGCAGGTCCGCGAGCCCCATCCCGCCGGTGCCGATCGCGGCGTAGCGCAGGCGCCCCGTCACGATGCGCCGCGGGGGCGTCGCCCGGCAGCCGGCCAGGGCCAGCCCGAGGCCGGCGGTCGTCGCGGTCAAGAGGGAGCGGCGGTCCAGGTGCACGGGGTCCTCCTCGGCTGGAGCGGCCCCAGCGTACGGAACCCGCCGCGCCCGGCCAGCCCCGATACCCGCGCCGGCGCGCGCGGATCGCGACGCGTCGGCCCTCGATCCCGCGGGCGCCTCGCGGCGCCGGACGCCCGCAGGGGATGCTGCGCCGGCCGGCCCGCCCCGGCCGCGCACCCCCTGCTAGAATCCGGCCTGCACGTCGCTCCTCGCTCCCCTCACCCGGACCGTCCCCATGATTCGCAACTCCGCTGTTTCCGCGCTGGTCCTCGGCGCCCTCCTCGCCTCGACCGGCTCGGCCCAGCAGCCCCTGACCACCGTCCGCATCGCCTCCGGCCTGACGCGCCCGGTCACGTGCACGCAGCCCGACGGCGAGCTCGAGCGCCTGTACGTCGTCGAGCAGAACGCCGCGCGCATCCGGATCGTCCGCAACGGGGTCCTGCAGGCCACGCCGTTCCTGAACGTGCCCGGCGTCCAGGCCGGCGGGAACGAGCAGGGCCTGCTGGGGCTCGCCTTCCACCCCGACTACCAGAACAACGGGAAGTTCTACGTGAACTACACCGGGACGTCGGGCTCGGGCGACACCTTCGTGGTCGAGTTCACCGCGACCAGCCCGGACGTCGGCGACCCGGCCACCGCCACGACCCTCATCTCGTACGACCAGCCGCAGACGAACCACAACGGCGGCGGCATCGCCTTCGGGCCGGACGGCAAGCTCTACATCGGCTCCGGGGACGGCGGGAACTTCAACGACCAGGGAACGGGCCACGTCACGGGCGGGAACGCCCAGTCCGGCGCGAATCTGCTCGGCAAGATGCTCCGCCTGGACGTCGACATCGCGTTCCCGCACATCCCGGCCGACAACCCGTTCGTGCTCGACACCTCGGTCCGGGACGAGATCTGGTCGCTCGGGCTGCGCAACCCCTGGCGCTTCAGCTTCGACCGCGAGACCGGGGACCTGTACATCGGCGACGTCGGCCAGGACGCGCGCGAGGAGGTCACCTTCGAGGCGGCCGGCGCGGGCGGCCAGAACCACGGCTGGCGGTGCATGGAGGGCTTCAACTGCACCGGCCTCTCGGGCTGCACGTGCAACGACATGGCGCTGACCCTGCCGATCCACGACTACGGCCACAACCTCGGCTGCTCGATCACCGGCGGCCACGTCTACCGCGGCTGCGACATCCCCGACCTGCGCGGGACGTACTTCTTCGGCGACTTCTGCTCCGGGCGGATCTGGTCGTTCGAGTACGAGGTCGCGACCGGGACCGTGCAGGACTTCACGGTCCGCACGGTCGAGCTCGCCCCGGGCGGCGGCATGGCCATCGACACCATCGCGTCGTTCGGCGAGGACTACAACGGCGAGATGTACATCTGCGACTTCGGGCCGTCGTTCGGCGCCCCGGGCCAGGGCGAGGTCTACAAGATCGTGCCCGCCAGCGGCGGCGCGGGCGTCACGTACTGCACGGGGAAGTTCAACTCGCTCTTCTGCGTGCCGTTCGTCACCACCTCGGGCAGCGCCAGCGCGACGAGCACCGTCCCGTACGTCATCACCGGCAACGACATCCTGCAGGACGAGTTCGGCTACCTGCTGTACAGCCACAGCGGCCGCAGCAACCTGAACTTCCACGGCGGCAAGCTGTGCGTCAAGGCGCCGATCGTGCGCCTGCTCCCGCCCAAGTCCAGCGGCAGCTCCGGCACCGGCTTCTGCCCGGGCGTGCTGAACACGAACTTCAACAAGCGCATCCAGAGCGGCGTCGACCCCTCCCTGACGGCCGGCGCGAAGGTCAACGCCCAGTACATCTACCGGGACCCGGGCGACGCCTTCAACGACGGCCTGACCGACGGGGTCGAGTTCCTGATCTGCAACTGAGGTCGCGCCCGGCGCGGGGGTCGGGGTCCTGGACGACGTCCGGGACCCGCCCCGGCTACTCCCCGAGCGTCAGCACGATCGCGCCGGCGCGGTCCTCGGCCTCGACGCGGCGGTGGGCCTCGGCCGCCTGCTCCAGCGGGTAGGCCGTGTCCACGATCGGGCCGACCTCGCCGGCCTCGATGCGCTCGCGGAGCTCGTCCAGCCCCTCCTGCGTCTCGGGCGCGAAGGCCACGCGGACGGTCCTGTCCGTGAACCGCGTGGTCCACACGGACCGGAGCATGTCCGCGAGGCGGGGGTTCGCCTTGAGGTAGCGGCCGCCCGGCCGCAGCGACGCGACGCAGGCGCGGTAGGAGCTGCCGGCGACCATGTCGAGGAGCACGTCGTACCGCTCGCCGCGCGCCGCGAAGTCCTCGCGCGCGTAGTCCACGAAGTGGTCGGCCCCGATCCGGCGCAGCAGCGCCTCCTTGCGCGCGCTGTCGACGGCCGTGACCTCGGCGCCGCGGGCCCGGGCGAGCTGGACGAAGTGGGCGCCGATGCTCCCGCCGGCGCCGTTGACCAGCACCCGCTCGCCGGGGCGGATCGCGGCCAGGCGCGCGAAGTGCAGGGCGTTGAGCCCGCCCAGCGGCACGGCCGCCGCCTCCTCGAAGCTCATGGTGGACGGCCGGCGAACCACGGGGTGGGACTCGGGCACGGTCAGGTACTCGGCGTACGCCCCGAAGCGCAGGCCCGTGCAGCCGTAGACCTCGTCCCCGACGGCCAGGCGCGTCGCTCCCTCCCCCACCGCCGCGACCACGCCGGAGAAGTAGGCGCCCAGCACCGGCCGCCGCGGCCGGGCGACGCCGAGCGCCACGCGGAGCGGCAGCCAGAACCACTTCACGGGGAACCGGAAGCTGCGCAGCTCGCAGTCGGCCTTGGTCGCCTCGACGGCCCGCACGCGGACCAGCACCTCGCCCCGCCCGGGCGCGGGGCGCTCGACCTCCGACGCCTGCAGGACGTCGGGCGGTCCGTAGCGCGAGTAGGTGATGGCCCTCATCGGCGACCGCGCGCCGCGGCGGACCGCGCGGGGCGGGTACGGTAGCCGCTCACGTCGGTCGAGTGCACGCCTCGACGGTCCCTGTTGCCGCCGGGGCCACCGCGCCCGGCCGGTCCTCAGCCGCCGTCGTCGGCCCGCTCGGCCGTCGACCGCTCGGCGCGCGCGACGGCGCCGAGCAGCGCCTCCAGGAGCGCGCGGCCCCGTTCGCCCGTCCGCTCGACGAACTGCTCGCGGACGGGCGCGCTCCGCCGCCGGAAGGCGTCGCGCTGCGGCTCGTCGAGCTCGATCAGGACCATGTCGGGCTTGCGCTCGCGGATCTCGTCGAGCCGCTCGCGGTTCACGCGCTCCTGGACCTCCGCGAGGTACGCGCCGAGCTCCCGCGCCACCTCCAGCACCAGCTCCCGCCGGCCGGCCGGGAGCTCGGCCAGGAAGCGCGTGTTGGTGACGAAGGTCGTCAGGAACGGCGCGTGGCGCGCGAAGATCATGTGGCTCGTGACCTCGTAGAAGCTCATCTCCTCGATCGCGAACACCGGGTTCACCTGGGCGTCGATCATGTTGAGCTGGAGCGCGCTGTACACCTCGCCGTAGGGCATCGCCTGGGGGCTCGCGCCGTAGGCCTCGTACGCGGCCAGGAGCAGGGGCGACGTCATGGTCCGGATCTTGACGCCCGCGAAGTCGTCCGGTTCGCGGATCGGCTCCTTGGTCGTCCAGACCATCCAGCCCTCGGGTAGCAGCCCGAGCAGCTCGAGGCCCTTCTCGGGGAACAGGGGCGCGAGCTCCGCGCGGAAGGCGGGGTCGCGGATCGCCGCGAAGTTCGCGGCGTCGTCGTCCGAGAACAGGAAGTGCAGCAGGAACACCTGCAGCTCGGGGATGGTCTTCCCCAGGTGGCCCGGCGAGGCCATCGCGAACTGCAGCGAGCCCATGCGGAGCTGCTCGGTGATGTCGTCGCTCGTGCCGAGCGCGCCGTAGGGGTACACCGTGACCTCCACGGCGCCCCCGGTGCGCTCCTCGATGCGGCGCTTGAACTCCTGCGCGTACGCGTCCTGGACGGATCCCGCGGCCTCCTCGATCGCGAAGCGCCACGTCTCCTGGCGCGGCTCTCCGTCCTCGGGCGCGCCGGTGTCCCCGCAGGCCACACCGAGGAGCGCGATCAGCGCGACCGTGGACAGGGGAGAGCGCGAGCGCGTCGCGCGGGCGCGCGACTCGCGTGGATCGAACGTCATGGGAGGCTCCGGGGTCGACGACCTCGCGGCTCGCGGGCACACCGCGTGCCTGGGAACGGGTGCAGGCGACTGCTACCATCGCCCGCGTGAGGAAGCTCCACGCCATCCAGCGCAAGCTCGAGGGCTGGTTGCTCGCGGCCGCCATGATCGTCATGGCCGCCGCGACGATCGTGAACGTCTTCGCGCGCAACCTCACGGGCGACACGATCGCGGCGACCGAGGAGCTGAACCAGTTCCTGATCGTGCTCGTCTGCTTCGTGGGGCTCAGCTACGCGGCGGGCGAGGGCCGGCACGTCCGCATGTCGGCGCTCTGCGACGCGCTGCCCGTGCGCGCGCGCCGCTGGCTCCTGGCCGGGATCTGCGCGACGACTGCGCTGCTGCTGTTCGCGCTGACCTGGTACGCGGCGAGCTACGCCCTCGGCGTGGACCGCCGCTCGCCCGTCCTCGGCGTGCCGCTGGGCTGGGTCTACCTCGTGGCGCCCGCGGGGCTCTTCCTCGGGGGCGTGCAGTACGCCTTCGCCGCCGCGCGCAACGTCGCGGGACCGGGTGCCTACGTGGCCGCCGACCGGCCCGACGGATACGAGGAGCTCGAGCCGCGGACCGGCGACCCGCGCGGGACCTCGTGACGCCCCATGACCGCCCTGGCCATCACGATGGCGGTCGTCCTGATCGCGCTGCTGCTGCTCGGGTACCCGATGAAGGTCCCGCTGCTGGCCTCGGCGCTGGCCGCGCTGCTGTTCTTCGAGCCCTTCCGGTACGCGAGCCCCGAGGTGCTGGTGCAGCAGTGGATCACCGGCATCACGCCCGCGGCGCTGATCGCCGTCCCGATGTTCGTGCTCGCGGCCGAGATCATGACGCGCGGCCAGGCCGCCGACCGCCTGCTCGACGTCGTCATGGGCTTCGTCGGCCACAGGCGCGGCGGGCTGCCCATCACGGCGGCCGTCAGCTGCACGCTGTTCGGCGCGATCTCGGGCTCGACGCAGGCCACCGTGGTCGCCATCGGGAGCCCGCTGCGCCCGCGCCTGGTCCGCGCGGGCTACCCGGACTCGTTCGCGATGGCGCTCATCGTCAACGCGAGCGACATCGCGCTGCTGATCCCGCCGAGCATCGGCATGATCGTGTACGGCGTCGTGTCCGGGACGTCGATCGGCGAGCTCTTCCTCGCGGGCATCGGCCCCGGCCTGCTCGTGCTGGTGCTGATCTGCGCGTACTGCCGCGTCGCGTCGGTGCGGTTTCGCGTGCCCGAGCAGCCTCCCGCCTCGCGCGAGGACCGCCGGCGCGCCGTCGCGCGCGCCCTGCTCCCCGCGGGCTTCCCGGTCATCGTCGTCGGCGGCATCTACTCCGGGATCTTCAGCCCCACCGAGGCCGCGGCGGTCAGCGTGCTCTACGCCGCGGTGCTCGAGTTCGGCCTCTTCCGCGAGCTGCGCCCGCGCCAGATCGTCGACATCGCGCGGTCGACCGCGCTCGTGACGGCGGTCGTGTTCGTGCTGGTGGGCGCGGGCCAGGCCTTCTCCTGGGTCCTCTCCTACGCGGAGCTGCCGCGGCTCCTGGTCGAGGGCGTCTTCGGCCTCGACGAGGGATCGGGCCAGCTGCACGTCCTCCTGGCGATCGCCCTGGCGACCTTCGTCGGCTGCATGTTCGTCGACCCGATCGTCGTGATCCTGATCCTGACGCCGATCTTCGCGCCCGCGGCCGCCCGGGCCGGCGTGGACCCCGTGCTCGTGGGCACGGTCGTGACCATGCAGGTGGCCATCGGCTCCGCCACGCCGCCGTTCGGGTGCGACATCTTCACGGCCATCGCGATCTTCCGCCGACCGTATCTCGAGATCCTGCGCGGCACCCCGCCCTTCCTCGCGCTCCTGCTCGTCAGCTCGCTCGCGGTGATCCTCGTGCCGGACATCGCGCTGTTCCTGCGCGACCTCGCCTTCCGCTGAGCACGTCGTGGCCCTCACCCCGACGTCCACACACCCATCACGCCGGTCCGCACCATCGTGACGGCCAGCGTCGCGAGCAGCAGACCGAAGACCTTGCCGGCCGCGCGGATGAAGCCGCGGCCCGCGGCGTCCATGAGCGCCTGCCCGGTGACGATCAGGCCGACGTTCAGGACGGCGTTGACCAGGAGCGCGAGCGTCACCGGCACGAGTCCGTACGTCTCGGAGAGGACGAGCACCGTCGTGAGCGTCGCGGGCCCGATCATGATCGGGACGCCCAGCGGGATCGGCCCGACGTCGGCTCCGTCGTGCTCGCTCTCCTCCATGAGGTCCCCCAGGGCCTCCTTGCGGTCCTCGCGGGAGAACAGCAGGTCGTAGATCGCGAACACGAGCAGGATGATCCCGCCGGCGATGCGCAGGTCGTCGATCTCGCTGCGCATCGCGTCGAGGACCAGTCCCCCGCCGACCGCGAACAGGAACGCCACGACGTTGCCGACGGCGAGCGCGCGCAGCGCGACCCGCTTGCGCCGGCGCCTGGGCACGGCGCTCACGACCCCGAGCACGATGGGCAGGATCGGCAGCAGGTTGGCCACGACGAGCACGGCCAGTAGCGGATCCACGAGGTTCATCGCGCGGAGCCCGGCTCAGGACGGTCGCAGCGGGGCAGCCAGCGACTGGTGCAGGGCCGGCAGCGCGACCCCCGCGAAGCGCGGGTCGTGGCTCCCGATGTGCTCGGGACGGGGCTCGGCCGCCGCGAACGGTCGCGGCGCGGGCGTGTTCGACACCGCGTTGTAGACCGCGAAGAACATGCTCCGCCCCCACGGCGAGATGTTCGTGTGGCTGCCGTGGATCGTGTTGCAGTCGAACAGCACGACGTCCCCGGGCTCGCCCCGGCAGTACGCGATGCCGTGCTCGTCCGCCAGTCGCGCGAGCAGCTCGACCGGCAGCTCGGGGCCGCGCGAGAGCGCGCCCTTCTCGTAGCGTCCGGACTCGGACGGGTCGCCGTAGGCCTGCACCAGGCGGCGGTGCGAGCCGGGCATGACCATCAGCGCGCCGTTGGCCGGGACGGCGCGCTCGAGCAGCACGGCCATCGACACCGCCCGCATCCGCGGCATGCCGTCCTCGCAGTGCCATTGCTCGAAGTCCTGGTGCCACAGGAAGCCGCTGCCTCCGCTGCCGTGCGCGGACACGCCGCGCTGGAAGTTCACGCGGCTCTGGTGGATGTAGACGTCCTCTCCGAGGAGCTGCCGCGCCGCGTCCACGAGGCGCGCGTCGCACACCGCGCGTCGCGAGAGGTCGGCCGCGAACAGCATGTGCGCGGCGTGCTCGGGCGGCAGGTGGACCTGCCAGATGCTCTTGAGCGTCGGCGCCTCGCCGGCGTCGCCGACGAGCGTCCCGCCCCGCTCCGTGATGACGCGCATGTCGGTCGTGCGGTCGAGCTCCTCGTAGGAGAGGGACTCGTAGTGCTCGCGCAGCTCCTCGATCGTGTCGCGCAGCGCGCGGACCTCGTCGGGCGCGAAGACCTGGCGGAGGACCAGGGCGCCGCTCCGCTCGAAGCGCTCGACCTGCGCGCCGCTCAGCGGGCCGCGTCCGCGCGCCCCGTCGGTGACCACCGGGTCGACGCGGTCGACCAGGCCGGGCTCGGGCACGCGACTCGGGTACGGGTCGACGTCGCCGCCCGCCGCCGTCGGGGTCGAGACCAGCGCGGGCCGGTCCGCGGGACGTTGCGCGGGTCGCGCGAACAGCGAGCCGTGCCCGCCCACCCGGTCGCGGACGCCCGCCAGGCGCAGGAGGTGCCACAGGAACGCCTGCTGGGAGCTCACCACGGGCTTGCCGAGCTCGTCCTCGAGCTGGTCGAGGAAGCCCGCGCGGCACGCGCGAAACGCGCTACAGGCGATCACGAGCCCGTCGGCGTCGTCGACGTCCGTGGCGAGCGCGAGCCGTCGCAGCGAGCGAGCGGACACGGCGCTGATCTCCTCGTCGGTCGAGAGCCCGAGGTGGCGGTGCGCGACGACCTCGCGGCCGCTCTCGCGCAGCAGCGCGAGGTTGCGCTCGTGCAGCTCGTCGACGTAGGGCGTCAGCAGCGCCGGCCGCCGCACGTCGAGCTCGTCGAGGGCCGCGAGCAGCGCGGTCGCCATGTCCGTCACCTGCGCGCCGGGCTGCGCCTGGGCGAGCTCCCGCTGGACGTGGTCGCGCCCGAGGGCGAAGGCGAGCGACGTGCACGCCAGGCCGACCACGTCGAGCCCCCCGACGGGACGGAGCGTCGCGGCGGCGCGCGCGATGCGGCCCCGCGCCGTCTCGTAGTTCCGCAGGTCGAGGCTCTCGCCGTCGAGCTCCACCTTCTGGAGGCGCAGGCGCACTCCGGGGAGGCGCCCGACGAGCGCGGGCCCCTCCTCGTCGAGCGTCAGGTCGGTCGGGAGCTGGATGCAGCCGAGCGTCGCCCGCGGGCGCTCGTCGCGCTCGAGCGCGACCGTCCGGTCGTCCACGGGCTGGGTCAGCACGATCGCTCCCGCCCCGCTTCCGCCTCGGTGTCCACCAGCGCGTAGGCGCCGTCCGCGTCGTGCACCTCGTCCCCGGTCACGGGCGGGTTGAACGCGCACACGAGCCGCATGTCCTCCGTGCCCCCCCGCAGGACGTGGCGGTCGTGCTGGTCGAGCGCGTAGAGCGTCCCGTCCTCGATCGCGTGCACCTCCCCGGTCTCGAGGTCCTCGATGCTGCCGTTGCCGGCCACGCAGTACACGGCCTCGAGGTGGTGCTTGTACCACATGCGCAGCTCCGCACCGGCCGGGACGATGGTCTCGTGGAAGGAGAAGCCCATCCCGTCCTTGCGCAGCAGGAAGCGGCGGCTGACCCAGTTGGGCCCGTGGACGTCGCGCGGTGTGCCGACGAGGTCTTGCAGGCGAACGATCTTCAAGGCGAGGATCCTCGGGAGTTGCGTCGGGAGTCGGTCAGACGAGAGCGGGCTCGGGCTGGCCCGTGAGGACCGCCTCGAGGCTCTCCTCCACGATGTCGAGCCCCTGCTCCAGGGACGCGACGTCGATCGTCAGGGCCGGGAGGAACTTGAGGACCTCGTCCTCGTGGCCGGCCGTCTCGATGACCAGCCCGCGCTCGAAGCACTGCCGGGACACCGCCTCGGCCACGGACGGATCGTCGAACGCGATGCCCTGCACCAGCCCGCGGCCGCGCACGGTCATCTCGGTGCTCGGGCGGCCCTCGACGATCGACTCCAGCCGGTGGCGGAGCAGGAGCGCCTTGGCCTCGACCGCGCGCTGGAAGGCGCGATCCGACCAGAACTCGAGCGCCCGCGCCGCGGTCACGAAGGCGAGGTTGTGGCCGCGGAACGTCCCGTTGTGCTCCCCGGGCTGGAAGACGTCGAGGTCCTCGCGCAGCAGCACGAGCGCCATCGGGATCCCCAGGCCGGAGAGGGACTTCGACAGGCAGACCAGGTCGGGCCGGATGCCGCTCTCCTCGAAGCTGAAGAAGCGCCCCGTGCGCCCGCAACCCGCCTGGATGTCGTCCACGACCAGCAGGACGTCGTGCGCCCGGCACACCTCCTCGACGCCGCGCAGCCAGTCGGCGGAGGCGACGCGGACGCCGCCCTCGCACTGCACGGTCTCGAGGACCACGGCCGCGGGGAGCTCCCCGCGGCTGGCGGCGTCGCCGAGCTCGCGCCGCAGGTAGGCCAGCGAGTCCAGCCCGTCGCGCTCGTCGCCGTCGAAGGGCAGCAGGCGAGTGTGCTCGAGCGGTTGCCCGGCGCCGTCGCGCTTCATGCGGTTCGACGTGATCGCGAGCGAGCCCAGCGTCATGCCGTGGAAGCCGCCCTGGAACGCGAACACGGTCGTCCGCCCCGTGGCCTTGCGCGCGAGCTTCAGCGCCGCCTCGACGGCGTTGGTGCCCGTCGGCCCGGGGAACAGCAGCTTGTAGGCGAGGTCGCGCGGCTCGAGGACGACGTCCCGGAAGCGCTCGATGAAGCGGCGCTTGGCCCGCGTCGCCATGTCCAGCGAGTGCGTGATGCCGTCGCCGGTCAGGTACTCGAGCAGGTCCTCCTTCAGGCGCGGGTGGTTGTGCCCGTAGTTGAGCGCCCCGGCGCCGCTGAAGAAGTCGATGTAAGCCGTGCCCTCCTCGTCGTAGAGGCGGCTGCCGCGCGCACGGTCGAAGACCGCCGGGAACGCCCGGACGTAGCTCCGGACCTCCGACTCGTGCTCCTCGAAGACGTGCATGGGTTCTCGTTCGTCGTTGCGCTTCATCGTTCTCATTGGATCGGTCCGATGTGGAAGAGGACCTCGGGCTCGTGCCCTCGTCCGGGAAAGTGCTCGGCCTCCAGGTGAGGCTCTTCGCGGCACGCGCACCCTCGCCGGCGTGCGAACCCGCGGAAGAGCTTCCGGGAAGCCGTGTTGGACGGCGTGACGGTGGCCTCGACGGCCCGCACCCCGAGGCGCTCCACGAGCGCGTCGAGCATGCGGCCCGCGATCCCGAGGCCCCGGTGCTCGTCGGCGACGGCGACCTGCCAGACGAACAGCACCTCGGGGCGGGCGGGGGGCCGGAAACCGGTCACGAACCCCGCGGGCCCGCCGTCGACCTCCGCCAGGACGCTGGTCCCGGCGAAGTGCTCGCACCACATCAGGTAGGCGTAGGGCGAGTTGAGGTCGAGCGTGCCCGTGTCCTTCGCGAGGCGCCACAGCGCGGCCCCGTCGCGCAGCTCGGGCTGGCGGAGGGAGACGCGCCCCGTGGTTCCCTGGCGGGCTCGCTTCTCGGAGGAGATCGCCATCGGTCAGGCCCCCACCGCCAGGGCGTCCTCGACCAGGTGCGAGTGCAGCGCGCGCACGGCGTCGGCGCGCCCGGTCCTGTCGACGGCGCACGTGATCGAGTGCGGGCGCGGGTAGACCGACGTCGCCGCGAGGTCGGCCTGCGCCAGCGTGGTCTCGGTGCGGTCGAGGAGCTCGCGCGACACGCGCGGCTGCGTGACGACCGAGACGGAGGCGAGCTCGTCGGTCACGGTGGCCAGGCCGGAGAGCGCCTCGCGCAGGACGGCCTGCACGCGCTCGGGGTCGGGCGCGTCCTCGATGTCGACGAGGAGGTGCTCCGCGGCGTCGCTGACCTGGCGGAGGAGGCCCTCGTCCCCGTCGAGACACGCGACGGCGCGCTCGTAGAGGCCCTCGTCGCGCGAGCGACCGCGGAGGTGCACGCGGCTCCGCCGCGACGTCACGCCGACGACCGACGGCGACTCGTCGGCGTGCTCGGTGAACGCCAGGCTCGCCGAGCCGTCGATGCGCGTGAAGCGGTCGTCGCCGAAGGTCGAGCCCGCGTGGATCGCGACGCGGTTCTCGCGCGCGAGCTCGAGCGAGGCGGGGTGCAGCACGCGCGCCCCGTGCAGCGCGTACTCGCGCATGAGCTGCGAGTCCACCTGACCGACGTGCAGGGGATCCTCCACGATGCGCGGATCGGCCGTGTAGACCCCCGGGACGTCCGAGTAGATCTCGCAGCACTCGGCGTCCAGCGCCCCGGCCAGCGCGACGGCGGTGGTGTCCGAGCCGCCGCGTCCGAGCGTGGTGACCTCGCCGGAACCGCTGAGGCCCTGGAAGCCGGCGACGATGACGACGTTCCCGGCGGAGAGCTCCTGCGTGACGCGCTCGGGGCGCACGTCGACGATGGTCGCGTTCGCGTGCTGGTCGTCGGTGAGGATCCCGCTCTGGGGCCCGGTGAGCGAGATGGCGGGCTGGCCGGCCTCCTCGAGGGCCATGGCCAGCAGGGCCGTGCTGACGCGCTCGCCGGAGGACAGGAGCACGTCGAGCTCGCGGCGGGGCGGCGACGGCGAGACCTCCCGGGCGCGCTCGAGGAGCGCGGACGTCGTGTCCCCCATGGCGGAGACCACGACGACGACGGGGCGGCCGCTGGCGACCGAGTCCACGATCTTGCGCGCCACGTGGCGGACCTTGTCGACGGTCGACAGCGAGGACCCGCCGTACTTCTGGACGATCGGCTGGAAGTGAGTCTGGATCACGGGTGGGCAGGGCTCTTCGAGAGGAGGGAAGGACGCAGTCGGGCTCAGGCCCGCTGGGCGGGGGCGGAGGTGGCTCGGGCGACGAGCGCCTCCGCGATCTGCACGGCGTTCCAGGCCGCGCCCTTGAGGAGGTTGTCGGCGACGACCCAGAGCTGCAGGCCGCGCTCGAAGGTGCGCGACGGACGCACGCGACCGACGTGGACGTCGTGGGTGCCCTCGAGGGACGCCGGCCGCGGGAGCTCGTCGCCGTCGTGGACGCGGACGCCCGGTGCCCGGCGCAGCACGTCGAGCGCCGCGGCTGCCGTGACGGGCTCGCGCGTCTCGACGACGACCGCCTCGGCGTGTCCGACGAAGACGGGCACGCGCACGCACGTGACGTCGAGCGGGACCGGAGCGCCGAGGATCTTCGGCACCTCGCGGATCATCTTCCACTCCTCCACGGTGTGGCCGTCGTCGGCCATCTCGCCGATGCGCGGCAGGACGTCGAAGGCCGGAACGTCGGGCTCGACGACGGCGTCGCGCCCCTCGGCGAGGATCGCGGCGGAGGTCGTCCGGAAGGCCTCGACGGCGCCGCGTCCGGCGCCGGAGATGCTCTGGTACGTGCTGACCTGCACGCGCTCGAGGCCGAAGGCGCGCCGCAGGGGCTCGAGAGCGACGACGAGCTGGATCGTCGAGCAGTTGGGGTTCGCGACGATCCCGCCGCGGCCGAGCTCCACGCCGTCCAGCTCGTGCGCGTTCACCTCGGGCACGACGAGGGGCACGTCCGGGTCGAGGCGGAACGCGCTCGTGTTGTCGATGCAGACCGCTCCGGCCGCAGCCGCGCGGGGCAACCACTCGCGGCTGACGTCGCCCCCGGCGCTCGCGAGCACCAGGTCGGCCCGCGCGAGCGCGTCCTCCGACACGGGGAGCACGGGCACCGACTGCCCCGCGAAGGAGATCTTGCGCGCGCCCCCGCGCGAGGAGGCCAGGGGGAGCAGCCCGGCCGCGGGGAAGCCGCGCCGCTCGAGCAGGCGGGCCATGGCGCCGCCGACGAGGCCCGTGGCGCCGAGGATGGCGACGGTCGGAAGGGATCCCGAAGGCGATCTCGGGCTCGTGGCTGCAGGGGCGGGGGTTGCGGACATGGCGGATGTTCGAGGCGCTTCGGGGACGGGCGATCGCGGCTTGGAGAACAAGCTCCGTGCCAGGCCCCTCTGCGGCCCTGGCGGGCGCCCCCGGCCTCCTGCAGGCTTGAACCGGAGTCCCAACCTCCGATACGATCCGGAACGTGACTTCCGAAAAGGAACATCCGACTCCGAAACGCCGCGTCCGCCGCAAGCCCGTCGTCGCCGTCGAGGACGACGAGCTGCGGCGCCAGCTCGAGGAGCTGCTCGGTCCGTCCCGCATGGACTTCGAGATCGTGGACCCCGACGTGGATCCGCGGTCCGCGTCGCCCGAGAAGGTCGCCGACCTGCTGATCGTGCGCCGCGCGAGCATCCGCCCCCAGGACCTGAAGCGCCTCGACACCCCCTCCGAGGGCGACGCGAGACCGGGTCTCGTGATCGTCACCGACGAGGCCGACGACCGGGAGCGGGCCCGGCTGCTGTCGGCGGGCGTCTCGGGCATCCTCGAGTCCGGCGACTCGGCGCGCGAGCTGCGCGAGGCCGTCGAGGCCATCGCGGGCTCCGAGGGAGCCCACCTGCGCAACCCGCACTCGGGTCGCCGGGACGACGCCCCGACGCTCGGCGACTTCCATTCGCGCAGCCCGCGCATGCGCCGCTTCCGCGAGCTCGTGGATCGCGTCGTCGCGACCGACTCCTCCCTGCTCATCACCGGGGAGACCGGCGTGGGCAAGGAGCGTCTCGCGCAGGCCATCCACAACGAGGGGGGGCGTCGCGACGGCCCGTTCGTGTCGGTCAACTGTGGCGCGATCCCCGACGCCCTGCTCGAGAGCGAGCTGTTCGGGCACGAGGCCGGCGCCTTCACGGGCGCCGAGCGCCAGAAGAAGGGGCGCTTCGAGCGCGCCTCGGGCGGCACGATCTTCCTCGACGAGATCGGCGAGATGCCCCTGCACCTCCAGGTGAACCTCCTCAGCGTGCTGCAGCGCCACCGGCTTCAGCGCGTCGGCGCGGAGGAGACGCTGGAGATCGACGTGCGCGTCATGGCGGCCACCAACCGCGACCTCGCCGAGGAGGTCCGGAAGGGACGCTTCCGCGAGGATCTCTTCTACCGCCTCAACGTCGTCACGCTGGAGATCCCCCCGCTACGCGAGCGCACCGAGGACATCCCCGACATGGTCGGAGCGTTCATCCGCCACTTCCGCGAGGCGCTGGGGCACGACCAGGTCGTCGACATCTCCCACGAGGCCCTCGACGCGCTCACCAGCTACCCGTGGCCGGGCAACGTCCGGCAGCTCGTCAACGCCGTGGAGCACGCCATCGTGCTGTGCCGCGGCTCCAGGATCACGCTGCCCGACCTCCCGGAGGCGGTCACGGCCGGCCGCGAGACCGTCGCCGGAGAGCCCGGGACGCCGCCCGCGCCCGAGGCGACGCCGGGGACGCCGGCGGTGGAGTCCTGGCTCGACCGCCCCCTGCGCGAGGCCCGCGCTGCGGTCTACCGCGAGTTCGAACGCCAGTACCTCGACGCGCTGCTCCGCCGGACCCGCGGCCGGGTGGGCCGCACCGCCGAGCTCGCGGGCATCACCCCCCGCAGCCTCTACGACAAGCTCAAGCAGCACGGCCTCGACAAGGGCGACTACCGCTAGGGCCGGTCCGGTCCGGAAGAGCCCGGACGTCCTTCGAGATTCCCCCGAGGCCCTTGGGGGGCCGCGTCGGGGCGGCGGGCGGACCCCGGAGCCCGCGCGGATCCCGCGCCCCGCTTCGGCGGGACCGGGGAGGGCGCCCGGCTCCGTACCGATCCCCGCGGGAATGGGAACTCCGGCGCATGGCGCCGCCCGGCGGTGCGGACGAAGCTGGAACCATGGAACTCTGGGTCCTGATTCCCATCACGATCGCCTGCGTCGCGCTGGTCTTCTTCATGCGCGGCAAGCTCGTGCGCCGCGCGCTCGAGTGCCCGCACAGGAAGACCTACGCCGTGGTGGACGTGCTCCAGCCCTTCCAGGACGTCACCGAGCGCCCGCGCGTCAAGGCCTGCAGCCTGCTGCCGGACAGGGAACGGGTCGACTGCGACCAGGCCTGCCTGACCCAGGCCAGCTAGCGCGCCGCCCGGAGCGAGCGTCGGCGGAGGGCACCCGGCCCCCGGTGCGGACCGCCCGGGGGCGAGGGCCGCGCCGTGCTCAGGACGTGGCCGCGCCGGACGAGCCCACGTGCTCGGCCAGGCGCGTGAGCGTCTGCAGCAGCCCCTCGGAGGCTCCGTACGCCTCCTCCGTCCGCGCCAGGTCCTCGGGGGTGTCGAAGACCATGCGCATCGTGAGCAGGGTGCCGGCGCCGAGCGGCGCGAAGGTCACCGTGGCGTGGAAGCTCACCGGCTCGACCTCCCCGTCGTCCAGGTGGCGGTACACCAGGCGGGCGGGCGCCTCCACCTCGAGGAACTGCACGCGGTTCGCGTAGTCGCGGCCGTCCGGCCCGTGCATCGTGAAGCGCCACTCGCCGCCCGGCCGCAGGTCCATCGCGTGGGTCGTCGTCGTGAACCCGCCCGGCCCCCACCACTTCGCGAGGTGCGCGGGGTCCGTCCACACCGCGAACGCCACCGCGGGGGCGACGCCGAGCACGCGGGTGCAGATCAGCTCGCGGTCGTTGAGCTCCCCCTGCATCAGGAGCCCTCCTGCGCGAGCGCGACGCGCTCCGGGGCGAGGTCGCGCTCAGGGCCGCTCGCGGGTCGGTCGTTCATCCGGTTCCTCGAGGGTCTGCACGTACGCGTCGAGTCGGTCCAGGCGCCGCTCCCAGAGGTCGCGCTGCTCGTCGAGCCAGCTGGCCGCCCGCCGCAGGCTGGTGGGCCGGACGTGCACCGTGCGCACGCGGCCCTGCTTGCGCGTCCGCACGAGGCCGCTGTCCTCCAGCACGCGCAGGTGCTGCATGAAGGAGGGCAGCGCCATGTCGAAGGGCTCGGCGAGCTCGCTGACCGTCGCCGGCCCGCGGCCCAGGCGCGCCACGACGGCGCGCCGGGTGGGGTTCGCGAGGGCGTGGAAGGCCCGGTCGAGGGTCGCGGCGGCCGCGCTCATGCGGACACCGTGGCACGGGCCAACGCTTAGGTCAATGCCTAACTATCAGGAACTCGCCCGGGCGCTCACTGGACCACGAAGTCCGTGGAGGAGGTCTCGCCCTCGAAGACGACCTCGAAGCGCCACGTCCCCGTCGGAACGCTGGTCGGAATGAAGAAGCTCCACCACCACCAGGACGCGGCGTAGTGCGGCACGGCGCTGGCGTGCTGCCAGGTGTGGTGGGTGCTGCCGTCCGGTCGGACGATGCGGAAGACGCTCGTCTGTCCCGCGCGCTGGTCGCGGTAGAAGGTCGTGAAGTAGCCCAGCGCCCCGCGGGACAGGACGACCGCGTCGTTCGGCACGTCCGGCATGGGGCACGGGTTCATGACGACGCTCGTGCTGCCCACCTGCAGCCGGTTGACCGCCGAGTCGTAGTACGGCGGCTGCTCGATCCAGGTCGGGCGCTCGGCGAGCACCCGGCAGGGTCCGGCGAACGGGTCGACCAGCTGCCCGCCCCCGTCGTAGACCTCGAGGTGCAGGTGGGGCCCCGTCGAGTTCCCCGAGCTCCCCATCACGCCGAGGTACTCCCCGCGCGTGACGCGCTCGCCGACCATGCGGGTCGTCACGCTGTTCGTCTTCAGGTGCCCGTACCAGGCGATCGAGCCGTCCTCGTGCTGGACGTAGACCGCGTTCCACTGCCCGCCCGAGGTCGAGCAGCTCTGGTCGGGGAAGCCGTCCTGCTTGCCGACGACGACACCCGGCGCGGCGGCGACGACGTGGATCTCGTCCGCGGCCATGCGGTTCCAGGGGAACGGCCACGAGAAGATGTCGATCCCCCGGTGGTTGTCGTAGGTGCGCGCGCCGCACTGGAACTCGACCAGCGTCCCGCCGGACGGATCGTTGTCGACGAAGTTCGAGATCCCGTGCACGCCGGGGTCGAGCGCGGCCGCGCCGACGGCGCGGACCGGCCAGGAGAAGAGGACCAGCGGGTACCGCTGGCCGTTCACGGCGCCGCCGGAGTGCGCGGTCGGGAGCACGCCGAGCGACTCCAGGACGACCCGGTTCCGCTCGATCTCGCCCTGGATCCGGCGCCGGTCCGCGCCGGAGAGGCACGTCGCCGCCGGCGGCTCGTACACGCCGTGACCCCGGCTCTCCAGGGGCGTGCTCCGCAACGGACCCTCGAGCGCGCCGGGGCCCTGGGAGGCCAGCACCGCGAGCCCCGCGAGGGGAAGCAGGAACGAGTGGACGACCGAGGACGAGGACGCGTTCATGGCTTCACCTCCGGAGCTCGAGAACGACGGGAGCGCACTCGCCCCGCGTGGCCACCGACGGCACCTGTCCGCGGCACGGGCGAGCGACCTTCGCTGCACGCCGATCCTAGCAGCGCGCACCCGCGCCCGGGGTGCGCGGCGCGCGCTGCACGCGGGTCGCGCACGCCCCGCTCCGGGCGGGGCGAGGCCGCGTCGCGGTCAGCGCGAGACGGCGATCGAGCGGCCGTTCAGCGGTTGCACCGGGCGGTTGTTGCCCTCGATCACGGCCCGGAACTGCGCGATCTGCGTTCCGGAGAGCTGCACGGGCTCCAGCAGGACCACCCAGAGCACGCCCTCGGTGCAGGGCGGCGTCGTGAACGAGCCGTCGTAGCGGTAGTAGCGCCGGCCGGCCGGCAGCAGGGCGCCGGCGTCCACCGTGGTGCTGGAGGTCCGCGCGGGTCGTGACGCGTCCGGCAGGAAGCTCCAGATCGGGGCGAACGCCGCGTTCTCCGCACCCTCCTCGATCATGACCGCGACCACGGCGACGTCGCCCGCCGCGCTCTTGTGGACGAGGTGCATCTCCATCGCGGCGTGGGCGCCGTCGACGGTGTGCTCGCTGGGCGAGTGGAAGTGGAACTGCTGGAGCGTGTACTCGACGCCGTCGACGACGACGGAGCTCGCCAGGTCCTCCTTCTCCTCGACCGTGTGCCCGTTGTAGAGCACGTCGATCACGGCGGGGTGGTAGCGGAACTCGACGGCGGAGAGGTCCTGCGGCGTGGCGCCGTGGATGTCGATCGGCGACTGCCGCCGGCCGGTCGAGGCCAGCGCGTAGTCCGGGCAGAGGTCGCCCCAGTGCGCGGGGCCGATGGCGCCCTCGTAGCCCCACTCGGCCGCGTGCGGTTGCTCGGCCTTGTGGAAGTAGTGGTGGTCTCCCGGCCTGATCGAGTTGCAGCCCACGAGGGCCAGGGCCGAGCCCAGGAGCGCGGTGCGGGCCGCGCGGATGGTCCAGTTGGACATGGGGACGCTCGCTTCCTTCAGAAGAGAAACTTGAACGAGAACTGCACGCGGTGGGCGTCACCGTCCTGCCCGTCGTTGTCCTCGCGAATGCCGTAGAGGTACTCGACGCCCGTCAGGAATCGCGGGTACGGGTGCCACACGAGGTTCGCGGAGGCCGACTGCGTCTCGTGCAGCGCGTTGGCCGCCTGGGCCGAGTCGTTGTCGACGCTCGCGAGGGAGTACGCGAAGGCGGAGGTCCACTTCTCGGACCAGTCGTGCTCGTAGGCCAGGACCCCCGTGTAGAGGGGGAGCGCGTCGAGGCTGCTCGCCATCAGCACGGCGTCGGAGCCCGCGCCGCGCAGCGACTGGTTGTAGCGCGCGCTGCCTTCGCCCGCGGACACCTGCCCCATCAGCCGGCGGGAGGGCGCGCCCAGCTCGGTCTTGCCCGAGAGGGCGAGCCCCCAGCCCATCGTGCTCTCGTCGGGGCTGCCCGGGTCCCCCTCGAAGTTCAGGTAGCGCAGGACGCCGGAGAACTGGAGGTGGCGGTGCTCGTTCTCCAGGCGCACGTTGCCGGTGAGGTCGGGGTACGGCGTGATGGCGTCCCCCGTGAAGCCGCCCGTGGTCGTGAGGTCCTGGCTCGAGTCCTCCAGGGCCACGCTGAAGGAGACGCCGTCGCCGATCCCCTGCGTCCAGCGCACCATGGGCTGGCGCACGAAGAGCTCGGCGTCGGGCCCCTCGAAGTCGAGCGTGTGCGGGCGGGACGACAGGTCCATGTACGTGGTCCACGTCTGCCCGGCCAGCAGCCCGCCGACCTCGCCGTAGGCGTGCCGCAGCTCGAAGGTGTTGCCGTCGCCGAAGAAGTCGCCCTCGATGAAGACGCGGCCCTCGTGCTGGCCGAAGGGGCGCCGCACGTCGAGGTTGATGCGCGTCTCGCGGGCGTGGAAGGTCGTGCGCGGCTCGCTCCCCCCGGGCACGGCGATCGTCTGCGTGGCGAACTTGTACTCGTTCCCGATCTCGTCGAAGTCGTGGATCGCGTCGAGCTTGACGTAGCCCCCCAGCTTGATCGTCATGTCGGTGCCGGGGATGTTCCAGTAGCCCTCCCGCGTCGAGTGCGTGGCCTCCATGCGGTCCACGGCGGGGTCGTGGTCCGCGGACTTCGCGTCGCCCTCGAGCACCACGATGCGGCCCTCGAGGTCCCGCACGAGCGCCTCGAGCTCGGAGCGGCTCAGGCTGCCCACGCCGGGCTCGCCGACCCCGGGTTCGCCCGCGCCCGTGGGAGCCGGCCCCTGCGCGGACTCCTGCGCGAGCGCGGGGACGGGCGCGGCGAGCGCGACCGCGGCGAGGACGGCCTCGGCCCGGGAACGGAAGAGCATCGTGGGGGAAGGGATCTGCATCGCAGCGCTCCGGTCCGGCCGGGAAGACGGTTCGGCCGAGGGGCCGGAATGGTAGCGGGGATGCCGCGCAGCGGGCGGCCCATTCCGGAGAACGGGGACGGTCGTGTGCTCGCCCGCGAGGTCGCGTCGGCACCTGCGCGACCGCGCCGCGCTACCGACCGTTCGGGCCCACGCCGGCGAGGATCTTCGGGGTGCAGCGCTCGATGCGCGCGACCCGGGTCCGCGACTGCTTCGCGCCGGTGAAGTGCAGGACGTACGCCCGCCGGCGCCCCGGGGTCAGGGAGGCGAAGGCCTTCGCGAGCGCGCGGTCCTTCCGCAGCGCCCGGGTGAGCTCCTCGGGGAGCTCCGGCTCGCGCGTCGCCTCGAGGTCGACGCGGAGCCCGGCGCGCTCCACGGCCATGGCCTGCTTCACGTAGGACCGCACCACCGTCTTGCGGATCCCGGCCTCGTCGGTGAACTCGAGGCGCATCGCGGACCGCGAGTTGGGGCCCTGGCTGCGGAGCAGGCCGTGGGTGTCCTCGAGCAGCGCGCCCCGGAAGAACATCAGGGCGCAGTGCTTCCGGAACGGCTGGAGGATCGCGACGTTCTTGCCCTCGAGCTGGAAGCACGGCTTGCCCCACTTGAGGCCCTCCTCGAGCCCGCACTCCAGCAGGATCGCCCGCAGCTTCCGCATCTCTCCGCGCCACGCCGTGGCCCGGTCCAGGTACGCGTCCACCGCGGGATCCTGCGCGTGCTTCAAGGTCTTCCTCCCCGCGGCGCGGGCGCCGCTCAGGAGCACTCTACCCGCCGGCGCTCCCGGGCGCAGGGCGGACGCGCCACGGACCTCACGAGGCCCCTCCCCGCGACGCCGCGGGCGCGTCCGCGGCGGGCTCCGCGCGCGGGGCCGGCGCGACCTCGCGCGACGGCGCGGCCGCCGAGGCGCGCGCCGCGAGGAGCAGGTCGACGTACAGCGCGATGGGCCCCACCACGAAGAGCGCCAGGATCGGCGGCGCCGGCGCGAGGGGCGCGAGGGCGGCGACCTCGAGGTCGTTGCCGAGGCGGATCCCCGCCTCCACCAGCGCGACGACCAGCACGGTCAGGATCCGCCCGCGGCGGCTGCGGACCGTGGTGCGCGGGTCGGTCAGCATGAAGAACACGAGCAGCTGGTACATCGGCCCCGTGATCGGCGCGAGCTCCGCGAGCAGGGGCGCGCCGAGCAGCCACGCGCGCCCCGCGGCGAGGGTGACGAAGGCCAGCGCGTAGGTCGCCGAGACGTGCAGGACGCGCGCACGCGCCGCGATCAGCAGGCCGAGCCCCCAGATCACGGCGTTGACGACCAGGTCGTTGCCCAGCTCGTGCGAGAGGATGGCGACGCGGTTCGGCGCCAGCAGCAGGAGCAGCGCGATCCCGAGGTTGCTCGGGTTCCACAGGTGGCGGCCCCGGTAGCGCAGCACGTACTTGGAGCCGATCGCGAGCGCCGCGCCGACGACGAAGGGCCAGGCCAGCCCGCCCGTGGGGCGCAGGAGCAGCGAGAGGCTGACGCCGGAGATGTACGCGCTCTGCAGGGGCGGGACGCGGCCGAGCAGGAAGTATCCCAGGCCCGCCTCGACGAGCACGCAGGTCCCCAGGGTGAGCGCCAGCTTCTCGAACCCTCCCAGCGCGCCGTAGCGCGCCTCGCCGACCACCAGGATGACGGTGATCAGGAAGGTGATCAGGGACTTGGGGCTCGTCAGCGCCGCCAGGCGGCTCGGCTGCCCAGCGCCGGGGTCGGGCATCGGGGTCATCGCGCGACCTCCACCAGCCGGTGCACCTGGTCCAGGGCGGGGTCCTCGAGGACGTCCTCGCCCCCCGCCGGCCAGCGCACGTGGACCGTCACGCGGCCGGGGTCGCGGCCCAGGCCGAACGTCAGGCGGCGGTCGTTCTGCGCCGCGAAGCCCGAGGCCGCCGTGACGACCTGTACCTGGGTGCCGACGCTCGAGGTCACGCGGACCTCCGCGCCCAGCGCGTCCGCGTTGCTGACCGTGCCGACGAGGTCGAAGGCGACGTGGTGGCCCGCGACCTCGCTCTCGTTGCGGTACACGAGCAGCGGACCGCGCTGGTTGGCGACCACGACGTCGAGGTCCCCGTCGCGGTCGAGGTCCCCCAGCGCGACGCCCCGGCCGTCCCCCACGTCGTCGATGCCGACCTGGCGGCCGACCTCGACGAAGCGCCCGCTGCCCCCCGGCGTCTGCAGCAGGACGCGCGTGCGCTCGTAGCCCGACAGGCTGCGGTCGCCCATCGGCTCCCAGTTCGCCGCGTCCGCGACGAGGCCGCCCGCCGCGCCGGAGATCTTGGTCATCGGGTACCAGTAGTCGCGCTCGCGGTCCCCCGAGACGAAGCCGTTCACGACGAGCAGGTCCTGCCAGCCGTCGGAGTCGAGGTCCCCGAACTGCGCGCCCCAGGCCCAGCCGCAGTCCACGACGGCGCCGATCGCGCGCTGGCGCATGGGGCCGCCCTCGGGCAGGTGGTTCACGCGCAGGTTGTTGCCCTGGAACAGGAATCCGGCCTTCGAGATGTTCGTGACGAACGTGGCGAGCCGGCCGTCGTTGCCCACGTTGCCGAAGGCGACGCACATGCCGCTCTTCGACTCGGCCTCCAGCCCCAGCCCGGTCGCGCGCCGGAAGCCGGTCCCGCCCTGGTTCAGCAGCACCTCCTCCGTGCCGTAGTCGTTGGCCAGGTACAGGTCCTGCCAGCCGTCCCGGTCGAGGTCCGCCGCCGCCACCGCCATCGTCCAGCGCGGCGCGTCCTCGCCCAGCAGGTGGCTCACGTCCTCGAAGCGCCCGTCGCCCAGGTTGCGGTAGAGCCGGTTGCGGCCCCCGTTGCGCGCGAACTCGAAGCTGTCGTGCAGCACGCGCGTGGACGCCGTGTTCCAGAGGTCGTGCTCCTCGGAGTAGTAGCCCGCGATCACCAGGTCGAGCCGCCCGTCGCGGTCGAAGTCCAGCCACGTCGCCGCCTGGCTGTTGATCCGCGCGCCCACGCCGGCCTGCTCGGTCCGCTCCTCGAAGCGCAGGTCGCCGAGGTTCTCGAACAGCCGGCAGTGCCCCCAGCCGTACACCAGCACGTCCTGCTGGCCGTCGCCGGTCCAGTCGGCCCACACCGAGCCCATGCTGCAGCTCGTCCCGCTGCGGTTGAGGTCGGCCAGCCCCGCGGCCTCCGCGTGGTCGACGAAGGTCCCGTCGCCGCGGTTCACGAAGAGCGCGTTGGGCTCGTGGTCCGCGCTGGTCGTGGAGTAGAGGTCGGGCCAGCCGTCCCCGTTGGCATCGCACACGGCCACGGACGCGCCGAGGCCGGCGATCATCGGCTCGAGCGGCATCAGCGCGGGCGCGATCGACGTCGTGCGGTGCGTGAACTCGACGCCGACCTCCGCGCCGACCTCGCGGAACCGGATCTGCTCGAGGCGTCCCCCCGGAGCCTCCGGGCCGGCCTCCGCCGGCGCGCCCAGCCCCTCCCGCCACACGAAGACCAGGAGGGCCACGAACAGCACGTCGACGAGACGCTTGCGGACCGGGGAGGGAGCCTGGGCCATGCCTAGAACGTAAAGCCGAGCCCCAGATAGAAGAAGTCCGCGTCGCGGGAGGGCCCCGAGTCCTCGAGGGCCCCGCCGGAGAAGAAGTGGGAGTAGCCCGCGTAGCCGTTCCAGTGCCGGCCGAGCGGGCGCCGGGCGAGCAGGTCGAACTCGTACCCGACGTGGTGCGTCGAGAAATTCCCCGGGGCGCGCAGCACGCCGCCGCCGGCGTTGTACAGCGCGTCGTCGAGGCTCTCGAGCCAGAACGAGTGCACCGCGGCGCGCAGCTCGCAGCGCGGCACGGGCCACCACGAGATGCCGGCGTTGGCCCCGACGATGTTCTGGCGGCCGATGTAGTCCATGTACCCCAGGTACGCGTGCCCCAGCGGGTACAGCTGGTCGAAGGTCTGCACGTCCCCGCCGGCGCGGTTGTCGCCGCTGGCCCAGTCGAGGCCCAGGAACCAGCGGTGGTCCCAGGAGCTCTCCGGCCGGTAGCCGAGCTCGAGCGTCGCGAAGCCCGCGAGCACGTCCGCGTCGCCCACCGTCCCGACCTGGCCGGCGCCCTCGAACTCCACGTCCATGCCGGAGTCCATCCGGTGCCAGAGGCGGGTCCCGAGGGTGTGCCGCCGCGCGTCCCCGGTGGACCCGTTCACGGTGATGTCGCCGCGGGTGTTCGCGAGCCAGTACAGCTCGGTCCCGCGGCCCGGCGCGTCCCCGTCCCGGTGCGCGTACAGGCCGAACAGCAGCTGGTCGCGGTCGGGCGTGTTCGGCTCCGTCTTGTCGACCGGCACGAAGGACGCCGCCAGGGCGGTCGTCACCCAGTCGCCCGTCGTCAGGTCCCCGCGGAGGCCGTCCCACGTGCGGAGCGTGTTGCCCCACGGCAGCGGGCTGATCAGGCGCTGGCGCCCCAGCGAGATCATCTGGCGTCCGCCGCGCAGCACGAGCTCGTTCTCCTCGCTGAACTCGAGCGGCGTCTCCGCGAAGAGCTGCTGCAGGGCGAGGGTGTCCATGTCGAGCGTGCGCCGACCGCCCGGCAGGTCGCGCTCGGTGGACTGCGCCGTCTTGCCCTCGGCGAACAGCCGGAAGTGCTCGCCGAGGTGCAGGTCCCCGTGCAGCAGCACGCGCGACAGGACGAACGTGTCGTCGTCGTCGGGCGCCCCGAAGGCGAAGTTCTTCCAGGACTCCACGCGGCCCTCGGCGCGGCCCCCGATGCTGAGCCACACCGAGCCGTCGTCGTTCAGCGAGATGCGCTTCAGGGGGTCGAACGGGTCGCTCCCGGCCACGAACTTCGACCAGTCCTCGTCCTGGCGCAGGAAGCGGAACTGGGGCCGCCCGGAGGACCCGTCCTTCGACTCCTCGCTGTTCGTGTTGTTGTTCGCGCGCGCGGGGACGGCCGCCAGCAGGAGCAGAGCGAGCGCGGCGACCACGCCGCGGGGGGTTACTCGAGAGGGATTCACGACGGGGAAGGCTCCCGGGCGATGCGCCGGCGGGCGAAGAAGACCTTCAGCCACAGCGCGGCGATGGTCAGGAAGGGGAACGAGAACCACAGCAGGTCGATGCGCCCGGCACCGGGCGGGGTCACCTCGACGCCGAGCTCGAACTGCTCGGCGCCGAAGGCGAACACGACTTCCCACGGTCCTCGACGGTCGAAGGGAACCTCGCCGACGAGCTGGAAGGGCTCGCCCGGCTCGGAGGGAACCGCCGCCACCCGCGCCTCGGGGACGTGCCCGTCGGCGGGGCGCACGGCGATGGAGAGGTCCGGCAGGGCCGCCGTGGCGGGCACCGGGTCCAGGTACACGTAGAAGGTCCCCGTCCCGACGTCGGGGTCGGCCCAGACGGAGACGAGGCCTGTCTCGAGCGGCCGGTCGACGACGATCGGATACGGCGGACCGTCGTGGGCGCGCGCGGCGCCGGCCAGGGCCAGCACCGCGGCGAGGGCTCGGGTCCAGGAGCTCATCCGAGGAACGTCCCCCGCAGCTCCATCGGCTGGTCGAGCAGCCAGACCGCGGCCGCGAACATCAGCGCGATCAGCGCGCCCCACGGCAGCAGCACGCGCTTCCAGGCGGCGGGGAAGTCGCGCTGCGCCAGACGCGCCGCGACGCCGAGCGACCCCGCCAGGCCCAGGAACAGCAGCCCGAGCTCGATGGGCTGCACGGCGGCGACCGAGAGACCCCCCCGGCCCCAGGCCGGGTCGCCGAGGGGGATCCCCAGGTCGCGCGCCGCGAGCTGCAGCACGGGCACGAACGTCCACAGCCCCGTGAGGAGGTGGAACGCGTAGTGCGCGGTCCAGACGCCCAGCCCCAGGGGGGCGAGGGCGAAGGCGAAGCGGCCCGCGTGGCGGAGCAGGTTCTCCGGGGACCCCGCCAGACGCAGGGCCGCGACGCCGGTCAGACTGAGCAGGGCGACGGGCTCGACCACGAGCCCGACCGCGAACAGGACACCCAGCACGGCGGTCTCGCTCCGCGTGCCGAGGAGGTCGGCGAGCCACGCCTGGAAGGCGTACACCGGGCTGACCATGCCGAAGGCGTTCAGGAGGGCGCCGAAGGCGAAGACCAGCACCAGGGCCGTGACGTCGCGCCGCTTCGACAGGCGGCCGAGCCCCGAGCGGACGGGGTCGACGGTCAGCTCCTCGCCCGGGACCCGCGCGCCGAGCGCGACGTTGTCGTGCGGGCAGGCGTGCGCGCAGTCGAGGCAGAACGTGCAGTCGAGGTTGCCGACCTTGCGGGGCAGGAACAGGTCCAGCTCGCAGCCCCGCTGGACGACCCGGTCGGGCTCGGCCGGGTCCCGCCGCCCGCGGATGCAGTCGACCGTGCGGCACGTCGTGCACACGTCGGCGTCGCGCACGCGCACCTCGAGCGGCGAGAGCGTCGAGGCGACGAAGTTGAACTGCCCGACCGGGCAGACGTACTTGCAGAACGGCGCGCGCGTGAAGAACGCGTCGACCAGGAAGGCGGCGGCGAAGTAGGCGAGGATCAGCACCGCGGTCCCCGCCGGCGAGCCCCACAGGTCCAGGGCCTCGTACGCGAACAGCACGACGACGAACAGCGCGACGGCCGGCCACTTGTTGCGCAGCGCGCGCGGGAACCGCCGGGTCGGCGCGAACAGCCGCCGGGACAGGTCCCGCGCGAGCAGCAGCGGGCAGGCGGCGCAGAACACGTTGCCCGCGCCGACGAGGACCGCGACCAGCAGGCCGCGGTAGTGGACCCAGGTCAGGAGCGTCGCGAGGTTGCGGGGCGCGAGCTGCGGGCCGAGGAACCCGTGGAGCACGAGCGCCAGGGCGACCAGCAGCATCCCGAGCTGGGCTGCGAGGCGCGCGTGGCGCCAGCGCAGGAAGGGGCCGAGCCCCGGCACGCGCAGGAGGTCGAGGCCGCGGGGCCGGTCGCGGACGGCGACGGGCTCCGCGGCGGGGCGGACCCCGGCGAGGCTCACTGCGATCCGCCTCCGCCGGCGGAGACGCCGGGGACCTCGACCACGCGCTCGACGGTCTGCCCGTCGGGCCCGGTCGCCGTGACGACGAAGAACCAGTCGCCGCCCATCGTGAACTCCATGTCCGCCGCGTACCGGCCCGGCTCGGTCTCCTCCGCCGTCGCGAGCTCGGGCACCATCCCGGCGTGGTTCATGTTGCCCTCCAGGCGCACCTCGGCCCCGGCGAGCGGCGCGTCACCCGACCGCAGCGCGACGGTCACCCGCACCGGACCGGTCCGGGGCGGGGAGGGGTCGAGCTCGAGGGCGACGTCGAGCGGCGCGGCGTCCTCCCTGGCGTCCGCGCCGCACGACGCCGCGGTGAGCGGCAGGACGAGGAGCGCCAGGGCGGAGAGCCGCCGGGCCGCGGTCACGGCAGCGTGCCTCACGCGGCCTCCGCCTGCTCGCGACGGATCGCGCAGGAGCACTGCACGCCCGCGGCGGATTCCTTGCGCGGCGGGAACACGTGGTAGTACATGCCGATCGCCATCGGGATGAACACCACCGTGTTGTAGAAGAGGTGCAGCTCGACGCGCGGGATCCACAGCTGCGCGATGCTGACCGGGACGGGGCTGTCGAACAGGTTGCCCCCCGCGATCGCCTGCCCCTGCAGCAGCGCGTGCTCGATGTGGTGCCAGAACTGGATCCAGAACGAGATCATCCACCAGAGGCGGCCGCGCCCGACGAAGCCGGTGCGCAGGAACCACAGGCCGGCGAGCATGACGATCGCGTAGCCGTAGTGCAGCACCTCGGACTTCACCATCCAGGGGAACCACAGCCCGAGCACGCCGCGCGCGTCGGGGACGGCCCATCCGAGGACGTAGATCTGGTAGGCCTGGGCGAGGTGCTCGGCCCAGTGGGCGAGCACGATGACGGCGAAGACGCGCAGGGCGGTCTCGTGCCATTCGGCGTTGAGCTTCTGGAGGAGGCCACGCGAGCCCTCGGCGGGAGCGTGGATGGCGTGCTGGATCGGGGTCATGGCGAGGGAGTCTTGGTAGAGCGAGGAGTGGCCGCACCCGCGCGCGGCTCTCCCCCCGGTAAGCACCGGCCGTGCCGGGCGGCCCCGCGGGCCCCGGGGCCCCGCACAACCCCTTGCCCCTGCGGTAGTTCGCGCCGCGCCCCGCCCCTCGCCGCCCCCGGGCTCCCCCGGCCCCGGAGGTCCGCGCGGGACGCCGGGTCGGAAAATCTACGGGCCGGACCCGTCGAATCTGCGGGTCGCCGGGGTGGAGCGGGCCTCGCCCCGGGCCGTCGAGGAGCCCCGGCCGCTCGAGAAGGTGGGGCCCACGGCCCGGCGCGTCGGCCCGGGGCGTGGGGGCCTCAGCGCGGGGCCCGCAGGACGACCGTGCGGTCGACCTCCGGCGCGGCGTGCCGGGTGCGGCGCCCGTCCGGCCAGCGGACGAGCACCTCGTCGACCGCGTCGACGTCGCCGAGGCCGAACGTCAGCACGGGCTCGGACTGGCTCAGGTACGAGCCGCCCGTGCGCACGGTCGCGCGCCGGGCGCGGCCGCCGGCGCGCACCTCGACCAGCGCGCCCAGGGCCTGGCGGTTCGCGCCGGTTCCCTCGAGGCGCAGGCGCAGGAAGTGCCGCGGGTCGGTCTCCTGGAGGCGGTTCAGGTACAGCCGCGCGGGCCCGCCGTTCTGCGTGACGACGAGGTCGAGGTCGCCGTCCCCGTCCACGTCGCCGTACGCCAGGCCGCGCCCCACGAGCGGTCGGGCGAAGGCCGGCCCCGCGTCCGCGCCGACGTCCTCGAACGTCCCGCCCGGCGTCCCGCGCAGCAGCAGCGGCGGCTGCGCGTGGCGCTCGCCGGGGCGGTGGCGCGCGATGTCCGGCTCGATGTGGCCGTTCACGACCACGAGGTCGAGCCAGCCGTCCAGGTCGACGTCGAGGAAGGCCAGGCCGAAGGTGAGCGGCGCGAAGGTCGGCTCGGCGATCCCCGCGCGGCGCCCGACCGCGCGGAAGCGCAGGTCGCCGTCCTGCTCGAAGAGCGACAGCGGCTCGCCCGCGAAGTTGCCGATCGCCACGACCGCGCGCTCGTCGGCGAGCCGCGCCACGTCGATGCCCATGCCGGCGCGCGCGCGCCCGTTCTCGTCGTAGGCGATGCCCGCGGCGACGCCGACCTCCTCGAAGCGCCCGGCGCCGAGGTTGTGGAACAGGAAGTTCGGGCGCGTGTCGTTCGCCGCCAGCACCTCGGGCAGCCCGTCGCCGTCCAGGTCCTCGGCGACCGCGCCGAGCACCTTGCCCCGGCTGGATTCGGGGCCCTCGAAGGGCGCCTCCTCGAACGTGCCGTCCCCGCGGTTCAGGTAGAGCCGGCTCGGCAGCCCGGGGTAGCGGTCGGGCGTGGTGAAGACCTTCTCCACGCCGTCGAAGCTCGTGAAGATCTCCGTCTCCGGCGACCACTCGACGTAGCCGCCCACGAACAGGTCGACGTCCCCGTCCGCGTCCGCGTCCAGCCAGAGCGCCGCCGTGGTCCACTCCGGACGCTGCAGCGCGGCGAGGCCGGCCTCGGCCGTCGCGTCGCGGAAGCGCCCGCCCTCGTTGCGCAGCAACACGTCGCGGCCCAGCGTCGTCACGAACAGGTCGAGGTCGCCGTCCGCGTCGGGGTCCCCCGCGGCGCAGCCCATCCCGTACCCGGCGAGCTCGACGCCCGCGTCCGCCGCGGCGAAGGTGCCGTCGCCGCGGCCGCGGTACAGCGCGCAGCGGCTCGCCGCGTCGCCCTCGCGGTCCGGCCAGCGCGCGCCGCCGACCAGGAAGAGGTCGAGCGCCCCGTCGCCGTCGGCGTCGAACAGGCAGGCCCCCGCGCCCATGGTCTCGGGCAGCCACTTCTCGCCGAAGGCGCCCGTGCGGTGGACGAAGTCCAGCCCCGCGGCCGCCGTGGCGTCCTGGAAGCGGGCGGCGAACGGGCGCGCCCCCCGCGCCGGCGTCCGCTCGGCCGGAGGCTGCGACGCCGGGGCCGCTCCGTCGTCGGGGCCCCCGCAGGCCGCGGCGAGCGCCGCCACCAGCGGCGCGCACCGGGGCGCCCAGCGCGCGCACACGGTCACCGCGGACCGTCCGTCAGGCCGTGCTTGCGCAGGTAGTAGCTCAGGTTCTTGGGGTCGACGCCCAGCAGCCGCGCCGCTTCCTTCTTGCTGCCGCCGGCCGCCTCGAGCGCGTCCTCGAGGAAGCGCCGCTCCGCGCGCTCGAGCTTGCGGCGCAGGTCGAAGTCGCCGTCCGGCGCGGGCTCCCGGCGACGCCCCGGCCCGAGCAGCCCGCGCAGCATGTCGGCGTCGACGCGCCCGCCGGGGGCGGCCAGGATGGAGGCGCGCTCGAGCACGTTGCGCAGCTCGCGCACGTTCCCCGGCCAGTCGTAGGCGCTCAGGACGCCCAGCGCCTCGTCGTCGGCCACCCCCTCCGGCACGCCGGCCGAGCCGACGCGCGCCCGCGCGCGCGCGAACAGCTCGCGCGCGATCGCGGGGATGTCCTCGGGGTGCTCGCGCAGCGACGGGACCTGGATCGGGAACACGTCGAGGCGGAAGAAGAGGTCGGAGCGGAACTCGCCCTTCTCCACGAGCCCCGCGAGGTCGGCGTTCGTGACGGCCACGATGCGGACGTCCACGACGCGCGTGCGCGACTCCCCCACCATCTGGTACTCGCCGGTCTCGAGCACGCGCAGCAGCTTGGCCTGCACCTCGCCGGGCAGCGTGTGGACCTCGTCGAGCACGAGCGTCCCCCCGGCGGCCTCCGCGAAGCGTCCGGTGCGGTCCGCGTAGGCGCCGCTGAAGGCGCCGCGGCGGTGGCCGAAGAACTCGCTCTCGAACAGCGACGGCGGCACCGCCGCACAGTTGACGAGGACGAGCGGCCCGTCCCCGCGCGCGCTGAGCCGGTGCACCTCCGCGGCGACGAGCTCCTTGCCCGTGCCGCTCTCGCCGGACACCAGCACGGTCGCGTCCGTCGCCGCGACGCGCTCGATGTGCCGGCGCACCTCCGCCATCGCCGCCGAGTCGCCGACGAGGGCGCGCTCGTCGCGCCCGCGCCGCGCGGCGCTCCGCAGCCGGTCCACCTCGTCGCGCAGGCGACCGTGCTCGAGCGCCCGGCGCACCGCGAGCACCAGCTGCTCGGGCGCGACGGGCTTCTGGAGGAAGTCGAAGGCCCCCGCGCGCATGGCCTGCACGGCGTCGTCGACCGTGCCGTGGCCGGTGATCACGATCACGGGCGCCGCCGAGGCCGCGATCGCCGGGTCGGAGACGAGCTCCATCCCGTCCGCGCCCGGCAGGCGCAGGTCGGTCAGCACGACGTCGACCGGCTCGCGGGCGAACGCCTCGCGCGCGGCGGGCACGTCCGGGGCGGGGCGCACCTCGAACCCCTCCTCGGCCAGGATCGCGATCATCGACTCGCGCACGAACTCCTCGTCCTCGACGAGCAGGACCCGCGGCTGGCCCTTCATGCGCCGTCCTCCGTCGCCCCGTCGTCGAGGGGCAGGCGCAGGGCGAAGCGCGCGCCGCCCCCGGGCGCCTCGGCGACCGACAGGTCGCCGCCGTGGGCCCGCGCGATCTGGTAGGAGACCGACAGCCCGAGCCCGGTGCCCTCGCTGCGCGTGAAGAACGGGTCGAACACG